>DUFD01000038.1 GCA_011171075.1 Dehalococcoidia bacterium | reverse complement strand
TTGGAGGAGTCTTCCGCTCATTCCAGCCAAAACCACAGACCGGCATACCGAGGCCACCCAGCTTTACAACCACGTTGGGGCAGGTCGACAACTCAGCGATATCACTCTTCCATTGCTGGAATATCTCCTCGCGTTTGCCGGCATACGGCCCGATGCCGATTATGCCTCCAACGTGGTCCAGGATGATGGTGGTGTCTGGAAAGGCCTTTGCCAGGTCGGTCAAGTCTGGAATCTGATGGTGATAGAGCCAAGCGTCGAAACTCAAGCCGTACTTCTGCAAGCAGCCGAATCCCTCGCGGAACTTGGAATCAAACAGCAGCCTCCTGGGGGGGCTCATATAGGGCTGGATTTCAGGGCTTGCATCCCAGACACTTGAGTGACGGATACCGCGAAATCGGTTATTGCTGGCTGCAATGTGTGCCTCCAGCACCGGTGCTACGGCGGCACCCAGGGTAAGGTTCGCATGGCTCACTATCCCGGCGGCGACCCTGGTTGTTCCACGTTGTCCGCTGGCACTCTGGGCAGCGATTCCCTGCACAAATTCTGTCTCGCCTACGGGCCGCATTTCCTCGGGTCCGTCTGCTCTGTACATCGACCGGCAGTCTACGAACACGGTCTTGACGATATTGTGGCCATCTCCGATGTCCTCCAGCAGTTCATCGAGCAGGTAGCGGTTACGAGGACGGTCCTCGCGGGCGGGACGGTCCCATAGATGGTGGTGCGGGTCGCAGATAGGAAGCTCCGGGTCTATTGGTTCCTCTACTGTCTTTTTCAACCACGCTTCACGCTCAGTCACCATATTATCTCTCCTCTCTTGTGAGTCAACTGTGCCTCAGTTTTTTATTGTTGCTCGATTGTATATCCTTTACTATCCAGAAGGTTTATAATGCCGTTTTCACCCACCAGGTGTGCCGTGCCAACGACCACGAAATAGGTCTTGTCGGCCTCCAGATATTTTTCAATCTTGTCTACCATCAGGAAGTTGCGCTCGTCATTGACCATGCTTAATAACTCTCTATAGTTTTCATCTTCTTCGATATCTTCAAAGACAATCCGCTCCATCATTTCAACATCGCCGGTGCTCCAGGCTTCGAACAAGGCCTCCATCTCATTTTCGGTAACCGGATTATCAACCGCATCCTCAAGCCATGCAATCTGTATCTCGTAGGACATGCTGTCAAAGATGTCCAGCTGGAACTCGGCTGACTCCAGTTCCAGGATGTCCTTGCGGTCGGCCTCTGCTTTGTTCAGGAAATAGGTCTCTATGCCATATTCGACCTCGTAGCCGAGTGCCATATAGTCCAGGTCGGATATAAGCGTAGCTACTACCCAGGGTTCGAACAGGTTAATTGAAGAAAGCATCAGCCCGGTTGGGTCTAATTCACTCACTCTGTCGTATAAACGCGAGTATAAGTTCTCTGTGATGTTGTCTTGCAGGCTTTCACCGGTCGGGTACATGCCCTTTTCCATCAAGAGTGCAGCCATTTCCAACTCTGATATGGCGTTGATGTCAACTTCTACTACCAGATATTCGGCGAGTGCGTACGCATTTTCGATGGCTTCTGCCAGGGGGTATATATCGGCCCTGGCCACATGCACCGAACCCAGGATATAGACCGTGTTCGTATCTGAGGATACCTCCCAGAGGAAAGATAATGTCTGCTCTTCATTATCATCTACCGGACTCGAACACGACGTAATCAGCACAAAGCAGAGTATCAGGATGACTGCTGTTTTACCTATTACCTTGAATATTGTCATTGGTTTCTTCGATAATCCGTGATTATGAACTTTTCCAGTGATTATAACACTTTTCGAGGCAGGGTTTTTCCTCAGGTCCGCTAAAGGTTTCAATGGTTGTTGACATCATGGGGTAAGAAGGACTATATTAGGGTCTCTTGGAGAAATTAACGTTATCAGGGGGGCATTAATGTGGGTCAAGTGTGAGAAGTGCGACCGTGAATTTTCGGACCAGCCGAATGAGTACCCGGGTAAGGTCTACGTTCATCACGGAGAGAATTTGTGTGAAGACTGCCTGGTAGATATGGGTGTCATGCCGGATACAGCTGACCCAGAAAAGACCTATCTGTACACCCGTTCTGACCTCTACCGTGCCAGCGGCACATAATGTGGTATTGGACGTCAGCGCACGATACATAGTCTAAATATTTCAACCCGGTGACAATGCTCTTGCCGGGAAGCGGCTAGCGGACACGCTTAAGCTCGAAGACTACCGGATTGGCGGCGTCTGGGCAGGCAGCAGAAGCGACATCCGAGTCACTTGACCATGGGAAAGACCCGCCGAACATCAACACGCGGGTAGCAGGAAATAACGCATTGAAGGCGGAAAGGCAGATGCCTTCCGGCGTTTTGCCAGTGATGACCCACTCATCTCCTACCTTGTGACCAGCACCACAGGTGCCTTTCTGGGATATGACTTTAACCTTTACATCATACGTATCTGCCATTTTGCTACACCTTACTTAATATATTCACCTACCTGGTAGTCTAGTATATTGGTGTGGAACGTGCGACGTCAATTCTTCGATGACTATCGGATTTGACGCTAACAGGTGTTTCCGCTATTCTCAGAGTATGGCTTTGCAGGAGGAATGAAATGGAATGGAAGACCCGTATCACCGAGATGTTTAACTGTAAATACCCCATTCTTGAGGGTGCCTATGCCGGATTTGGTAACTGGGAGTTTGCCGCGGCCTGTGCCGAAGCAGGTGTTCACGGCCTGATAACCGCCTCTACTTCGCGCACGCCGGAGCAACTGCGCGAGGACATCAGGAGTTGCCGGAAAGCAACCAGCGGCTCTTTCGGGGTGAATTTGAGCTTTGGTATATGCCCCCGCATCGACGAGATGCTCGAGGTATGTATCGAGGAGAAGGTGCCGGTGGAGACGGCCATCTACAAGCCGGATGCCCTGGCGCCCCGCATCAAGGAGTCGGGCCTCCTGTGGATACACAAGACCGCCCGCGTGAAAGACTCGCTGCATGCCGAGGAACTGGGTGCGGACGCCGTCATCGTGGTCGGGCTGGAAGGGGTCGGTTTCAAGAACCCGGAGCAGTTACCGACTTTTACGAACGTCACCTGGGGGGCACCACAGTTCAAGGTACCTTTTGTGGCTGCCGGTGGTATCGGTGATGCCCGTGGCCTGCTCGGGGCGCTGGCAATGGGGGCTGACGGAATCATGATGGGTACGGCCTTCATGGCCACCAAGGAGTGCCCGACCAACGAGGCCTCCAAGCTGGACATGGTCGATTCCAGCCCTGACAATCCCAGGCTGCGCTGGCGCGTGCTCTCTCATGCCAGTCCGAAGGACTACGCAGAGGTGATACGGAAGCGGGGTGATTTACCTCTGAGCGAGTGGCTGCCGATGCTGGAGCGTATCCAGCCGAGTGCCAGGGACTGGGAAGGCGACCCCAATGTACCGGAGCCGAGCCGGGTGGGCTCGCTGGCGGTGGGCGCAATAAAGGGTGTGCCGACCGTTAAGGAGTTCATTGACAACATGATAAAGGAGGCCGAGGAGCTTGCCGAGAAGTGGGAGTGGATTAAGGGGAGGTAATAATCTCCACCCCCACAAAATCCCTCAGCACCTCCGGCACGACGATTGAGCCGTCGGCCTGCTGGTAGTTCTCCATGACGGCAATCATTATCCTGGGTAAGGCCAGCCCTGAGCCGTTGAGGGTATGCACGAAGAGAGGCCGGGCGTCCGGTGCGGGACGGTAGCGGATATTGGTACGGCGCGCCTGGAAGTCGGTGCAGTTTGAGCAGGAGCTTACCTCCAGCCATTCCTCGCAACCCGGTGCCCAGACATCCACGTCATAAGACTTGCTCGCCGTGAAACCGAGGTCGCCGGTGCACATCTCACGGATACGGTAGGGTAACTGTAGCTGCTGGCAGATATCCTCGGCGTTGGCGACCATCTTTTCCAGCTCGTCGTAAGAGCTTTCCTGGTCGGTGAACTTGTACATCTCCACCTTGTCGAACTGGTGGCCGCGCTTGATGCCGCGTGTGTCCTTGCCAGCCGACATCTTCTCGCGACGGAAGCAGGCGGTATAGGCAACATAGTAGAAGGGCAGCATCCCCGGCAGGATAATCTCGTCACGATGGAGGTTGGTCAGCGGTATCTCGGCGGTGCCCACGAACCAGAGGTCGTCCTCTTCGTCGTGATAGATGTTATCGGCGAACTTGGGTAGCTGGCCGGAACCGACCATGCACTCGCGTTTGACCATGAAGGGCGGGTACATCTCCTGGTAGCCGTGCTGGCTGGTATGCAGGTCGAGCATGAAGGCAATCAGCGCGCGCTGTAAGCGCGCTCCCAGTCCCTTGAGGACGTAAAACCGCGAGCCGGAGAGCTTGACACCCCTCTCGAAGTCGATAATGCCCAGCGACTCTCCAAGCGTCCAGTGGGGGGCCGGGGTAAAATCGAAGGTCTTTGGCTCTCCCCAGGTGCGCACGGTGACGTTATCGTCCTCGTCTTTGCCGACCGGTACCGATGAGTGAGGGGTATTTGGCATTTGGAGAAGTCGTTCTTCAAGCTTTCCCTCCAGGTCCCTGACCGCTTCCTCGAGGTCGCGTATTCTGGCACGCAGCGCCCGTCCTTCCTCAGCGGCTGCTTCCCTGTCTTTAGAGGTCTGCTTGCGGGCATGCCGCAGGTCTTCCAGTTCCGTCACTCTCTGTCGACGCTCGGCATCAAGCTCCAGGATTGCATCCAGCGGGGCGCTGTCTTCCTGGCGATTTCTCAGTGCCTGGCGGACGATGTCCGGATTTTCACGAATAAATCTAATGTCTAGCATAAACCACCCCTACTTACTATCTCGATTTCGGTATCCCAACCCATCTTGGTGTTCTGTTCATATAATCACGGTAGCTGTCGCCGTATTTCTCAAGGAGACTCTGCTCTTCGACATCTGCGTAAACAACACAGCCCACCACGAATATGATGAAAAGGAGCAGTAAGACCCAGGAGGCGGTAACTATGCCCAGCCCCAGAAAGAAGATAAACATGGTGACATACATCGGGTGCCGTGAGTAGCGATATAGCCCTCTGGAGACCGAACTATCTAATGGCGTGGTAGCCCAGTTCACCAAGACTATGGTGTAGGCAATCAGTCCTATTAGAGTAATAGGCAAGCCCACAAAAAACCATACCGTGTCAAGTTTCAACGGCAAAAATATGGAATATACCATTGCCGGTAGCAACAGCAGTTTAGAAGAACTGGCAAACATGTTCGCTACTCTGGACAGTCCGCGGATCTCTTCAACAGAAGGCACACTCTTTTTGATAGCAATGTAAATAAAAGGAATAAACGATAGTAACAGATAGGCCATAAAAATCCAGGCGTTCCAGACGCCAATTTCAAAGGCTGGAGTTGCTGACATGGTTTTTCCCCTTTAGTTCATTCTCTCTATGATTTCGGTATTCCTATCCATCTTGGTGTTCTTGTCATGTATTCACGGTAGGCATTATCGTATTTCTCCAGACAGTAGTGCTCTTCATCGGCTACGGACAAGCCTACCTGGACTGCTAATAAGACTGTCAATAACAGAAAAACCCAGGAGGCTGAAGCTATGCTAACACCGAGATATATCAGAACAAGTGCTGCGTAAATCGGATGTCGTGAGTAGCGATACACTCCTCTAGTAACAGGCTCATACATTTGAGTCCTGGCAAAATTGATTGTTGCGACTACACTTATAATCATACCTAGCAAGAAAATTGTGAAACCTATAGGAAACCATATAGTGCCTAGTTCAAATGGTAGGAAAATGGAATAGGCGGTAGCCAAAAGCCAAAATGGAGTAGATACAAAGCTGAGTATCTTATACTTTTGACTTGGTTTCATATCAGGGGGGTTCCCGGCTCTCTGGTACAAGTCTTTACTAAACAGCATTGTTCCAAAATTTAATATAAGCAGCCAAATCATGAAAATCCAGGCATTCCAGGCACCTATCTCAAAAGCCGGGATGGCTGACATTGATTATCTCCTTACCTAGTGAGGATTGAGAGCTAATTATTTTGTCCCGCGCGCGAGCATCATCCTAGGCATCATCATACCTTTTGCATAACTGAAGGTGATATCTGAGAACCCGGCTTCTGTCAACATGGTCCTTATATCGTCTTCTGACCAGATGTGATACCCGTATTTGCTGGCTTGTTTCGAGTGGTCTTGGCCATCTTCAGCGTTCCACTCTATGCTGACAACGGCTCTTCCTCCGGAGCGTAGCACTCGATGCATTTCCTTTAGTGCCTCTAAAGGCTTGGGAAATCCGGGGAAACTAGCCATTGAGGCAGCAACGCTGAATTTATTATCTTCCCACGGTAGTTTTGAGGCATCACCCTGTACGAATTCCGCAGTTCCTGAGACAACACGTCCCTTGTTCTTACTGGTTGCCATCTTTACGGAGAGCTCCGAGATGTCTAAACCGGTGATGCTATTGACATGTGAAGCGTACTTCTTCAAGAAGTAGCCGTTCCCACAGGCGACTTCGAGGAGGTCATCTTCTGGCTTCAGTGCAAGGACTTTCGCCATATTCTCATATATGGACTTATGTCCCATATTCATGAAGATAAAGGTAATCCTCCCCATAAGACCTCTGGGTAAATTTACCTGTGGGGTGTTTTTATTCTCGGCCGTCATCTCTTTGCCTCATTATCACAAGCCATATTCTACCGGTCAAGGTTTGTCCTTAAGGTGGGGAAAGAGGATTACCTCGCGGATTGATTGCTGGTTGGTGAGCAGCATCACCAGTCGTTCGATACCGACCCCCAGTCCGCCGGTGGGGGGCATGCCGTATTCCAGGGCCAGCAGGAAGTCTTCGTCTATAATCCACTGCTCCTCGTCAGCGCCGTGCCGCTCCTGCATCTGCTCAACAAACCGCTCCTGCTGCTCGATGGGGTCGTTGAGTTCGCTGTAAGCATTGCCAAGCTCGATACTACCGCCGACAAAGGCCTGAAAACGCTCCACCACCCTTTTTTCGCCCGGCTTAATCTTGGCCAGTGGTGACATGGATACCGGATAGTCATAGACAAAGGTGGGCTGAATAAGGGCGGGCCTGACGAAGGTCTTGAGAAGGTCGTCGACGAGTTTAGCCCAGTTGCTCTCCGGGTCGACCTCCATGTCCAGGGTGCGCATCCGTGCACGCAGACCATCTGCTGTTGGGTAAGAAACAAAATCAATGCCACTGTACTCCTTGACAGCCTCGCGCAGGGTGATACGCTGCCAGGGAGGAGTGAGGTCGATAACGTTCTCGGCGAACTCGACCTGGAGGGTTCCCACGACCTGCTCGCATACGGTGCATATCATCTCCTCTACCATCTCCATGACGTCAAGGTAGTTGGCGTAGGCCTCGTAGCTTTCAAGCATGGTGAACTCGGGGGAGTGTGTCGTCGAGATGCCCTCGTTGCGAAAGATGGGCCCTATCTCGTAGACCTTGTCGAAACCACCGACGATAAGACGCTTGAGGTGAAGCTCGGTGGCAATTCGCAGGTAGAAGTCTTTGTCGAGAGCATTGTGGTGGGTCACGAATGGTTTGGCGAGTGCACCGCCGGCTGATGGCAATAGCACCGGCGTTTCCACCTCAACGAAGCCACGCTCATTAAGGAACTGCCTGATGGCAGCGATAACCTGGCTGCGTATCTCAAAGGTGTGTCTTGTTTCGGCGTTGGATATCAGGTCAAGGTAGCGCTGGCGGTACCGTGTCTCGACATCGCTGAGGCCGTGCCATTTCTCCGGCAGTGGTTGAAGCGATTTGGCAAGCAGGGTGAAGTCTTTCATATCGACCGTTGGCTCGCCAGTACGGGTGCGGAGCAGGCTACCCTGCACGCCAATGAAGTCGCCGGTGTCCAGGTCATCGAAGAGCCCCCGCTTTTTCCGGTCAAACTTGTCTATGTCCTTGAAGAGGAGCTGTATCTTCCCGGAGCTGTCACGGATGTCGAAGAAGGCGCTCCTGCCCATCTTTCGTTTTGCCGTGATACGTCCCGCAACACTGACGTCTTTCTGCTTGGTCTGGTCGGCTTCTATCTGCTCAAGCAGGGCTACGGCCTCGCTAACGGTGTGGCTGCGGCGGTACCGGTTAGGGTACGGGTCGATACCCAGCTTCCGAATCCGGCCAAGTTTTTCCTGTCTTTGCTGGTTAATACGTTCCTGTCTGGATGGCATCTTTCACGCTCAATTACGAGTAATCTGTTATACATGTGTCAGTATAGGCCATCTTTGACTTATAGTAAAGTGGCGGGAGTCGTAAAATGTATCTTGTGGGACTGTCTCTCAGGACGTAGGCTGCTGGCCGGTGTTTGCCTGCAGCATCTGTGCCCGCAGAATGTCCAGCCACTCGACCGATTTGACGTCGTGCTCGAGGAGGTACTTGATATGGCTTCTCATAATGGTCTCCAGCTCCCGGCTTAACGCCTCATCTATCTTGAGTCGGTTGGCGGTATCGTAATCGTTATCCTGGAGGAACCTGAGTACCTTGAGCGCATTGACCGAGAGAGGCTGGCTCAATGACTGTTGCATGCCACAGTCGGGGCACAGCGCACCTCCGGCATTCGGAGAGAAGTAGTTAGTGACCGGCTGCAGGGGTGACTTGCAGGTGACGCACCGTTGCAGTTGGGGGCGGTAGCCGACTTCACTGAGCAGGTGCATCTCGAAATAGCGCAGGACGAATTCTTTGTCTACGTCTTTCTGGCAGAGTTTGTGCAGGGTATCGAGTAGCAACCGGAACAGGATGGGATTCTTGTCGTGCTCGGCGGTGAACTGGTTGACCAGCTCGATGACATAGAGACCGTAAGAGGTGAGCCAGAGGTCGTTTTTCAGGGGGAGAAAAGCGGTGATGGTCTGAGCGCCGGTTATCGTGTCCAGGTTGCGTCCCCGTGCCAGGGAGACCTTGCTGTGCGTGAGCAGCTCGAGGTGGCCGGCCATCTTGCTTTTAGGACGCCGCAGGCTCTTGGCGAACCCCTGAATCTTGCCCATGTCAGGCGTGTACATGGTGAGGATGCTGTCTGCCTCGCCCAGTTTTGTTTTTTTGATGATGACGGCTTCGGTCTGGTAGTTTCTCGGTCTGGTCATGGCAGAATATCCAGCAGTTCTGCTAATGAATGTATCTCGTAGTCCGGTACGACGTCGGTTTCGTTCTGGATTTGATTTCTATTGAGCCAGGCGCACCTGATACCGGCATTATGTGCACCTTCAACGTCATTTTCCAGCGAATCGCCGACGTGGAGCAGCTCTGCCTCGGTGCAACTGAGCTCTCTGAGGGTAATCCGGAAGATAGCCGGGTCGGGCTTCTCAACACGGTGCACCTGTGAGAAGACCACCGAGTCAAATATTCCCTCGAAACCACAGCGCTCAGGGTAGCTGTTACCGTTTGACAACAGGCCTAGGCGATATCGCTCCTTCAGCGTCTGCAGTGTAGGCAGGACGTCCTCAAAAGGCTCGGTGTCCTCAAAGCGGTGCCGGAAATAGACCTCGTTAAGGTGTCGCGCTAACTTCTCGTCGGGTCGGTTGATTTCTTCCAGGGTACGCCTGAAGGCCTGAAAGCGAATATCTTCAAGGTTGGTGGTCTTTCCTTTCAGTTCCTCGGCTACCCGATTCCGTATGGCAATCATCTTATCGATGTTGAGTACGGCCACTGCTTGCGGGTCGAGGTGCTCCAGTGCTTCCATTACCTTGCCGAGAGAATGACGCATTACCTGCTGGAAGTCCCACAGGGTACCGTCGGCGTCGAAGGAGATAGCTTTCATGCCGGTTAATCTAGTCATCATCCTGTTCTTCTACGTATTCAAGAATAGTCTTTCTATCAAACCTGCCCTTTTCATCTACTTTTCGTTTTCGTGTTTCCTCTAATTCGTTATTGTCCAGACCTTTCAAGTGGCCTATGGTATAGACTATCTCCAGTATGTCGACCAGCTCTTCATTCCTTTCGCTTTCGAGGTATTCTTCCACTTCCTCTTTCAGTTTTTCATTTAGCTTGACTTTATACTCAGCATCAGTTGCGGTGTGAGTGGTAGGTTTATCTCCTTTTCCTCTTATTATCTCAGGTATTCTATCTCTGACAAGCTTGTTATATGTTTTTATCATATCACCTCGCAGAGTAAGAAATTCACTCGCAACTTCTCAAGCACCTGTTTACAGCTAGCTGGTGTATGTAAGTCCCTCCGGCTCTCGAAATCCCCTCAGGAGTAAAATGTCCCTTTCCTTGAGGAGGCAGGCCCGGTTGTGGGCAATGGCTTTATCAAAATCGCCGCTTTCCCAGGCTTGCATGCAGAGGATTCCCCTGTCGAAAAACGGGTCGTCGTAGTTAGGAATGCCAAGAGTACTGACAGCGCTGGCTTTGGACTCGTATTTCTCTGCCTGGAGTTCTCCGTCGAAGTGTAGTTCCCTGCCGAGCCCGTGGTAAAGGACCGACCTTTCAAAAACAGTATTGAAGGCATAAAACGGTTTGGTCAGGTTGCCGATGAGGCTGGCGACCCTTTCGTTCAACTCGTCAATCTCCTCCGTATCTCTAACGTAGAGTATAGTCAGGGCATGGCGGTCTATGTACCCGAAGATGACCTGCCGGATGTACTCGTATTCCCTGATATCATCCGTATCCCGGTAGCGTGCGTTGAATTTACCGATTGTCTCGATGTCAATAATGGTACCATCGAAGTTGGAATGAATAGCTTCTCTATGTTCCAGTATCAAAAGTACTCCTCGTGTGGGTGAATAATGCTAGGGGCAGATGCTATTGTTAGAGTTCCTGCCTGCCTTCGAGGGCGCGGGTAAGGGTGTTATCATCGGCGTATTCGAGTTCGGTACCGAAGGGGAGCCCGCGGGCGAGGCGAGTGACCCTGATGCCGAGCGGTAGAAGGAGTTGATTCAAGTAAAGGGCGGTCTGCTCTCCTTCGAGGTTGGTATTGGTGGCCAGGATGACTTCATTGACGGTCCCGTTCTGCAATCGGTCGGTAAGCTCTCTTATCCTGACATCGTTGGCACCGACGCCCTCGGTTGGAGAGATAGCCCCGTGGAGAACATGATACAGTCCGTGATAGCTTCCGGTGTGCTCGATGGCCAGGACATCCTGGGGCTGCTCCACGACGCATATCGTTCCCTGGTCCCGCTGGTCGTTGCGGCAGATGGGACAGGGGTCAGTATCGGTGACGTTGCAGCAGCTCGAACAGAGCGTTATCTTCTGCCTGACCGTGAGTATTGCGTCGGCGAGTAGACTGGTCTGCTCCCGTGGTGCGCGAAGCAGGTAAAAGGCAAGGCGTTGGGCACTCTTTGGCCCAATACCGGGCAGCTTGTTCAGTTCCTCGATGAGCCGGCCTATGGCATTAGCGGCCGGTGTTGGCCCCTGGTTCAATGTCAACTCCCTTAACCTAATTCAGGACAATGCCGATTAGAAAAGTCCGGGTATCTTAAGGCCGCCGGTTAGGCCCTTCATTTTCTTGCTGGCCACCTTCTGGGATTTGGCCTGTGCATCCGTTATTGCCTTCAGTATCAACCGCTCGAGCTGCTCCGGGTTATTCTCGTCCATCGCCTTGGGTGATATTGTTACTGCCAGAATCTGCTGCTGACCATTGGCTGTGACTTTGACGGCGCCTTTGCCGGCCTCTGCAGTAACCTCAATCCTGGCCAGTTCTCTCTGTGTTTCTTCGAGCTGGGCCTTGAGTTGGCGTGCCTGGTTTATCATCGATAAGTTCATGTCTCCTCCGCGTCAATAATCTTACCTCCCAGTCTCAGGGCTTCTCTCACCAGGTGGTTTCCTTCAGAAACGCATCGTACGCGGCACGGGTGACCGAGAAAGCTGCTGATAGCCGCTTCGACGACTCTCTGGTTTTCCGGGTCTTCGAGTTTCTCTTTAAGATAGGGGTATCTGGAAGAGAGGATTACCGTGCCGTTTTCCACCGATACGGGCGTGATACCGGCGCTCCGGAGAATGGCTAGCGCCGGTGTTCTTCTGATTTCAGGTGGTGCCTCGGCAATCAGCCTCTTCCAGTCCTGCCGCAGTTTCTCCGTCTCATCGCCAAATGTCTGTGGAGATGCGTCAGGTGTTTCGGGCTGTGCCTCCTCCGTTGTAGCAGGCTCAGGTGCTGGCTGGCTGGGAGTCGGTGTGCTGGCTGTCGGAGTGGTCGCAGGCGCTGGAGTGGAAGCAGGCTCCCGTGCGACTTTCTTCGGAGGCTGAGGTGGTTCGTATTCGGCTTGTTGTGCAGGGTTCGCTTGCCGCTCCGGTACCGGGGTCAGGCTACAGTCGACCATGGCCAGTTCAAGTGGCAAGGTGGAGTGGCTATCGAGACTGAGGTCGAGCTGCCCGAATGTCTTAACTGCCTTCAGGAGCTGGGGCAGGGGAGCACGGGAAGCAAGTTCCTTCATCTCGGCGGTATCTTCGGCGGTAAGGTCTACCGCCTCTTCGGCGCCGGTCTTGATGAGCAATAGTCCCCGGAGATATTCTACCAGTTCACGGTTGAACTGGCGCAGGTTCAGGCCGTCGTTGTTAATAGCATTGATGGTCGCAATCCCGGCAGGGACATCGCTATTAACGATATGCCGGGCAAGCTCCTTGGTCCGCTGGTCTCCCGTGATACCCAGCATCTCCTGGGTCTGGTGCAGGGTGATATCAGAGCCGTAGTAAGTAGTAAGCTGCTCCAGCAAGTTTTCGGCATCCCGCTGACTGCCGGTGGCGCTCCTGGCGATGAGCCGTATTGCTTCCGGTTCTATGCTGATTCCCTCCGTGTCGCAGATATGGTTGAGTTTTGAGACTATGTCTGCCTGCGAAAGGCGTCGGAAGTCAAACCGCTGGCACCGTGACATGATAGTGGCCAGTATCTTGTGTGCTTCGGTAGTCGCCAGGATGAAGATGACGTGTGATGGTGGCTCCTCAAGGGTCTTGAGCAGGGCATTGGAGGCGCTGGTGCTGAGCATGTGTACTTCATCAATGATGTAGACCTTATAGCGGGCCTGGTTGGGTGCGTAGTTGACCTTCTCGCGGAGGCTGCGGATATCATCGACACCGGTATTGCTGGCAGCGTCAATCTCAATAACGTCCAGAGCCCTGCTTTCGGTTATTGCTTGGCACATCTCGCAGGCATTGCATGGCTCTCCCTGGCCGTCGGTCAGGCAGTTGACTGCTTTGGCCAGACAACGTGCCGTGCTGGTCTTGCCGGTGCCCCGCGGTCCGCAGAACAGGTAGGCGTGAGAGATGTGGCCGCTGCTCAGGGCATTAAGCAGTGTATGGGTTACTGGTTCCTGGCCCACTACTTCAGCGAGTGTCTGGGGACGGTATTTACGATAAAAGACCTGTGACGCCATTTTTCGCCCTTATTATACCTTATATCGGTCGGTTTCCAAAGGCCTTTTACAAGAAACTACTGGCTGATTTCGGCACTTTGACAACAGAGTTCTTAGTAATAAGCGAAAAAATATGGCCCCCCGAAGGAGGCCATAAAGAGAACAAGTTAAAACAGGGTCTTCGGTGTTTATTGCAGGAGTGACGGGACGTCTTTGGAGACCTCGTCAATCTCCTTCAGTTTGGCGTCAATCTCCTCCTGCCGTTTCTTGATTGTGCTAACGACCTGGGCAGCTTCCAGATAGTATCGCCGTACTTTCTCAACGTCCTTAAGCTCGGACAGGATGACGGAGACATCAAGGGCACCCCTTTCCCTGGGGTAGTCGCCATTCCTGATGATGGCTTCGGGGGTGAGGCTCTTGAGGTACTCGCCGAGCTCTTTGATGACACTGAGGTTCATTTCCTTGCCGGGTGCCGAGACGAGATACAGTGCGCGTGCAGCATCCTCAGGGTTACACTTGAAGGATAGCTCGCTAATAGCGGCATCCATCGCCTCGATGCCACGGTGGATTTCGGTACTCTTGTCACGGAAGTTGCTGGCTGACCGGAACGGCAGGCGGAAGGGCGGTATCTGCGCCTGGCCATAGCCGATAACTGTCCACCCGGCTATGCTCTGGATAATGTCCCCGGCATCGAGCAACCTGGCACCGACATACTTGGCCTTCTTTTCCTCGCCGGCACAGAGCAGGTTGTAGAACGGCTCAACGATGAGGTGGTTGATGCCGGCCAGGTTGTTCCTCAGCGTGGCGTTTTTCCTGACATATCTCTGGTTGTCGACCAGGAAGATGGCGTCGGCCACCGCACTGGCTGATTTCAGGCAGGTCGCCGAGTTATAGATGGTCCTTTCCTCAGTACGCTCTTCATGTTCGAAGGGGAGAATAATCAGGTTATAAATCGGCTTGTCGATATAGCGTTCCTTAAGTATCTGGGTGATGACTGAGATGGATCCTGAGCCGGTGCCACCGGCGGCACCAGCGCATAACATGAAGGCATCTGATTCAAAGAAGTGCGGCGTCGCCCTGATGGCGTCGATGACCTTGTCGGCGTCCTCCCTGGCGACCTCGGCGCCCAGCTCATTTATCTTACCGACACCGTGGCCGCCTGATTTACGCCCCCCAATGAGTATTCTGTGGCGGTAATCAGACTTGATGTGTGCCAGTCCACTCAGGTCAGCAAGGTCGGTATTGACGGCAAAGCAGCCGGTGACTATCTCAATCCTGCGCTGAGCGCGAGACCTCTTGTTAATCCGGGCAAAGCAGTCAGCAACATTCGACCCACATTGTCCAAACCCAATAACAAGTAATTTCACTTTCCCACCTCGGAAAACGTATTGGTGCTATTGTAAACGCACAGGCATAATATGTCAAATGCCGTCTGCCTAGAGTCCCTTTTCGGCGATATAGATAGCGAGGTCAGCCAGGCGGCAGCTGTAGCCCCACTCGTTATCGTACCAGGCGAATACTTTGGCCATGTTGTCCCCGATGATCATGGTACTGGGTGCATCGATGATAGAGCTTGCCGGGTTTCCTTTGAAGTCTACGCTGACCAGTTCTTCCTCGCAGTATTCCAGTATGCCTTTCATGGGTCCTTCGGCTGCCTGACGGAAGGCTTCGTTTACTTTTTCGGTGGTGACCGGGGTTTCAAGCTCAACGATGAGGTCGACCAACGATACAGTGGTCACGGGTACGCGAAGAGCTATTCCGTGGAGTTTGCCTTCCAGTTCGGGCAGAACACGGCTGATGGCAGACGCGGCCCCGGTACTGGTGGGTATGATGTTCATAGCGGCAGCCCGGGCACGACGCAGGTCCTTGTGCACGATGTCCATAACCTTCTGGTCATTGGTGTAGGCGTGGATAGTGGTCATCATTCCTTTGTTAATACCGAAATTATCACTCAGTACCTTGGCCGGAGGGGCGAGACCATTGGTAGTGCAGGAGGCATTGGATATGATGTTGTGCTTGTCAGGAAGGTACTTGTCTTCGTTAACACCAAGGACGACCGTAATGTCCTCATTTTTTGCCGGTGCTGAGATGAGCACCTTCTTAACGCTACCCTGGAGGTGGGCTGCTGCCTGTTTGGCATCGGTGAACAGGCCGGTCGATTCGATGACGATGTCGGCACCGTAGTCCTTCCAAGGGATATTAGCCGGTTCGCGCTCGGATAGCGTCCTGATTTCTTTACCATCAACAATTATGGATTTCCCGTCCTTTCCCGGTTCACAGGGAAAGTGGCCGTAGTTGGTGTCCCACTTCAGCAGGTGGGCGTTGGTCTTGGTGTCAGCAATGTCATTTACAGCAACCACCTCAAGCCGGTCACGGTGGTACTGGTGAATTGTCCGTAGAGTCAATCTACCAATTCTACCGAAGCCGTTGATACCAATTCTGGTTACCATATTCGCCTCCCGTGTTTCGTTCGTGCCATGTATTGATACTAGTATACTATATCATTCTGACTGTTTTTGGCTACTCTTTTATGAGCCCTCGTTGTGGATATAATCCCGTTTATACATCAGGATACATCGCTACTATTGCTGAAATGCCCCTATGCCTGCGAAAACAGCCCGGTTGCCCAGTTCCTCCTCGATTCTGAGGAGGCGGTTATATTTGGCGGTGCGCTCGGAGCGGCAGGGTGCTCCTGTCTTTATCAGCCCGGTACCGAGCCCGACGACCAGGTCGGCGATGGTGGTGTCCTCGGTCTCGCCGGAGCGGTGGCTGACCACCGCCTTCCAGCCGGCCTGCTGCGCCATCTGGACGGCGGCGATGGTCTCGGTGAGTGTACCAATCTGATTGAGCTTGATGAGGATGGCGTTGGATGCTCCTGTCTGGATACCGCGGCGCAGGCGCTCGACGTTGGTAACGTAGAGGTCGTCACCGACGAGCATAGTGGTTGCCCCCAGCTTGCTGGTGATAAGCTGCCA
Organism: Dehalococcoidia bacterium; assembly: GCA_011171075.1. Taxonomy (GTDB): domain Bacteria; phylum Chloroflexota; class Dehalococcoidia; order Dehalococcoidales; family Fen-1064; genus W589. The sequence goes on along the minus strand of DUFD01000038.1, from coordinate 82,359 downwards.
GCCTTCCCAATCGTCCTCAGCCATGCCATCCTCGATGCTGATGATGGGGTAATCGTTTACCCAGCGGGCATAGTAATCCACCATCTGCTCACTGGTAAGGGACACGCCTTCTCTGGCAAGGATGTAGCGCCCCTCCTCGTAAAACTCGCTGGATGCCGGGTCGAGGGCGATAAAGCAGTCTTTACCCGGTCGGTATCCGGCCTGCTCGATGGCGACTAGTATGGCCTCGACTGCCTCCTTATTTGAGGCCAGGCTTGGGGCAAAGCCCCCTTCGTCACCCACGTTTGTATTCAGACCTCGTTGTTTGAGTACCTTCTTCAGGGAGTGATAGACTTCGGTACCCATGCGCAGTGCTTCCCTGAAGCTGATGGCGCCGGCTGGTACCACCATGAACTCCTGGAGGTCAGTCGAATCGGTGGCGTGCTTGCCGCCATTCAGGATGTTCATCATTGGCACCGGCAGTGTGGTGGCGTCTGTGCCACCGAGGTGCCGGTATAGCGGTACACCGGCGGCACTTGCAGCGGCTTTTGCGATAGCGAGGGAAGTGCCCAGGATAGCGTTCGCTCCCAGACGTGATTTATCACCTGTACCGTCAAGGTCGATCAGTTTGTTGTCAATAGCTGCCTGGTTGGTAGCCGGCATCCCAACCAGGGCGGAGGCAATCTCCCGGTTGACGTTGGCCACTGCCCTGAGTACACCGAGTCCGTTATACCGGGTTTTGTCTCCATCTCGCAGTTCCAGTGCCTCGTGGGTGCCGGTACTGGCCCCGGAGGGTACCGCCGCGCGACCCGTCGAGCCATCGGCAAGCCGTACTTCGACTTCCACGGTAGGGTTGCCCCTGGAATCGAGGATTTCCCTGGCCCCGATGTTTTCTATAGTTGACATAATTCTCCTGTCATACAGAACTTAAAGCGATTTCAACCGCCCTGGCAGGGTTTTCAGCAACGATAATCGAGTCATCTGTCTGGCCGTTTCGGATGATAGCCCATGTTTTAAGGCCAATAACAGGGATTTGGCTCTGCAGGGCATAGGCAATCTCAGTGAGGGTACCGTAGCTGCCGCCGATGGCGATGACCGCCCGGGCTGATTTAACGACGGCTATGTTCCTGGCGTAACCGACACCGCTTACTATGGCTATGCGTACGTAGGGATTGGCGTCATCCGGACTATTGCCGGGGAGGATACCTATGGTGAGGCCTCCTTCAGAGGCGGCACCGCGACAGGCGGCTTCCATGACTCCGCTGAGGCCGCCGCATACTAGAGTGGCACCCCGCCTGGCCAACTCCCGGCCAACCTCTTCGGCTAGCCTGGCTTCTTCTGCGGAGGGTTCACTACCACCGATGACGGCGATGAGTTTCTCCCGTTTCTGTGGCATCTCTATTACCGTGTGGCTATTATACCACTGGATTCAGAATATCGACAAAAATGACCGATATGCCCAGCAGCAAACACGAACGTATGTGTCATGCGCTAGAATAAACGTCAACAAAATCCCTTAATGAAGACAGGGCCTTCTCCTCGATTTGTTTCAAATTATGCAGGAACGAAGCAAATTCTCTTCTGCCTGCTTCTGACACAAATAGCTGCATAGTAGGAATGCTGTTACCGTTGTGGTTCCAGATAAGAGGCCGACCATTCGTTACGCTTTCAAGATTAGCGTGGATTGTGAGCCTGGAATTGAAGAAATCTCTAAACCGTTCATATTCAATCATAATGGCTTCAAGTAAGCTTTTTTGGTCATCAAGTACATTTTGACTTAGTAGGAAACGTAGATACTCGCAGGCATAAGACCGGCATATAAGAAGAACCTGCATTCTCCAGAATAAAAAATGATCCAAAAGAAAATAAGTGTGGCCATCAAAGTTATCAGGATTCATCCTTTCAAGTATGAGGCGTGCCTGAGTCTCGTAGCAGCCGATGCCAAGCTGCCATCCCCCGTCATCTTTAAAAAAGGCGCCTTCCAGAAGCTTTACGGCGTTGACAAGAGACTGAATACCGAATTTTCTCATTGCCGTACCATATGGCTTGTTTTTCCAGGATTCATCAGGTGTGAGAACGATTGCATGATGAAGGTCCCGGGGAGTAATGTGGGTGTAATCTTCTCGTTTCTCCCCTTCATATATTCTACCGAACAATTTCTCCTCTTCACTGTCAAAGCCACAGATGATAGCTGAGTGTCCCCGTCTCTCAACAGGGTCCCATTCGACGGCTATAACCGGAACACCGTTGCTTATTGAATTACAAATCTTGTCCCACAGGCTTCTGCTTCCTTTCCTAATTATCTCATGGTGTATGCCCATATACTGGAACAGCAGGTTGAAATAACAGCAGCATGGAGAATCATACAAGCTCATTTCTTGTTCGTGGGGAAACAGGAACACCGAACCACCTTGCCCCGAGAATAGATGCTTGGCATTCCATCCCATATAAAAGGCGGCGCCGGTTAAGCCGGCGATTTCTGTTTTGCTAACAGGACGATTGATGTAGTCCAGGGTAAATTTGATTGCTGAAACAATGTGTAAGTCATCACTGAGTTCGTCATTTCGCAGGACTGATTCATCATGTCCGTTCCAAGTCAGATGAGGGACATTTTCAAGTATTCTTTTCATATGCCCTCCTAGTTATTCTACCATCGGCCTAAGCCGTAACAAGGCGTGTCCCGGCAGCCTCCACCCGCTGTTTGATGCCGAGCAGCATCTTCCGCTGCATCGCGGTACTGATTGGTTCTACAAGGCAAGGACCATAGAGCAGTTTATTTCTCATTCTTGGGTTGTAGTCACTTCGAAGTCGGGAGATAAGCCGTGTTTTTTGTTCTTCGAGCTTATCGAGGAAGAATACCCAGGTGCTGACATAGTAGTCCTCTGACTTCGTGCCGCCAGGAACAGGTGTAGGTCCGGTACGCGTATCGGCGTTGAGCACAATAACACGGCCTGGCTCAACAATCGCCACTGGATAACCAGGCATTTCGGGGTGAAGTCGCACGCTGTCCCCAATCTCGAGGTGCTGAAATTCCTGGATAATCTGGTTGGCATTATGAATATCACAACCAATTAGGTTTTCAAGCCATTCGTAGCTGTAAAATCCACCTCGTCCTTGTCCAATCTGCACCAACCAGGGCCAGACGTTGGTGATGTGAGCTTCAATGGTAATCGCATTAGTGTACTGCCATTTTGGATGTGGTATTAGATCGTCGCCAGGTAAGGTTCGCTGAATCTCAGCGTCGGTAGCACCCCAATATCTACGCCGGCGATTGAGAAAAGGCGTAATAAGGGATAGTGCCATAATCGATGCACCGACTAATCCTTCCCTGACAGTCTTCCATTTACTGGCCATCATTCCACCTTTTATAAATTTACTGTTACTGGTAATATACCGAGGTTTACCTCGGCTTCTTACCGAATACGAAACCCATTGGCCCATATCGAGGCTCTCTAGCCAAAATATCAACAAAACCAGCTTTCATCAGGTAGTCCCGGAACTCTGTTGGCGTATTGACGTAACCAGGATTTTCAGGAGATATGCACTTTTGATAGAGATGACAGAATAACGCTCCAGGATGACCAGTTTTGTCTTCATTCATCATATAATCAATAATAATAAGACCGCCACCTGGCACAAGGGCATTAAAAGCCTTGTTAACTAAAAATTGGACATCCTCCGGCCCATATACCTGAAGACATGTAATATAGGCCGCAAGATCGGCTCCACCGGGGAACTCGGTATCTAAGAAATCACCTGATACAGTTTTAACACGATCAGATACACCCGCCTTTTGAATGTACTCCTCAGCGACAGGTATTACATTTGCATAATCGAAAACAATTGCTCTGAGATGCGAGTGTTCCTGTGCTGCTGCAATCGAATATGTGCCCGCTCCACCACCCAAGTCAAGGAATAACGAGTAGCTGGAGAAATCAAATCGCCTGGCAAATCTCTGAGCACCCTTCCAGCGGAGGTTATATAGTGCTACAGCGTAATCACGAGCAGACTGAGAATCCTCAAAATAGTAACCTTTATTTGGCTTCTTGTTTTCAGGTACAGATTGCCTGAGACTGGGGACTATATCGTTCCAAACATTGTAATCAACCTTTGGCTGGATGGTAAAAAAGTCACCGCAATAGGATGTTTTGCCCTTAACTAAGAACGCATCTACATCAGGCGTATTGAAAAATTTACCATCCTCTTTTTCAATCAGTTTCAATCCTACACAGGCACTCATCAGCCGATCGACTGAGTCTACTGGAACCTTGGTCCGTTCAGCGAACTTAGCTGGTTCATTGAAACCCTCAGAAATTGCTGTGAAAAGATCGAGCTCTAAAGCGGCTATCAGGACTCCGGACTGGCTAGCGGCGAAGGCCATTTTGTCTATTCTATCTGTTGTCAGTGTTTCATCTTGAGGCGTGTCTGTGCTTGACTGGGTCATATCATATCTCCTTTCAAGATAGCGATTTATCAGTAGGTTTATTTCGATTTCTTGTACTTATCGTACAGCGAAATCCACCACATTAAACCACAACCAAGCAAAAGGACGCCCAGACCACCCAGAAAGGTACCTAGAGAACTCAGAGTTTCCATTTTTCACCTCCAGAATAACAGTTTTTGAATATAACATACCCCTACACTCGAAGCAAAAGATGAGCGAAATGGGTGTTCAGCGGCTGCTATTCATTCCATTTCAACACGTCTGATACCTTCACATCAGGATGATGATATCTTTTTCTTTTCATTGTTACATTCCTAAACTGTATAGCCTCTTTTGGACACCATTGGATACAAGCCAGGCATTTTTCGCAATGGTGTTGCCACACGGGTCTATCATCAACCAGTTCAATATTTCTAACAGGACAGACTCTTAGGCAAATTCCACATCCGTTGCATTTACTGTCCGTCCAAAAGCTCTTATCAATATCCGGACTTAACTCACCTCTCGAATATTGTTTATCAATATACCTCGAAAACAACAGTGTCATTACTGGATTAAATCTTGTCATCAGGCCGCTCTTGCCGGTGTTAATAGCACTGGCGATTTTATGAGCTTTTCTATTCCAATTTCGGAACATTCTTTTCTGAAGGAACAATGGAAGTGCATCTGCATTATCAATATAGTTGGCGGGCATACGTACAATAAAACCGGAGTTAAGACTACCACCACGTTCACTGATTGCTTCGGAAAGTCGATAGAGAACGCTTCCCGCGATTCCACCGACCGTAACAATAGCGAAGATGTATTTATCTTGCAGATTCGTGAGTTTATTGATAAACCTTTCAACAATTCCTGGCATTCTCATATAATATGCGGGAAAAACGATTCCAACCACATCGGCATCGATTTTTATGCTTTCCTTGTCCATCACAGAAGGGATGGATATCAGCTTCCCGTTTATTTTTCGGGCAATATCCCTTGCCACAACAAGTGAATTCCCCGTCCCTGAAAAGTAATAGAGTTCTGTGCTCACAGCAGTGTCATTCATCCAAATCTATCAGGTTTTATCATTATGCTCCACGGTGATGACTACATTTCCCTTTTTGTGCCCTGTTTCGACATACCTGTGAGCTTCAGTAATGTCACTCAGAGGATAGGTCCGGTCGATTACTGTTTTCACCTTCCCTGCCTCAATAACGTCTTTCAGAAAGACGAGGTCTTCCGGGGTGAAAGGTAGCAACGCAAAAACAGCTTTTTTATCTCCTATCTTAGCAGTCCATAGCATTTGTAAAAGTAGTGGAATGGTGGCAACAGTGTTGAGATAGATACCTCCCCTGTTTAACGAGCTTTTACATTGTGAAAAAGACCTTTTACCTACGGCGTCGAAAATAATGTCGTAAGTCTCACCGGTTTTAGTAAAATCCTCTTTTGTGTAGTCAATTACCATATCCGCCCCAATAGACTTCACCATCTCCAAATTCGATGTGCTGCATACCCCAGTAACGTCCGTGCCGAAATATTTGGCAAGCTGCACAGCGAAAGTGCCCACACCACCGGAGGCTCCGTTCACGAGAACTTTCTGTCCTTCTTGAATATGGCCCTTTTCTCTTAGATACTTCAATGCCGTAGTTCCCGCAAACGTCACTCCAGCAGCTTCTTCAAAGGTCATATTTAAAGGTTTAATGCCAACTTTATTTTCGGGCATACACACGTATTCGGCATGTGCACCAAAAGGAGGTGCTCCTCCATATACTTGGTCACCCTCTTTAAATCGTTTTACATCTTTGCCTGCTGATTCAATTTCCCCGGCAAACTCAGTCCCCAATATAGGATTCTTTGGTTTTATCAGTCCTGCTATCATACGGGCAATAATGTTCATACCTGGCTGGCGTAGACGCCAGTCCATCGGAGTTACCGTCGTAGCATGGACTTTTATCAGTACTTCATTGTCCTTGGGAACGGGTTTGGGCACCTCCTGAAGCTGAAGAACTTCCGGTGGTCCGTATCCTGTGCATATAACAGCTTTCATACGTACACCTCCGTAAGGTATTCGTGTCTTTATTATGGGTGATTGGCGTAAAACGCAGTCTGGTGATTATACCACCCTAATCCAAAGATAGACAAAAATCCATAATAGGGAATGACAAAAAGGTATTGACTATCATAGAACAAGTGTACTAATATGAATTCGCTCAGTCATTCTCGTTGAGGTTAGTTATGGAGTTGCGGTCGATTGATAACGCTGAGCGGGACCTTCCCCCGGAGTTCTGCCGTTACCACGATGAGGGTTGTGAGTTCGCCAGTTCTTGCCTTAACTGTCCTTTGCCGCTCTGCGTTTACGACGAACCTGGAGGCAGGCAGCGTCTGCTGAAACGACGGCGGGGACAGGAGATGGCCAGGATGTATACCACCGAGGGTAGAGGAGTAAGGGAACTGGCTGAAATTTTCGAGGTCAGCCAGCGTACCGTGCAGAGGGCATTGAAAAAGGCATTCAGCGAGGCCGCTAATATGGAGGTTACCGGGCATGAGTGAAGACTTCAGTCCCGCCGACCTGGCTCGACGGGATATCGAGAGGATTCGTGGATATAAGGAGTTACTGGACTTCTACCACAGCGTGCAGTGGGAAGGCAGGGCGAGATGGGGTGAAAGGCGCCTTACCTTTAACTACGCTAAGGTGGTGATTGACAAGGTTACCTCCTATCTGATGTCGGGCAGGGACTTCGCTGTCGAGCCGGTGGAGTCGTCGGAGGAGGCCGAAGAAAAGGCCCGCCGGGCCGAAGCGGCGCTTTACCGCGTGCACCAGGAAAACGACATTGAGCAACTGGACTTTGATACCGAGATTGACTGTGCCATCGTCGGGGACGCCTGCTATAAGGTCATCTGGGACCAGGAGATGGGTGGTGTTCGCATTACGTCTCCCGATGTGCAGGGTATCTACACCTGGCGGGCGGGCGATGACAGCTCCAGGGTATGGCGGCTGGCATCAAGGTATAACCTGAGTGCCGAGGAGGCAGAGCTTCTCTATGGTATGAAGCCCCGGGGTAAGGAGGGCACGGTCACCGAGTTGTGGACGGATGCCGAGTTCGAGCTGTGGCTGGATAACACCCGCATAGAGCAGAAGCCCAATCCTTACGGTTTCATTCCCTTTGTGATATATCCCAACCTGCGGGAGCCCAAGAAGTTCTGGGGGATATCTGACCTCACCCAGATAATGGAGCCGCAGCGTGAGTTCAACCGGGCGATGACGCAGCTTTCGAGGATACTCGAGCTGTCTGGCAATCCCGTTGCCGTGCTGGAAAACGTGGAGGAGTCTGAAGACATCGCCGTCAGGCCGGGGGCAGTATGGAATATACCGGAAGACGCCAAGGCTTACCTGCTTGACCTGCTTCAGGGTGGCGGCCTCAGATTACATATCGATTACATAGGGCTGCTCTACCGGACTCTGCACGACATATCCGAGTCGCCAAGGGCTGCCTTCGGGGGTACCGACCGTGACCTGTCCGGGGTTGCCCTGGAGATGGAGCTTCAACCGCTGCTGCAGAAGGTCGGACGCAAACGGACTATCCGGACGGCTGTCTATAACCGACGGAGTCGGCTAGTCCTCAAACTGCTGGAGAAGTACCAGAACGAGGACTTCGGTGATAACCGCGTCAATGTCGTCTGGGGGCCGTTACTGCCACGGGACGTTGCCAGACTGGTCTCCAACGAGCAGGTGCTGGTACAGGGCGGTATTCACTCCCGACGTCGGGCAATGGGCGAGCTCGGGATTAAGGACCCCGAAGCCGAGTTTGCCCGGTGGCTCGAGGAGCGTGAAGCGATTTTGAAGATGAACAGGGAACTCACAGGTAAACCTGTCCGGGGTGGAGCGAGTGAGAGAGTTGAATCCCGGGGAGAGGTTAGTGAGGAATAAACTGGCAGGAGGTCATATAGTGGTTGATGAAGTAAATCGTGAAGAGGACTTGCTGGAATGCCAGCCCGACGGAGCGGATTCCGTTGAGCCAGAAGGGCCGCAGGGTGATGCCGGGCAACCGGCTGGTGCTGATGACATGGAGGCCTTACTTACTCAGAAGGACGAAGAACTGGTGAGGGCAAATGCCCGCATTGCCGAGCTGGAAGAGGCCCTATTAGACAGGGATAGTGATATCGCATCTCTACAACAGTTCATGGCCGAGCTCGAGGAAAGACTGGCCGTCACCAATGAAGCTCTGACTGAGGCGGTGAACAGCTACCGGACCATGATTGTCCAGGCGAACCCAGATATCGTCGAGGAGCTCATCAGCGGGGACACCATTGAGTCACTCAACGAGTCCTTGGAGAAAGCCAGGAGCCTGATTGGCCGGGTGAAGCAGGGACTGGAAACTGAGATAGCCCTTGCCAGGGTTCCGGCGGGGGCCCCGGAGAGACGGCCTCCTGACCTGTCAGCCCTGTCACCGCGAGAAAAGATTCAATATGCAATTGGAGGTAAAAGATAATGGCACTGACACTTACAGAAGCAGGCAAGCTGTCCAACGATATGCTGCTGCAGGGGGTGGTGGAGACAATCGTCAAGGACTCGCCGATACTGCAAAAGCTCCCCTTCATTGAGATAGTCGGCAACGGCCTTACCTATAACTAGGATTGTACTCTTGTAGTTCGATGTTATTCACAGGCAAGAACGCCTTGATTTCTATACGGTCTGGATACGGGATAACGGCACACTGTAGGTAGTCCAGTAGCTGGCGTTTCGTTGCTGGGCTGCCAACTTCATCTCGTAGGCTGGCATCTTCAATGTCGGCCATGCCTGTAATGACTTTGGCAACTTCAGCAGCTTGCCCTTTTTCAGTTTGATTACCCATGATTAGGTTCAGTCTGAGGTCAAGGTCATGCCGTCTGCCTGCCCAGAACTGCAACCAGTACCGGGTAGTTTCGAGTTCTTCCAGTTGCGCAGGGTCAATCTCGTCCTTGATGGATTTCAAACGTATTTCCTCTATGTCCAGGTTAGCTTTGATTGCGTTCGCTTTGTCCTTTGGTAACGAGCCGACTACCCAATCTTCGGCAAGCCTTCGCTTCTTTTCGGCAATTTCTGCCAACTCGGCCTCAATCGGACGGATTGCCTTTTCTAGTTCGGCAGACTTTTCTGTGAGTTTGCTGATGTAGTCGTCCAGTGCTAACATCAACGAAGTCGGATTGCTAAGAGCGTCAGTTACTTTGTCCCACACGGCTTCTTCCAGCCATTCGGCGTCTAGTGGCTTCAGGCTGCATTTATCGTGGATGACCTTGCTCAGCTGGAGTCTGCCACGGCAACTGTAAATTCGCCGAGTGCTGTGCGACCAATTGCAGGCTAGGGCATGTCCACACAGTCCGCACTTCACAAGTCCCTGCAACAACCAAGGGGAGCCTTCACGCCTGTGTAGTTTCCTGTTGTCTTTCCGCCGTTCCTGTGCCAATTGCCAGAGTGCAGGCTCAATAATTGCTGGCATACGAATACCAAGTGGATGCTCCCCCTTATAACCAGTATGGCTGATAGTATCGCGCACGGCACCAGCGTACCACTGCCTAGCTCTGCGCTTCGTTTCGTGGCTGCGTGGTTTAATTCCATCCTCGTTCAGGTTCCTGGCAATACGCCCAACTCCCAGCCTATCGTAAACGTATGAGTTGAAAATCCTGCGGACAACCGTAGCTTCGTCCTCTTTGATTTCCAGTTCCTTCGTATCAGGGTTGTAGTGGTAGCCATACAGTGGGTTGCCCGCTGCCCACCTACCTTTGCGGTATGTGGCATGCCTTCCCTCTTTCGTCCGCTCAACGATGCGGTTCCTTTCAAACTCAGCAATTACACCCATCATCTGTAGGCTGAACCGACCATGATTTGTGCTGGTGTCAAAGCCTTCACCCACGCTGACAAATTCAATTCCGAGTTCGTCCAGTTGGTGTATGTAGTCGAGCATCGGCCGTAGTTTTCGGAAGAACCTGTCGAGCTTGGTCACGGCTACAACTTCGAATCGGTGTGCCTTGGCATCTGTGATTAGGCTCTGCAGACCTTTCCGTTTGTCGGTCGTTCCGGTTAAACCTTCATCTAGGTACAGTGTTTGTTGATACCCCTTGTACTCAGCCCAGCGTTCAAGTTCAGCCCGTTGGCTGTCCATGCTGGTACCGAGTACCTGTTCCTGTGAGCTAACTCTGGCGTAAAGTGCTGCTTTCTTCATTCAATCTCCTCCTTCTCTATAATTCCCACTCGTTTTTGTCCAAGACCCAGTATAATGCCGTCAGCATACCAACATAGTAGCCACGGTCGCTAATCGCCTTCTTGATTAGATATTGCTCTGGGTCTTCGACAATTCCGTTGAATTCAGCCCGATTTTCAGAAGATTTTCGTCCCTCTTTCATGTACTGTCGGAACTCTATCTGTTCTTCTTCACTCAATGTCAGCACTTTGCTGTTGAGTCCAGTAATCATGCGCTGTTTCTCACCATCTGGGTCAAACATAGCGTTGAAGTCATGAGCTACTTGCTGCAAATAGTCTTCGATACGTGCTTCAGTTTTCATTCTTCAAATCTCCTCTTTTCAAATTCTCGTTTCTTTTTTCGATATTCTTGAACGAATGGGCAACTATTCCAGAACGGACACCGCAGGCAGTCCAGTGTCACGAGTTCACGGCACCAGCGCACGTTCTCCAGAATCCATGCCTTACTCTTCAAAATACTTCAGCTCCAGCACCCAGCGTAGAGCAGAGATAAAGCCTGCCAAGTAAGTCAGCATGACAAGTTCTTTCGCGGAATCGAAGTGCTGGACTTCCTTTTCCAGTTTCTTCCTGATTTCACTCTTTTTTCTCAATTCCAACTCGCTTTAATTCGAAATTCTGTTTAGGTTACTGAGACTTGAACTCCACCATCATACAGTTCGACTTTTTCGGTCATCCTCGGCAGTAGTTTGCTTTCACTAATGGTTGATGGGCTCTCGTACGGCGTATTTGCCTCACGGCTGCCAACAGGTAACCGCTTCAAGCTCCTGCCTCGGCCAAGTGCTGGTAACTGCTGCGTTTTCCAAGGCGTCCAGCTCCAAACGTGGTTCTGAGCATAGCCAATCAGGCACCAGACTAAATACCCTGCGCCGACAACGCCAACGGCACCAAGCCCACCCTGCTTTCCGCCGATTGGGTTGCGAATCTTTTTGGTGTCCTCAAGTAGAATGAAACCATCATCAACCAAGTCTGAGTCGTCGAAGTCCTCTAAGTCGTCCTCCAATTCATCGTCATCGTAATAGTAGTCGTCCATCATTTCTTATCTCCAGAGTTTTTTTCATATTGTAACAGCTGATTGCTGGAATAATTCGCACGGAGCGGCGTAGGAGAACCACCGCTCCGATGCCGGAGGCTGGTAATGGCTGCTTGCTGGGCGAAAACCCAAAAGACCCAGCAAGCACACGACAGAAAAACGTGGTGCCTTCACAAGCGGGCGTACTGCGTACTCTCCAGCACGCCTTCGGAAGAATGACCACCCTGCCGCGGCTATCGACATCGCCACGACAAGCGCACCTATCAATCTTCGAATTCATCATCGTACCAGACATAATTCGCCTCAATGAAATTCTGCAAGTCGCTCAACCTGAGCCTGTAATGACCGCCAGGAGTCACCCAGCACTTGAGCTTGCCTGTTCGGCACCAACTTGTTATTGTCGGCTGCTCAATACCCGTTTCAAGGCTTGCTTCGCCAGTGCTGATTAGTGCCTCTCTTGGGTTCCTTGGCCTATATGGCATTTGAACTCCTTTTTCTGTTACGGTCTACATTGTAATATTAACACATCTTTGGACAGATGTAAACAATTTTGACCAAAATCATCCAATTCCATAGGCGTGCCAATGGCTCATTTTTGGCTCATTTTTCACAATTTTATCAGTCTCAGGACATGCCTACTGAAAATCCTAGAACATTTGTATTGTTTTCTGATGCCAAAAGTGTTTTAATAGTGTCGTGGTGTTGCCAGCAGTCACAAAATAAAATATGAAAGGATGTGATGCAAAACATGAAACGCAAAATCTTCGGAATCCCCATTTTCTCCTCAATGGCTGTGCTCACAGCCATTTGCATACTCAGCGGTGCAGTCGTAGCTGCGTTCTACTTCACGCAGCTCATCCCGGGCAGCGTGACCATCGAGACCAATGGTGAAATCAGCGTGACGCCCGACAGCCTAGAACTGGGCACGATGTACCGCAACGGCACCACTGACCTGATAACCTTCACAGTCACGAATGAGGGGGACGTTCCCCTGAAAGTTTCGGCAATCTCGGATGATTTCGAATCAGCAGTGTGCGCAGGTTCCACATTTGACTGGAACGGGGACGGAGCGAGTGCTCCTGGCACCAGTCATAATGTCCTGCAATCCCTAGCAGTTGGTGCCAGCGACACTGTTACCCTCGAAATTACAATTGGCTCCACCTGCGTAAACGGGGAAAAGGGCTTCACAATTTCATTCCACTCTCAAGACCCGTAAACAGTGCGTGGCTGCTGGCACGCCACAAGAATTTAAGGAGTTTTGAAAAATGGAAGTCGCAGTTGGACAACTTTCAATCTCGGACGAAATCACGCCTGATGGCCAGACTTACAGAATGTTGATGCTCGTGCTCATTGGGGAGCCCACAGCCGATAAAATCGAGTTCTTCCGCATAGCCAGCAGTGCCCTCGACCGTGCCACCATGGAAGCAATGGAAAGCTACACTTGGTGTGACCACTGCAAGATAAATTTCCGCAAAAACGGCTCAGGTACATGCCCTGTTTGCCATCAGCCCTACTGACTAGTTGTTCTGAGGCCGGAACCCGTAGAGCATCCACGCTACCAGATAGGCAAAGCGGATTGCCTTGTTGATTTCGGCCTCAGAAAACCCCTTCCTACGCATGACTTCTATCAAATCGTCAAGTTCCTGCATTGTCACCCTCCTGTGTGCAAATTTTACTGGCGCTTCGGCAAAATTAACGTCCTAAAGGACGTTAATTTGCCTACGCCGCATCCGCCGCCAATGCTGACCTTCTGACGTACTGCCACACTGCCAATGTGTCGCGTCCGCCGCCAGCAATCCTTTTTTTTGTACCTCTGAAACGTGTAATTCATAAGTAATTACACTCCGTTACAAAAACCCCGTTTTTGCTCCTTTTTGCCCCGAATTACTCGGAAGAAACATACGTTTGACCTGAATTTGCCCCCGTTTTGTTGGCAATTGCTGATAATTCCCTCAACCAATCCGACTTTTGCTCCAAAAACTCGGTAACATAGCTCCCAAATTGCGGGTCGACTTCCAGCGTTTTCAGTGTATCGACTAGCTGGCCGAATGTATTTTCCTTGAGGAATTGTTGCCAGCCTGTGCCTTGGAGCTTGTCATAGGCTTGTTGTGGTGTAAGCTCTGATACCTCTAGCAAGTCCGCAAGAATTGCCGTTTTCTTTGCGGGCTTCGGCACATAAGCGTCACCCGTAAGTTGTTGCGGAGCCAGTTGCTGTCGTTGTACGGGGGGATAAACTTCCTGTGGTGCCTGTTGCTGCTTTATCATCTGAATGGCTGCAGGAATATACCTCATGACCTCAGCAATATCTCGGATAACGCTACCCTTGCCCTCTGGTTCGAGTTCATCCCTGATTAAGTCACGGGCTTCACGGGCTTGCCTCAAGGTTTCGAGTAAGTCAGGTGGTTCGTAACCCGTGTAGTCGTGATTCTCTCCGACACTAACCTCTACTCCAAACTTCGCTTTGGCAATTTCCTTAGCCAATTCCGGGTCTTGCCTGAGCATCTTGAGCCACACGTCGGACAGGTAAGCATCGGTACGTGCCTTGGCATTTCTGGATTTGGTCTCTGGGCTGATTCCTTTTCCCCGGACCTTTTTACGTCTCGGTAATCCAAATCTCATTTCGTTCCTCCATCAATGTTATTTTTCTGATATACGCCCTGGGTAATCTCAGAGCGTGCTTTAACGGTTTGTCCCCGGTGTGATTGACAGCAAGGTCGCTGGCTATATAAAGGTAATCGGTATCCTCAAGAACTACCTTGCCGTGGCTCTCAACCAGGTAGGGCTCCTCTGATTTGATATCCTTGACATCGGTGTCGTCGATGAACGACATGACGTCCTCCCACGTCACTGCTACTGTTTGACCCGTCAAGTTCTTCAATCAAAGTCCCTCCATAACACGTTTACTTCATCGATAAACACCTTCTCAATTTTCAATACGTCCGCAGTGCCATTGGGTCTGATGCATGTAGCCAGCCACATCCACTTAGCGGTCTCACGTTGTATCACACCGAAACTTGTCGTTGGCTTCTGCTTCCATCGAATACGCATGAAATCACGCAAGCACAACTTGGTTTCAAACCAGCGTACTCTCGCTACCCTACCAACTCTCTCGATTGCCATTTGCTTCCTCCTTTCGTTCAGCAAGCACTTTGATGCGGTTCTCCAGAAAATCGATAGCACATTGGTTACAGCAGAAAACCATGCGTCTGAATTTCTGGTACACCTGGTCATACCAGGACGTTTCAATCCAGCCCGCAGGTGGCTGCGGACTCGGTTCCGTTGTTTGCTTACCGCAGTAATCGCACTGCCAATACACGTAGCGCATCATCGCACCTCCTTCGGTTGGGCGTCATACCGCTTCCCCGACCATATGCTAGTGCAGCTATACGAGCAAAATGCATACCGGATGAATCTCACCCCGTTCCAGAATGAAATCTCTAGTCAACCCTCCGGCGGACGCATACCCCCCTCTTTTGTTGCACCGCACTCGGAGCACCTCCAGATTACAATATTTGGCCGATTTTCATAGTCCATTTCTTTACCTCTCTTTCTTTAAATTTCTACACAGGGGGTGTGTTCCAAATCACACTAGATTTCCACTCTGCACTCGTAGTTCACGAACTTGATGTACTCTAGAATCTTGTCGGTATCAGCAGAGTTCGTGATGTCCCGCCCGTCCATCAGTGCGTTGCCCATAGCAAACAGTTGAAGTTGCTTGACCCTGCGTGCACCCAGGTCGTCCTCAGGGTCTTTACAACGCAGAGCCAGGTACTTGATAATTTGAACCTCCTCTTGTCTCAACTCCACTTCTGTTTCTGGTGGCAGCTTGATGTTGAAATTAGTCATGGCTTTGCGGTATTCTCTCAGACCAATTGAATCTATGATTTCGACTTTGGTCTTATCGGAGTATCGGAAGCTAAGCGGAAGCAGCCTGGACAGGAAACCACAAGCTGCTAGTTCTGGCTTCCTTCGCCGAAAGTCCTGTTTGGCCATCGTCGTGATTAAGCCTACCGTCACAGGCACCTCACTCAGGAATCGGCTGTCTCGGCTCTCCACTGACATGATACCTTCCTCGATTAAGTGGTTGAAAAATTGCACGACCTGCATCATTTGGTATTTGGGCTGGTTCAAGATGCTAAGAAAGTCGGGTATAATGATGTGCTTGATATGCCCCTTTTTGAGTTCTGCTCCATAACTTGTGTACAGGGCAAACGGAGTTACCTGCGTTGCGTACAGCACAGAGCCGTCAATCTTCCGTATGTCGATTTTCTTCTTGTCCTTGCCTTTGCCAACTTCGACTTGCTCAACCTTCGTTTTGCTAGCCACCTGCTTGACCATTGAGGTCTTGCCGCTGCCGACCTTTGCCATCAGGAATATACTCAGGGGATTCTCGCCCTTGATTGCTCCCGTGTACACCGTCACCTTCAGTGCATCCAGAATTTCATCTACTCCTATCATGACTTTTTCTCCCTTATAACCACTGATTCAATATCCTCAGGCGCAATTGGGCTGAAAACCAATTGACTGTTCGCAACCTCTAATCGACAGTAGTATTCTCCGTCTACCTCAACGCCGTTGAATTCCAACCAGAGTTTTGGTACGATTATGGCGTAAGAGCCCCCAATTTTGATTAGCTTGGTAATTCCGAATATCTCGGGTCTCTCCGCTAATACTTTGAGCTTGTCCTCAATTTTCATTTTGCCTCCTTTCTTAATATAAAAAGGGCAAGCACCTTGACTCAGTTTTTGGCACGGAGTCCGCAGGTGCCTGCCCCAATTAAAACTAGTAGTTTCGGGCCGATATTCTGTTGTTAAAGTCTAAGTGTTATATTGTAGTTTAATTATATATAATTTTAATATAAAACATTTGAAAATACAAGTCCCTGGATGCCTGTAATCAAAAATAAACCGCCTTTTCCTGAGAAGTAATACCAATACACTTCTCTGGCTCCTAACGCCTCTTAATTCGTATCCTTGCCCTCCAGCACGTTCACTACCTGCTCCACGTCGGCACCCATTCTCAGTAATTCGATGGCCTTCCGAATCCTGCCGAGTAGCTCGTTGCTGAACTCGTGCTCAGAGCGTAGCTGGTTGGCTGTCTGCATCCTAGCAAAGTATTGCCGCCTGTCCATTGTCTACTCCTTTTTTTAAACATAATAACTGTTATGTGTAATGTAAGAGTTAACATATTTTCTGTTATTTCTGCCTATCCTACGCCTGAACCAGTTCCCTTTCTGACCTGTAGTTTTTGACATACAGTCTTATTGGCAAGGGTACAACTCTGTAATCAGGAAAAGACCCTGCCTTCCATCGATTTCTACGACGTGGGTGATACCTGGGCGGAATCAACGCCGACCTTCGAGCAGAAGACGGCCCTTCTCAAAATCATGGGTGGCGACGCCGATGTCGATAACTTTCTCAAGGCGACCCGCTCCAATGTCCAGGACCTGGAGGCGGCGGTGGTTGAGTTGAAGGCTAAGGCGCTCAAGGACAAGTTTGAGGAGACCTTCATCTACGGCGATGCCACATCCGAGCCCAAGCAGTTCGACGGAGTCAGGGAACTTATTGATACCGGGACTGAAAGTGACCAGGTGGTGGCGGCCGGTGCATCCGGGGCCACCCTGACCCTGTCCATGCTGGACGAGCTTATCGACGCCATCAAGGGCGGCAAGCCCGATATATTACTGATGAGTCGCCGCTCACGGCGTAAGATTAATGCTCTGGTCAGGGCATCCGGTGGCCTGATGGACTCCGACCGCGATAGCTGGGGCAACTTTGTCCAGTTGTGGGACTCAATACCTATAGGTGTCAACGACTGGATACTGGATACCCATGTTGTTGAAGGTGGGGTGGAAACGGACACCACCGGTGGTGATTGCTCCACCATCTATGCGCTGCAGTTCGGGGAGGGTGGCCTCTGCGGTCTGACCGCACCCGGGCACCTGACAGTCGAGCCGATTGGTTCACTTGAGACCAAGGACGCCACGCGGAGTCGCATCAAGTGGTACGTCTCGCTGGCGCTCTTCAGCTCGATAAAGGCGGCTGCACTGATTGGTGTTCAGGACTAGTTAAATCTGTAGCGAACCGGATTGGGGGTTGGTGACGTAAATGTCCCGACTCCCTGTCCGGACAGGAGAGGTCGTTATGAATCTATCAGAAATGCGGACGATAGTCAGACGGGACCTGCATGATGAGGATGCAGGGAACTATCGCTGGTCGGATGATGAACTTGACAGGCACATTGCCCATGTGGTGAAGGACTTCTCCGAAGCGATTCCCAACGAGCAGAGGGTGACCATGCCGACCGCATCAGGTTCGAGGGAAATTGATATATCGGCCGTTACGGAGCGGGTCATGGTGCAGGCCGTGGAATACCCCGTGGGCAGGTTCCCGCCTGTATACCAGCGTTTTGCCCTGTGGGCGGATACCGTAACCCTGCTCGGTACCGAGGTGCCGGACGGCTCCGACGCCAATATCTACTACGGTAAGCTACATAACCTGGATGCTGACACATCGACAATTCCTTCTCAGTATGAAGACCTGATTGCAGTCGGTGCCTGCGGTTACGCTGCCGTTGAGTGGGCGGTCTATGCCATTAATCGGGCAAATGTCGGTGGTGCCGGTACCCCGGAGCAATTGCAAAAATGGGGACGTGAAAAGCTGAGCTACTTCCGCAAGGAGCTGAGAAGGCTGGGCAGGAAAAACCGGGTGAGAGCAAGGTCTCTCTATCAGTCTTACTATCCGCCGGTATCCAAGGCCACCGACTATGGTCCATAGGCAGATATCCTGGCGGTATTGTTGTAGTTATCGGGAGAGATAATGCGAGAGTTATCAAATACACTGACGGTAGCCCAAAAGGCAGCCAGTCACACCCCGTATGTCAGGGTGGATGCCAGGAACAGGGTTGCTGGTATCGTCCGTTTTGACTGGAAGAGGCTCTACACCGGTAGCGAGGACGATTACTTCCACGGAATGACCATGCCGGGCAATGGCGCTCTGGTGCGGGTACGGATAGGGCCTCCCTCTGATTCCAGGAAGCTCTACCGCCAGACAGTGTCCGAGCCCGGACCACTGTCCGATTTCAGCAACTGGACGTACGTCGGTCAGTACAACTGTGTCTGCATGGCCGTCGCATCTCAGGGGGCAGAGGTCTCTATCTTCTGGGTAAACACCAGCAATGCCGTCCGGCGTATTAAAAGCACTGATTACGGTGTCAGCTGGGGCAGTCCGGAGCTTATCGACTATTGTATCACCGCTGGGGTTGCTCTGGCGGCTGCCTACAAGCCCAATGGTGACCTGGCCCTTTTTTTCGCTGACGGTCCCACCTTTTACGTGAAAAAGTGCCTTGGGGGTAACTGGCAGTCCAAGGTGGCTTGGGACAAGACCACCGGTACTCTTTCCGGGGCAGCCGCTACCTATGATGCCGACTGGAATCTCTGGGTTACCGGTCAGGACATGGCGGGTAACTACATGCTATGGTCCCTTGTCTATGGTGATGGCGGAGAGGTCTCGGTCGGTACCTGGTCGGCACTCCGGGGATTTGCTTCAGCTCCGGCCGGTGGCAATTTCGAATACGGCTGTCCCTTTCTGGACAAACCGGACGTCTACCGCGGTCTGTATGCTGAGAAATTCTCCGGTACCCAGTCTTATGACCGTCCGTTCTGGTCTCACACCGTCACCGGCTCGACTTTTACTGAAGGTCTTTGGCACGAGCCAATACCGATGGAACTGGCAGGTGAGTACGGCCTGGCGATGGCCCACCATGGCGATTACTGCTGGATGACGAGCCCCTCTGGAGTCTGGCGCGCCTCGCTGGCTGAGCAGGGTCTCGACCTGACCGCTGATGTCCTCTCCGTGCGGCAGGAGACACATCCTGGCGGTGGAGGCCTGACTGTTGAGCTACGTAACGATGATGGGCAATATGCTTCGCCGGGAGAAGGTGCGCTGTCCATGCTGCATATCGGCTGTCAGATTGAGTTTGGTCCCGGATGTGTTACTTCTGAGGGGGAAGAGTGCAGTCCGTGCCTTGCCTACTGGCTGGAGGCCTTTGAATACGTCAGCCGCGGGGGTAAGGCGAGTGTCGTCCTGCACGCTCCTGATAGCTGGCGGCTAATTGGAAGCTGGCGGGCCAGACACCAGTTCCGCTGGAACAAGGACTCGGACGAGATGCCAGTGAAGGATATCCTCGCGTTTGTCCTTGCCAGGGTCGGTATGAAACTTGGGGTGCAGTCGCAGTCTTCCGTTATCACCGGCTACTACCCGGACTTCACGGTTCATCCCGGTAACCGGGGCGACGACATTGTTCGCAGGCTGCTCTCCTTTGTGCCCGACGTTCTATTTATTGAAGGTAATATCGCATATATCGTCAATCCGCAGTCTTCGGACAGTTCGGTTTATAGCTACGGGCAGGACCATGACATCCTGGAGGGCAGGTATCGGCACGGGGCCTGGGGATTCAACCGGGTGCGTGTCGAGGGCCTTGACCCGGTGGGCGGTACCGCCATTATCGTCGATTCTTTTTCTTGGGAGCAGATAGCCAGGCTCCACGACCGTTTAACACTTATTGATGACAGCAATATCGATACCGTGGTACGGGCAGAAGAAAGAGGCGACGCTTACCTGCGCGAGGCAGAAATAGAGTCGGTTGAGGGTATGATTCGGGTGCCGGTGAACTGCGGACAGCAGTTATACGATGTAATTGACATAACGGATATCCGTGCCGGACTCAGTGAGGGGAAAAGGAGGGTGGTAGCGATAACGCTGGCCTATCTACCGGAGCGCGGCGAATACGAACAGCGGTTGTCGCTGGGTGCGGTGTAGAGAATACAACTTTTACGCTTGTGATGGGGAGTTTTAGAGGGGCAAAGCCCCTCTAATAAACAGCTTCCCCCTCCCTTTCTAAGGGAGGGGGATTAAGGGGGAGGGTTCCCTCAATATCGGAAACGGACTGGTAGACCAAGATGAGTTTAAGCAGAGCGATATTAAAAGGCTTCGACTCCGGTAGCTATAAGGCTACCGTGCAGCTTGCCGGCAGCCACAAGGTCTATCTGGAGGGGGTCACCGTCGCCCGCAATCTATCGGCGGCAGAGATGGTTACGGGTCGAAAAGTGGCCGTGGTCTTTTTCGATGCGTATAATGCTAAAGAGGCGGTGGTAATTGCCGTCTATACCTAGGCGGTCTGGATGGTGTCCTGATAACGTCTTTATCATATGGTTGGCTACCACGGACCGGTCTCTTAATGGCCCCTCTCTTCTCCAGTAGCTTCCGTTGCTTCTCGACCAGTGTCTCCGCACGGGCAGGCTTTCGCTGTTTGTTGTAACAGCCCGGCGGGTAACTATCCTTCACAGGTAGTGGTGGGGGTTCTTGTTCACCGGTAGTAACTGGTTCTTTTACGGGCGGCGTTCGTGTGATGGCGTTTGCCAGGTCGGCAAGTACTCTGTTCTGCTCGGCGGCGCTGTTTTTCAGTTCCTGAGAGGCCTCGCTCAGGCCCTGAATGGCAGCGGTGTGGCTTTTAAGGTGGAGTGCGTACTCGGAGATGGCGTCGGTGAGTTCGCGTAGCGTCTGCTCCGTCCGTGTCATCCAGTCTTCTGCTACGGTGTCCTGTTTGCCTTCAATGATGTGGGCGAACAGTCTGGAATACCGTATAGGCGATGCCAGCTGGCTCGTGGCGTACCTGAGCAGCTTCAGTTCCCTATCGCCATAAGTGCGCGGGCGGGTACTGGCGAAGATAAGACCTCCGAAGACCTTGCCCCCGGAAAAAAGCGGCATATAGACAATGGTTCTCAGTCCCTTGTTGAGCCAGTAGTCACCGGTCCAGAACCGGCTTTCAACTAACAGGTCTGGTTCCAGCAGTGCTTTCTTGTTCTTGACAAGCCAGTCGACCGGTGTATCGTCCAGCGGGATGCTTTCGCCTGGACCTGGGTCTGTACTTGTTTTGGGCAGCAAAGTAAAGAGGTGGAGCAGGTTCTTAGATTCCTCAATCAGGCCGATGGTTACCCAGTTGAGAGGCATCAACTGCTTCAACTCGAAGACAACTTCGCGCCCCATCTCAAAGATATCCGCACGTGTCATGACAATCCGCGAAAGCGCGCTGGCCAGGGCAAGCTGCTCTTCTTTTTCTTTTTCCTTACGTTTCATGGTATTTGTCCGCTTATTCCAGCCAGTGCCCGGTCTTCAGACCGGTAGTCCACTCAGCCCTCTGTCTGTCCCTCCACCGTGTCCAGACGACACCCCCGAGCATGGATACAGCGATGATGCCGCCACCGATAAGCCAGTCCGGGCGCCCTGGATGTGCCTGTCCGACCGTTACCAGAATTATAGAGCTATCATTGAGGAGGGGCTCCCCGGTGCATGAGATGTCGATACTGACTGCCCACCTCTGTCCTGCCAGGTTTTCGTCGCCGGGGATGGTAATCTCCACCGTCGCCCAGGTCCTTTCACCGGGGGCTAGCAGTGTGTCTCCTGCAATAATCCTGAGCCAGGAGAGGTCGGGGAAGCTATCATAGCCTTCTATGGGGTCGGTGGATTGCCCCGGCGAGAAACGGAAATTATAGCTCCGTTCCAGCCCGTTTTCCACCGAAAGCACCATCCTGCCGGTGGTGCCGGGTAGCACCTCCATCTCGACGGTACTGGGGGAGACGACCAGGCTTCCGGCAAACACCGGAGAAAGAGACAGCAGGATGAACAGCAGGTTTGCCACTGCTGTGAAGGTGGTAACCCTGAGCATGTGCCTTACCATCTGCCTGCCCACCTCTTGATGGCCCTCCTGTTGCTGTATGCCATAGCTCCCGCGACAACCACCACACCGGCGATTACTCCCACGAGAATCCAGTCAATTCCCCTGGCATATGCCGCGCTGGTAGACAATAGAAGACGACAATCAAGCTCGACTTGGAGCATGCCCATTGCCTCCGAAGTAGCACGTAGCCAGCATTCGTAACTTCTGCCGCCCCAATCTCCGCTGGCCGGGATAGTTACGGTAACGATGACCTCCTGACGGGAAAGAGCATCCAGTTCCACAAGCGGTGAATCAAATGTAATCCAGTTCGTATCGGGGATTTGCTCGTATCCCGGCCTGAGTTCACTCTCTGGAGGAATTTCCGCCGACATGGTAAAGGCCAGGGGCGAGTCCTTGTTATTGGCTACAGTGATAGAGAGGTTTACGCTCTCGCCGAGAAGAATACCGTCTATCCGTGCCTCACCTGGTGAGATTGCCCAGCCTTCGGCTTCCTGTGCCAGGGCGGGAGCAGATGAGATGGTCAGGATAGCCAGCAGGACGCCGATTGCCCACTTCAGCCAGCCTTTCCCGTTCACGGTTCATCAACCCTGCACCGCATGTATCGTTACAGTGGCCTGTAGTGCCTCACCTCCTCCGGGGGAGTCCCCGCTCGAGGGTGTTTTCACTGTCAGTGAGAAGTTCTTGCTCTGGTCCTGTGCCAGGTCTTGCACGAAGTCTGTTGGCGTCGTGGTGATATTACCGTCGCCACCTGGCCCTTCGATGTCGTATTCTATTTCGTACGCGTTGTTACTGGGGAACCCGCGTAGTCGCCATCTGTGCCCCGAACCTTCCGCATCAGTGCCCGCTATCGTCGTGTCTACCCTGACGCTGCTGTGGTTGACCAGCGTGAAGTCCTTGGTGTAGGAAGAATTAAGCTGTACCGACTCGATTGACCACTCGGCCGGTTCAACCTCGATGTCTATGGCGACTGTCGGGCCGGACATGGTGATGGTTATCGTGGCGTCATTAGCAGCCTGTGCCGCAATCGGGACTGCTACTGCCAGCGTGGCTGCCAGCACTAAAAGTATCAATCCCTTTATCTTCATCTCTCAGCCCTCCACGAGGATTCAGGCTATTCTACCACACCGGGGGTTATCCCGCCCTATTTTACAGTCAACAGTCGTTGTGATGCAATGCAATTTTTCGATAACGCAAAATGTGTAAATAATAAAAAGGGCTGGGCATCTGACGTCCAGCCCTTTGAAGCTCAGGATTTACAGCGGTTCTGTTCTAACGAGTCTCGTCCATAGCTGACTTGAGGCGTTCCCGGAAGCTTTCTTTGAAGGCGGTGAATTCTTCCCTGGTAACGTAGTCCTCGGCCAACTGCCCGGCAAGACGACTTCTTATAGCCGGTGACAGCCCACCCTGTGTAGCGGCTATCACCTGCCGGCTCTGGTCATTGGTTATCAGCTTAGTCAGGATGATACTGAAGGCGCGGTGGATACCATCCTCGTTAATGCCGAGGGTCTCGTAGACCTCGTCGAGTGGGGCTCCGTTGGCGATATGATGCAGGATTTCGGTCTCGCCGGGAGTGAGGCGTGCCAGCAGGTTTCTTAGCTGCTCACCTATCACGGCGAATTCCTCGAATTCATCCAGTACCCGTGAAGCGATTTCCGGTTTGAGCAGGGCTTCTGTAATTGGCTGCTCGCCTCGGGCTACCGCTTTGATGGTGTAAATCAGTTCGGCGGGGTCAACCTCTTTGGTAAGGCAGGCGCTGGCGCCATTTTTTATCGCCAGGAAGAGATGCTCCTCATTGTCACTATCCATGATGAGGACTGTGGCTACGGCGGGGAAATGGCGTCTCAGGTAACCGGCTGCCTGAATACCATCAATATCTTCGTGGTTCGTGTTCAGGACAGCGATACTCGGCGGATTTGCTTCGATTGCCTTCAGGGCGTCATCACTGTTCGTTGCCTCACCGATAACATCTATATCCTCCTCACCCGACAGTGTAAAATGGATACCCTCCCGAAACAGCACTTGCCAATCAGACAGGAACACGCTGATCCTATCCATATCAGTGACTCCTTCTTGAATTCATAGGTCTTCCGAGTCTAATTTAAACATACGGTATTACTCTGGTGAATAAAGTTCCTAAACATTCTGTAAAGATTTCATAAAGATTTCATAAAGATTTGGACGGCTGGCAGGCAGGTGGCCATCCTGAAAGGGAAGGCGGGACTGCGAATATGGTCATATTCGGGTGCGATAGGCTGCTTTCTGTGTCCGGATAATGTGAGCGACGCAGTTACTCTGCACAGCCTTGTGGCTGTCAATTATCCTGGCGAACGAATCGATAACCCATGCCATGCTCGGTGATGATAATCTTGGGCGATTCCACGCTGTCACCCAGCTTCTGTCTCAGGTGCTGGATATGCACCCGGAGCAGGTCGCGGGTGTCCTGGTATCCTTCGCCCCAGACCTTGCTCAGCAGGTTCTCGTGGGTCATCAGGCGTCCTTCATTCCTGACGAGGTGATGGAGCAGTTTCATCTCGGTGGAAGTAAGCTTTACCGGCTCACCGTCCACTTTGACCTCATTGGTAACGAAATTGACGGACAGGTTGCCGCTCACATAGGGCCGTTCGTCACTGCTGGTCGGTATTCCCCTTGAACGACGTAATACGGCTTCCACCCTGGCAATAAGCTCAATATGACTGAACGGCTTCACCATATAGTCGTCAGCCCCGAGCTCGAGTCCTCGGGCAATGTCCACATCTTCTCCCTTGACCGTCAGCATAATCACCGGTACCTGTGAGAAACGCCGTATCTCACGGATTACCTGGAATCCGTCCATGTCAGGCAGGTTGATGTCCAAAATGACCATGTCAGGACTCTCCGTTTCAACCAGTTCCAGTCCACTGGTACCATTATAGGCCGGGAGTACATCGGTACCGCTCCAGCGGAGCTGGAAGCATAGTGAGACAACCTCCACGATATCCGGCGCATCGTCAATAACAACTACTTTCAATCCGTCCTCCTGAAGAGGGGCAATGAGAAAAAGAAGCTGCAGCCATATCCGCTCTTACTCTCCAACCATATCTTACCACCATTAAGCTCGACAAGAAACTTGGCAATGGTCAGCCCCAGTCCTCCTTCACCATCACTCCGGCCAATCTGGTAGTGGGGCTTGAATATCAGTTCGTGTTCCTCAACCGGTATCCCACCGCAGGTATCGCTTATCCGAACCACCATCGTTCCCCTGTCCTTTTGCCAGGAGGCTATCGTGATTTTGCCTCCCTCAGGAGAGAACTTCGTCGCGTTAGCCGTAAGGAGGAGTAGTACCTGTTCCAGGTGCTGTCTATCGGCTTTTATCAGAGGCAAGGAGTCCGGTATCTCCAGTTCAAGCGTCTGCCGTCGTGCCTGGATGCGGGGATGAATCCTGGCCACTACATCGCGTACTGTTTGCCCGATGTCAAGGGATTCAGGGCGGAACTGAAAGTCCTGTACTGACTGTCTGGGCATTTGTGCAAAGGCTGTTATTCTCTCATCGAGGCGGTGGGCATTACGTATGATAGCCTGGAGGAGCTTCCACTGCACACTGCCTTCATCGGGGTGTAGTTCATCGGCGATGAGCTCGGCTGAGGCAAGTATGGCGGTCAGGGAAGTTTTGAGCTCATGCGTCATCGCCGCGACATAGTCTACCTGGTCTCTTTCCTGATTGCTCACTTCATTCGCCAGCAGTTATTTCAGGATTATCCCCTCGCCACTTGTCTGAAGTCAAATCAAAATGCCGGCAATCCAATCGCTATAATTAGAACTGCCAGTACTGTGAAGGGTTTTCCCATAGTCAAATTATACCACTAATGGTACTGGATTATGCGAGGGTTTTTATTTATCCATGCTCTTGGCGATGCTCCTCAGCATGGTGAGAATGCCGATGACGGCGCGCTGCACCTCGGGCGGTTCCTGGCTGAGAACCCTGGCAACGTAGGGATCCAGTTGTCCACTGCCGTAGGACGGCGTTCTCTCTGCTGCCTGTGGTGATGCCGATGACAGGTAGCCGGCCAGTGTGAAGAGTTCATTCTCCTCGAAACCCAAGGGCGCAGCAATCTTTCGCAGGATATGGGCCGACGGAAAACGCTCCCCTCGCTCTATTCGCCCGAGATGTGAGGCGGATACCTTCGCTTTACCGGCCAACTCCTGGAGTGTTAGCGGCAAACTTATCCTTTGCTGTTTTAGGATTGTGCCAATGTGATTCTTGTCTGTGTTGTCCATCACGAGCATTGTAATTCTCCGACTGACAAATGTCAATCTGTATTACTCACTAATCTTGTATTCTTTTGGGTTAATATTCAGCCTCCTTGACGCTCAGGAGAGCCAGTTATAAAATGACAGTGCGAAGTAGAAGCACTATGGCGAAGAAGTACGACGTTATCATCGTTGGTGGGGGCCCGGCGGGTATCTTTGCTGCCCTGGAACTGGTGCAGACTCCTGACCTGAGCATCTTGCTCGTTGAGAAGGGACGCGATATTGATGGCCGTCAGTGTCCGGCGCGTGACAGGGAAAGCCAGTGTATTACCTGCGACCCCTGTAATCTGGTCTGTGGTCTTGGTGGTGCCGGGGCCTTCAGCGACGGTAAGCTGACCCTGTCTGCCGATGTCGGTGGCCGTCTGGCCGAATATATCGGTGAAGAGAGTACCGTCGACCTCATAAAATATGTTGATGAGACCTATTGCCGTTTTGGTGCTCCGGATAAGCTCTACGGGGTGGGTGAGGATATCGACCGGTTGTGTCATCAGGCATTGCTGGTAGACCTACGCCTGAAGCCGATGCCCCTCCGTCATCTGGGCACGGAGCACTGTCGTTCTGTACTTACGGCCATGCGTGACTATCTTGGTTCGCGTCTTACCCTTACACTTGGTACCACAGTCTCCGATATTTGCGTTGATAACGGTCGCGTGACTGGTATTGTGACCGAGAGAAATGAAAGCTACCAGTGTGATTACCTGGTTCTCGCACCCGGTAGAGAAGGGGCAGATTGGTTATCTCATAAGGCGGAGCAGCTTGGTCTGACGCTGCATAATAATCCCGTCGATGTCGGCGTACGTGTCGAGGTACCTAAGGAGGTCATGGAGGATTTCTGTAATATCCTGTACGAGGCAAAGCTCGAATACCTCTCTCCGACCTTTGAGGATAGAATCCGGACGTTCTGTATGTGCCCGGATGGCGAAGTAATCCTGGAGTCCACCGGCGGGTCCGACCCGGTAATAACTGTGAACGGACATAGCTATGCAGAGCGTAAGAGTGATAACACCAATTTCGCCCTCCTGATGAGTACCAACTTTACAGAGCCTTTCCATGAGCCGATTGCCTACGGGAAGTACCTGGCGCGACTGGCCAATATGCTTAGTGGTGGCGTACTGGTACAGCGCTTCGGTGACCTGATGCAGGGCCGGCGTTCCACCCCTGTCCGCATTGAAAAAGGAGGGGTGCGTCCGACTCTTATCAGTGCCACACCCGGTGACCTGAGTTTCGTCCTGCCTTACCGGCACCTCGCCGGTATTATTGACATGCTCAAAGCGATGGACAAACTGATTCCGGGTGTGGCTTCAGGTGATACCCTGCTCTACGGGGTCGAGGTGAAGTTCTACTCCGGGCGCCTACAGCTTAGCCCTGGCCTGGAAACCGAGGTCAGTAATATGTTTGCCGCTGGTGACGGTGCCGGAATTAGCCGTGGCCTCATTCAGGCATCAGCCTCTGGTGTGGTTGCTGCCCGCGAGATACTGGGTCGGGCGGGGCGTTAGCAGGCCTGTGAGTGATACAAACCGTGCTTCTTTCTGCAGATTCTTGACATAGCTATGGTAAGCTAATTAAAATATCATTCTGCGGGGTCGGCAGACTGATTGTGGCCTAATCTCATAGTGCACCCTGAAGGAGGTCGGTAGTAGGTGACCAATGTAGTTGCTGGTAGCAACGAGAGCTTCGAGAGCCTGCTGAAACGGTTTACCAGAAAGGTTCAGCAGGATGGTATTCTATCTGAGGTACGCCACCGCGAATACTTCGAGAAGCCAAGTGTCAAACGCAAACGTAAAGCGGCTGCCAAGAGGCGTAAGAGCGCCCGAACCCAGAGAAAGCGGTAGCGGAACTGGCAGGATAGCGTGGAAACATCGTTAAAGGAAAGACTGACTGGCGATCTCAAGCAGGCTATGAAAGGTGGCGATATCACCAGACGTAACGTGATTCGTCTTGTAATGTCGGCCATCAAGAATGCGGAAATAGCCAAGCACGCTGACCTTGAAGAGTCCGATGTCATTGGTGTTATTGCCAAAGAAGCACGGCAGCGCGAGGAGAGCATCGAAGCCTTCAAGCAGGGAGGGCGCCAGGACCTTGTTGACAAGGAAGAAGCAGAGCTGGCTATCCTCCAGGAATACCTGCCCCAGCAGGCCAGTCGTGATGAAATTGTGTCGGCAGCGCAGCAGATTATTGCCGAGGTCGGGGCAGCAGGACCGCGTGACAAGGGCAAGGTTATGCCCCGGCTTATCGCCCAGTTCAAGGGTAAGGCCGACGGACGAGAGATAAACGACATCGTTACTGAATTGCTCAGTTCATAAAGCCCCTTGACCATCTTTAATTGTTATAAGCCCTCTTCGAATTTCCAGTGACCGGGATTGTCTGAAAACATGGCTCAGGAAATACCAATCAGATGCTATGGGGTTTCGGCGTTTCTGCTTAAGAAAGAAAACGATGGCTATCGTGTGCTCCTTTTGAAGCGGAAGAAAGCTGTTCAGGGTATATGGGCCGGAGTCAGCGGTAAGATAGAATCAGGTGAGAAAGCGTGGCAGGCAGTCTTGAGGGAGATAAAAGAGGAGACCGGACTAACCCCGGAAAAACTCTATTCTGCTGATACCTGTGAGCAGTTCTACGAAGTAGATAAGGATTCAATCTGGATTGCCCCGGTCTTTGTGGCGTATGTATCGGACAATGCAGCGGTTACCATCAATGAAGAGCACAGCGAGTCCAGGTGGTTCACTTTTGAAGAAGCGTTGCTTAAGGTGCCGTTCACAGGGCAAAGGCGGATACTGAGGCACATTCAAGAAGAGTTCATTCAGCATCAGCCGGTGGATTGGTTGTTAATCGATATAGACTAGTATCTAGGTAAAGTCCTCAAAATTACCCAATTTTTCCACGAAAATCTCTTGGCCTTTGCCCCGTTTTTTGTTATCATTAAGTCGGTCAGTATAGGACGACTGAGTAATGCACCGAGTCGAAGTTCGACTTAAGAGCCATCTCCCTGATGCCCGGGGTGCGGGCCTGGTAAAGGACATTCGGGACCTCGGTATAGAAACAGTCTCAGATGTGCGTGTCGTCGATATCTACTGGCTGGATGCCGAATTACCCCCTGATAAGCTGGACCTGATTTGCCGCAGCCTCCTCGCCGACCCGGTGATTCAGGACTACCGCAGTGACTCCACTATTTCCACTGATACTGACAAAGCTGCTAACCGCCGTGTGGTCGAGGTGACCTATAATCCCGGTGTTATGGACCCAGTCGAGGAGACGGTGATGAAGGCCGTCCGTGACCTGGGGATTGTCGATGTCCGGGCAGTCAAGACGGCGAAACGCTATCTCATAGAAGGCGAACTCGATAACGGGCAACTGGACAGCATATGCGGCAAGCTGCTGGTGAACCCTATCGTGGAGCACATCGTGAGGTCGGATACAGTCCCATTCTCCGAACATCCCCGGTATCATTTCAGGCTGAACCATTACAATATCCTCGATGCGGGCGGCTCCGGGCTTGCTGCGGTGCATAAGGACTTCAGCTTTTCCGCCCCCGAACTAAAGGCAATTATCGACCATTTTCGTGAGCAGGGCCGAAATCCCACTGATGTTGAGCTGGAAACACTATTCCAGACCTGGTCGGAGCACTGCGTCCACAAGACCTTCAAGGCAAGGATAACGTCCAACGGTGTAGTTATCGACAACCTGCTGAGGAGCACGATTGCCAAAGCAACGGCTGAGCTTAACAAGCCCTGGTGCCTCTCCGTCTTCATGGACAATGCCGGTGTTATCGCATTTGATGAGAAATGGGCGCTCTGTTTCAAGGTGGAGACGCACAACCACCCGTCGGCGGTGGAGCCGTACGGTGGAGCGGCTACGGGAATCGGTGGCGTGGTACGTGACCCGCTTGGCACAGGTCTTGGTTCCAAGCCGATATGTAATACGGACGTTTTTTGTTTTGCCCCGCCCGACTACCCCCACGAGAAGGTCCCCAAGGGTGTTCTGCACCCGCGGCGTATTTTTAAGGGTGTCCGGGCTGGTGTGGCCGACTATGGTAATCGTCTGGGCATACCTACCCTTAACGGGGCAATCCTTTTTGACGAACGTTACCTGGCCAATCCGCTCGTGTTCTGTGGTACCTTGGGGCTGATGCCACGTGAACTTTCCCAGCGTGGCCAGCAGCGGGCGGGAGACCTGGTAGTGGTGGTCGGTGGCCGGACGGGGCGTGATGGCATACACGGGGTGACCTTTGCCTCAGAGCAGCTTACCGAGAAATCCAGCACACTGTCTTTTACCTCCGTTCAGATTGGCAACCCGATTGTCGAAAAAAAGGTCATCGATATATTGCTACAGGCCAGAGACCGTAAGCTTTACCGTCGTATCACCGACTGCGGCGGCGGTGGTCTCTCTTCGGCGGTCGGTGAGATGGCCGCCGATACCGGCGTGCGGGTCGACCTGGAGAAGGTGCCTCTGAAATATGCCGGGTTGACCTATTCCGAAATATGGGTCTCCGAGTCCCAGGAGAGGATGCTTATTGCCGTTCCTCCCGAATGTATCGACGAGCTTATGGAGCTGTTTGACAGTGAAGATGTGGAGGCGGCTGTCATCGGTGAGTTCACCGATAACCATCATCTCCGTCTCTTCTATCACGGAGAGCTGGTGGGCGACCTGAGTATGGAGTTTCTCCACGATGGACTACCCCAGATGAATATGGAGGCTGTCTGGCAACAGCCGCTTCATACCGAGCCTGATTTCGCTTCGCCTGATAACCTTGGGGGTGACCTGCTGAAGGTACTCGGTACCTGGAACGTGTGCAGCAAGGAGTGGGTCATCCGCCAGTATGACCATGAAGTACAGGGGGGCAGCGTCCTCAAGCCGCTGGTCGGTCGGGACAGTGATGGTCCCGGCGACGCCGCCATCATCAGGCCGTTGCTGGACTCAGACAGGGGGGTTATTGTCTCCAACGGTATCAATCCTAATTACGGTGAGCTTGACCCCTACTGGATGGCGGCCTCGGCAATCGATGAGGCCCTGCGACAGATTATCGCCGTCGGCGGCAGTCTGGAACAGGTTGCCCTGCTCGATAACTTCTGCTGGGGCGATACTCGCCGCCCGGACATGCTTGGTGCCCTGGTGAGGGCTACCCAGGCCTGTCATGATGTCGCCCTTGTTTACGGGACGCCGTTTGTCTCCGGTAAAGACAGCCTTAATAATGAGTTCGAGTATGAAGGCAGGGTCATCGCTATCCCGCACACTTTGCTGATTTCGGCTATCGGTATCATGGCCGATGTCAACCGCGCCGTATCAATGGACCTGAAACAGGCCGGCGACCTGATATATATCGTCGGGGATACATATAGCGAGCTTGGTGGCTCCGCTTATCTGGCAACCCGTGACCTCATCGGAAACAGCGTTCCCAGGGTCGATGCCCCCAGGGCGAAGACCCTGATGGACAATCTGAGTGTCGCTACCAGAAAAGGTCTGGTTAAGGCATGTCATGATTGCAGCGATGGCGGACTGGGTGTGGCGATTGCCGAGATGGCCTTCGCCGGAGGGCTGGGGGCGACCATTCGTCTGGAGCATGTTCCTCTCGGCGAGCCGATTGACCGCAACGATTTCATTCTTTTTTCGGAATCAAACAGTCGTTTCCTGGTCGAGGTGGCCCCGGAGAATCGCGAGGAGTTTGAGAAGACGCTGGGTAATACCCGCTGGGCCGCTGTCGGTGAGGTGAGCGACTCCGGTATGCTGGAGGTCTACGGACTGGATGGTCGCAGGGTTGTTAACGAATCTATATCCGAATTGAAAGAGGCGTGGCAGAGTCCGCTTCGGTGGTGATATAAGAGATGAGCAAGGTCAGAGTACTGGTGCTGCGTGCCCCGGGCACAAACTGCGATATGGAGACGATATTCGCCTTCGAGCAGGCGGGGGCAGAGGTCTCACGCCTGCATATCAACCGGTTCGTCCGCGGTAACGAGCGCCTGGCTGATTACCAGATAATGGTGGTTCCTGGCGGTTTTACCTATGGCGATGACATCGCGGCGGGCAGAGTGCTTGCCAACGAGCTCAGACTGGGGCTTGGCGAGGACATAAAGCGGTTCGTCGCGGACGGGAAGCTTATTCTTGGTATTTGTAACGGCTTCCAGGTGCTGGTCAAGGCCGGTATCCTCTCGGTTGACGGTGGCAAGATACCCCTGACGTTGACGGACAATGATTCCGGCAGGTTCGAGTGCCGCTGGGTGTACCTGGCGGCAGATCCAGAGAGCCCCTGCATCTTTACCAGGGGTGTTGAACGCATGTATCTTCCGGTAGCCCATGCCGAGGGCAAGGTGGTGGTTGCCGGTGAGGTACCCGATAGAAACATCGTGCTCCGCTATACCGATGAACAGGGAAACCTGGGGGCAGGCTACCCATTAAATCCTAATGGCTCTCAGGCTGACATTGCCGGTATGTGCGATGACACCGGGCGAATCTTTGCCCTGATGCCCCACCCCGAGCGGTTTATCCGTGGTACTCAGCATCCCCGGTGGACACGCTGCGAAGTCGGGGAGCAGGGTGACGGCCTGCGGATATTCCAGAATGCCGTAGCATGGGCGGAAAGCCTGTAAACACGCTGCTAATCGCTAATCTCTTCCTGCTGCAGCATGTCCCACTTATCGTCGATTATGGCTGAGGTTACCTCTCCCCTGATGACTGTAATAACTGCTTCGTGATGTGTGATTACCTGGGCAAGTACCTCTCCCGTGCGGTCGCCGTAACCGGCATGAAGACAATCGAACTCAAAAATAAAGCTCCAGCAGTAGGGACATCTCAACGTTAGGGTCTCCGTTAGTTCCAGTGTCTCCTCTATGCCGTCGTAGGAAAAGGTGGGGCTGCTTCTCACAAACTCTTCGGCGACATTGAGGCTCCATGCCTCGGTCATCTCTGTCAGGGGGCTGAGCTCGGTCACGGTGCCATTGGGTTTCACTTCACCCTGCCAGTACCAGCCACCCTGCATACTGGTTATGGCAATGGTGTAAATAATGTTCTCTGGGGCGACTACCGGGGCGGATACCTTAACTGTAAGCCCGTCCGTAGTATACTGCCTGATTGATATCCCCACTAGACCTTTAGGAGTGATATCCTCATCCTGCCACTCCAGACCTGTCTCCGGAGCATCCTCAGGGTAGTGCTCACGTATGTATTCCAGGGCGGCGTCCCGAGCTCCTGCAGCGTCCTCGATTTCCAGCCTGCCGTCTTTGCATGCCCCGAACAACAGGAGAACACCCAGCATTAACAGCGCCAGGCACTTGGCTTTAGGCATTTTGCCCTCTATTATTAACTAGGGTGTATGTGCTATTTTTTGCCTCGGCCAACCGCCGCCAGCGGCGCTACAGCCAGCCAGAGGGTGATATTGATCAGCATCGCCATAGCATAACTGATCTTTTCTACGCCGATATTGTCGGCAAACGCTCCCCAGAGGGCCATGAGAATAAGGGAGCTCACAAAAAAGCCGGGTATTGCCGCCAGTATCCTGAAATAGCCCATGGTTCATATCCTCCTTTATTTGACGCAATTGTACCAGAATATATCAGGCAAAGGTGGGTGTCAACTGTTTTTTCGGGAGGACGAACTTATCATGGGTGGCGTTTGATTAAGCTCTTGCTTAAGGTGCCCGGTGCTGGTGCCGGAGTCAATCAAGGACCAGGGCAGCTCCTGCTCCGTGTCCCATTGCTGGTGGGCTATATATTCAGTGTCCAGTTGATGTTCCCGAACAGCATGACGCCACGTGGAGAGAGACACCTCTTTGATATCAGCCAGCACGGGTGATAATGAGGTATCGCCCCGGGCAAGGATAGCCTGCACCTCAGTCCAGGCGAGGCTCTCGGCCTTGACGCTGATTCCCTTTGGCTGTAATCGGTTCTTGAGGAGAGACAGGCGTTGCTCCAGGATGGAGAGAGGCGCCATCGGTAGCCACTGGAAAGGCGTCCCTGCTTTGGGCACGAATGGAGCGATGCTGAGGGTAATACGACCACCGCCCGACTGCCTGTCGAGGATGCCTTTGCAGGCGAGGGTCAGGCTGATAATTTCTTCGACATCCTCATCGCTCTCCGAGGGCAGGCCAATCATGAAATAGAACCTGAGTCGTCTGATACCCTGTCCGGCGACCGCTCTCACGGCGCCAAGGATATCGTCCTCGTTGATTCCCTTGGCAATCAGCCTGCGCAGGCGCTCGGAGCCGGCCTCAGGGGCGAGGGTAATCGTCCTGGCCCCTCCTCGGGCAAGCGCCGCCAGCACCACCGGTGAAAGTGGCTTTATCCGCAGGGAGCTAACGGAAAGCTCGGCGCCCATCTGACGGAGTCGGGTGACCAGCTCTTCAATATCAGGGTGGTCGGTGACCGCCGGGCCTACCAGTCCGAGGCGCTTCCGATAGCGGAGACCGTTCTCTGCTTCAGCGACTAGTCTGTTAATAGAACGGTACCTCGCCGGGCGGAAGGTATTATTTACCAGGCAGAAGCGACATCCCCAGTCGCAGCCGCGCTCCACCTCGATTAAGTAGAGGTTGCCAAGCTCGGTATCAGGGGTGAGCACCGTCGAGGTTACAGGGAAGTCGTCGAGGTCTTTCACCCACTGCCGGACCACCGGCTTGCCGGTGTGTTGCTGCGGTACATAGATACCGGGCAACCGGGACAGAGCTTTGAGTAGCTCCTGCCTGTTACTGCTGATGCCA
This sequence comes from Dehalococcoidia bacterium, assembly GCA_011171075.1. Classification (GTDB taxonomy): domain Bacteria; phylum Chloroflexota; class Dehalococcoidia; order Dehalococcoidales; family Fen-1064; genus W589. The sequence goes on along the minus strand of DUFD01000038.1, from coordinate 46,982 downwards.
TCGGCCAGCGCCGGCAGCATCTCTGGCAGTATTGCCTCGGCCTCACCGATACAGAGGCAGTCGAAGAACGGCGCCAGGGGCATCGGGTTGGCGGTAATACAGGGGCCACCGGCGATGATGAGTGGGTGGCGTTCGTTACGCTCGGTGGCGTATAGGGGTATGCCGCTTGCCCTGAGTACCTGCACCACGTTGAAGTAGTCGAGCTCATATGTAACAGAAAAAGCGAGAACAGCGAAATCACGGAGAGACCGGCCCGATTCCAGGCTGATGGGTGCTGTGTTCTGTCCTTTTTCATAGAAGGCTCGCTCGCAGACAACGTCGCCGTAGTTGTTAAGCAGGCGGTAGATAGCATGGATGCCCAGGTTGGACATGCCAACGTAATATGAATTGGGGTAAATCAGGGCAGCGGGCAGCCGCCCTCCCCAGTCTTTGAAGACGGTGCCCTCTTCGCGGGAAAGGATTTGCCTGGTGTCTTTGTAACTACTTCGGGGCATTTAGTCTTTGCAACCCCTCACCCGGTAAAGTGCAATCGAGCTTTTCGCATTGGTAACTCTAATTATCATGATATATATCTTTTTGTATTATCGTCATTATTGCTTTCGTACCTAAATAAAAAGGAATAAAGGATAACACAAGCCCAACAAGCACACCTAACCAGCCAGTTATTAAGAATGCAGTAATAATTCCGATTCCAACAGACAACAACCATATCAGAGCCAAAAGCCACCAATTTTTCTTAACTGACTTTCGCATTCTCTCATATTGAACACTAGCACTCAGTTTAAGGTATGCAGTTGATTTAATAGTGGTATTTTTGGGTTTATTCATAATATCTTACGCTTGACTTGGCTTTTCCCTCACCCTGTGTCCCTCTCCCCTTTGAAGGGGAGAGGGAGAAAATTACTAAAAGGGGCGAAGCCCCTTTCAAATCCCTGTAAAAGTTTCTTTTCGGGTGTCCTACCCCCGGAATATCCTCACCCTCCGGTCGGGGTCTTTACCGGTGCTCTGCGAGGAGAGGGCGTTACGCTCGGCGATGAGGTGCTGCAACCGGCGGATATAGGCGCTCTGCGGGCTGAGCTCCACCGTTTCCTCACCGCCCAGTATTTTTTCCACGGCCTCCCTGGCTTCGCCGAGGGCCTGCTCGAATGAGCTGACCTTTTGCGGAATCTCGGCAGGATAGAGCGTGTTGAGCAGCTGGCGTATCTGCGGCGGCGTATTGCCCCTGAGGACAAAGATGGGAACGTTGCTGGCCTCGGCCTCCTTGACCTTCTTCGGCTTCTGGCGGTAATACTTCTTGGAGGTGACCAGCAGGGTGGCGTCTTCCAGCTTGTTTACCAGCTCCAGGTTCACCCGCATCTCATCGGCTACCTGCTCCATTCGCCCACGGTTGACCCCGAAGAGGAAGAGTCGCGGCTGGCCATCCGTTTTAACTGCTCGACGGGCTACTGTGGGCCGGCGCTCGTTGACCACCGTCGGTACGACTTTTTCGATGTGCACCTCTCCGTTTTCATCAGCCCAGCGGGTCTCGGTGGAAGGTAGCTGACCTCGCAGGATGATATCGACCGCCTCACCGACGTCAGGATGGATGGCCACCCGGTCCCAGTCCTGGATTTCTACCAGAATGTGGAAAGTGGGTGCCGACATGCGCTCCAGTATCGATTTCTGGGTGCCGCGCCGCCTCGCCTCCTCGTCACCCAGGGTGACCGACTGTATCCCGCCTATCAGGTCGGAAAGTGTGGGGTTCATCATCAGGTTTTCCAGCGTATTGCCGTGGGCGGTGGCCACCAGCTGCACCCCGCGCTCGGCAATGGTCCGCGCCGCCTGTGCTTCGAGGCCGGTGCCTATCTCGTCGATGACGATTACCTCCGGCATGTGGTTCTCGACCGCTTCAATCATGACGGCGTGCTGCATGTCGGGCGTGGCTACCTGCATTCGCCGCGCATGGCCGATTGCCGGGTGGGGTATATCGCCGTCACCGGCAATCTCGTTGGAGGTATCAACGATGATGACACGCTTGCCAAACTCGTCGGCCAGCACCCGTGCGGTCTCGCGGAGCATGGTGGTCTTGCCCACCCCCGGACGTCCCAGTAGCAGGATGCTCTTGCCCGACTGGACGAGGTCTTCGATGATGTTGATTGTACCGTAGACAGCCCTGCCAACTCGGCAGGTCAGTCCGACAATCCGCCCCTTACGGTTGCGGATGGCCGAGATTCGGTGTAACGTCCGCTCGATGCCCGACCTATTGTCGCCGCTAAAATCGCTGATGCGTGCAGTGACGTACTCGATGTCCTGCTCGGTAATCTCCTGCGAGTCGAGGATGAGCTCTCGTTGAACGAAGCGGGCTTCGGGTGTGCGCCCCAGGTCAAGGACCACCTCGAGGAGCTCCCGGCGGTCCTCGAGTTTTACCAGTGTCCGTTTGATACGGGGTGGAAAGATATCCAGCATGGCATCCAGGTCATCGGTTATTACTTTTTCCACGGCAATCCTCCCCGCTCCGTTTTCATTGCTCACCGCTTACGATGCTCAGGAAGTACTGGTGGAAGCGGAGGTCATCAGTCAGTTCGGGGTGAAAGGCGCAGGCAAGTAATTTACCCTGGCGAGCGGCGACAATTGTGCCATTGTCAAGGCGGGCCAGCACCTCGACCTTGTCGGTTACCTGCTCAATCAGAGGGGCACGGATAAAGACGCCGGGGAACGGTTTTTCCCCAAGCACCGGAATAGCTAGGTCGGTCTCGAAGCTCTCCCTCTGCCGTCCGAAGGCATTGCGCCGGACGGTTATCCCCATCACGGCCACCGGCTCAATACCGTCGTTAGAGACCTTGCGGGCGAGTAGTATCATCCCGGCGCATGTCCCGAGTACCGGCAGGCCGTTCTCTACCATCCGGGAGATATCAGCGCGCAGGTTGTAGCTCAGCATCAGGCTGGTAATGGTGGTGCTCTCGCCACCGGGAATTATTAGCCCGTCCAGTCCCACTAGCTGGTGGGGTAAACGGACGGGCAGGGTCTCTACTTCCAGTCGATGCAGTACGGAAATATGCTCGGCAAAGGCTCCCTGCAAGGCAAGGACACCTATTTTCATCCTGTCACCACCCCCTGGGGGCCAGCAACTCCTCCGGTTTGATTTGTTTGATATCCAGACCTGGCATGGCCTCTCCCAGGTTCTTGGAGACCTCGGCGATTATCTGTGGGTCCTGGTAGTGAGTGGTCGCCTTGACAATTGCCCCGGCCCTGACCTTGGGATTGCTCGATTTGAAAATACCGGAGCCGACGAATACCCCGTCAGCACCGAGTTGCATCATCAGGGCAGCATCGGCCGGAGTGGCCACGCCCCCTGCGGCAAAGTTGACCACCGGCAGCTTTCCGGTGTCATGTACCTCCTTGACCAGCTCGAATGGTGCTCCCAGTTCTTTGGCTTCGGCCATAAGCTCATCTTCGGGCATGTTTACCAGCTTGCGGATTTCGTCCATGACCGTCCGCATGTGGCGCACCGCCTCGACGATGTTGCCGGTGCCCGCCTCACCTTTAGTACGAATCATGGCTGCCCCTTCGCCGATGCGCCGCAGGGCTTCCCCGAGGTTGCGACAACCACAGACAAAGGGGACGTTGAAGTCATGTTTCCAGACGTGATGTGACTCGTCGGCCGGGGTCAGTACCTCGGACTCATCGATATAGTCGACACCCAGTGCTTCCAGCGCCTGGGCTTCAACAAAGTGACCGATGCGGCACTTGGCCATCACCGGAATGGTGACCGCTTTCATAATCGCTTCGATAACTGTCGGGTCGGCCATTCTGGCGACACCACCGGCGGCACGGATATCAGCCGGCACCCTCTCCAACGCCATCACGGCACAGGCACCGGCGTCTTCGGCAATCTTGGCGTGTTCCGGCGTGACCACGTCCATGATTACCCCACCCTTCAGCATCTGTGCCAGGCCGGTCTTTACCTTCCATGTCCCCGTTTCCATGATGTGCCTCCTCGGTCTCCAGCGGGCTCGTTAGTGGTATAGGGATATTCTACAACTGTTCGTTATGTTTATCAACATGTCTTCATCCTGACCTGCTTACCCTCCGCCATTTTGACAATACGACGCTGGTTCTCTAGAATGTCTTAACCGATATTCATTCAGGAGGTAATACAAATGGCAGTAGACGGGACCTACAACATCGAGGTGCAGACCCAGATGGGCAATCAACCCGGTAAACTCACGCTAAAAACTGATGGCGATTCTCTTAGTGGTAGTTTTAATACTCAAATGGCTGGTGAACAGGCATTCTCAGGTGGTACAGTTTCCGGTGATGAGGCTACCTGGTCAATCTCAGTAAGTGGTCCGATGGGACAGATGAAGCTTGATTTTAAGGTGAAAGTGACCGGTGATGATATCTCGGGGCAGGTACAGCTTGGCTCTTTCGGTACGGGCAATATCAAGGGCAAACGAGCGTAGTATTTCACCTTCTAAATGTCACTTTGAATTAAACCAGAGCATACGTTAGGATATTGGTCTTTTCTTTGGTATCCCGGGGCGGCGCGGGTACTGTTCTGGGGTGGTTGATATTTTACCAATTACCACCAGCCGGCGCTGGTCTGGGAGTTCCGGTATCTCTAACGCCCTTACTTCGCGCAGCCTTCCACCGAGGGTATCGATTGCTTGTGACGCCCGTCTGAGCTCCTCTTCAATATCCCCCTTCTTGTGTACGACCATGCTACCACCGACAGTACAGAAGGGCAGGGTCAGTTCTGCCAGTGTCGGTAGTGGGGCCACCGCCCGTGACAGCACCAGGTCGAATGATTCCCGGTAACGGCTATCGTGGGCGACCTCCTCCGCTCGCCCAGCCACAATTTCTGTGCCTCCCAGCTTGAGTTGGTCTATCAGGTGGCGGAGGAAAGCGACCTTTTTTGTGGTGGACTCAAGTAGTGTGAGCTCTATCTCAGTGAAGGCTATTTTGAGGGGGATGCCAGGTATGCCGTTGCCTGTACCAACATCAATGACCTTTAGTCTGGTATCGCCTTTGTCTGGCTGCCAGGCCAGGACAACCGTCAGCGCGTCGAGGAAGTGGTTGAGCTGGACATCCTCATAGTCGGTGATAGCGGTCAGGTTGAGTCGCTTATTCCAGTCTATCAGTTCGCGATAATAAGTTTCGAATTGCTGCAGTTGCTCTGAACTGAGTTGCAGCCCAAGTTTGCCTGCCCCTGAAAGGAGTTTTTCCATACTAAACACCTACATCGGCCCCGGTACTCCCATGTAGGTGAGCCTGCCGTAAAGCTCGGGTCGGCGGTCACCAATGAGGTCGAGCTCAAACTCCCCCGGCTTGATAACGAAACGTTTCTGTCTCGCATCAGCCAGGTTGACCTCGGCGTAGATTATTTCCTCGTTCTCCCGACTGCCTTCGGCCAGGGTGTCCCCCAAAGGATTAGCAATCTTGCTCATACCGAGGAATTTTGAGCTTCGTTCCGTGCCGACACGATCGGCAGCGACCACAAATACCCTGTTCTCCAGGGCGCGGGTATTTATCACGTACAGTGAGATATTACCGCGACCGTCCGGCCAGTTGGTCGGCAGCACCAGGATGTCCGCTCCCTGGAGGGTCATAACCCGTGCCGTCTCCGGGAAGTTGCAGTCGTAGCAGATATACATACCGATATTGCCAACAGGCGTCCTGTACACCCGGAAAGGATTTTTACCGTGGTCAAGGAAGCGGTCGGCCCCCAGAAAAGGTAGGTGGGTCTTGCGGTATTTACCAACCAGCCCCTGCGGTCCTATCAGGACGGCGATATTGAAACAGCGGTCACCATCTGCCTCCAGCATGCCGACGACCACGTGTATGTTAAGCTCCTGACACAGGGCTGCTAGTCTTTCGGTGGTTGGGCCGGGAACTACCTCTGCAGAGGCCAGGGCCTCTTTGCGACTGTTGAACATGTAACCCGTCAGGGAACACTCCGGGAAAACGACAAGCTCGGCGCCTTCCCTGGCAGCCTCTCCTGCCCTGAGCAGTATCTTTTCCAGGTTGTCCTCTTTTTTCTTCAGTTTGGGGTCCATCTGGACGGCGGCAATCTTGACCTTGTCTTTCATGTTTCACCCCCGGTATTTGGTAACGGATACTCTAGTTATATAGTTCTACGGAGTGCTTTTGTCAAGTGTCTGGGACAGGCCCTTGACACCCCCTGTGCTGAAAGTCTAGTATGGCGACACGGATAATACAAGGAGGATGATAATGGCATACGAGGAAATCATATACACGGTGGAAGACTACATTGGTACGATAACGCTGAACCGACCGGAGAGCCTGAATGCCTTTACCGATACCATGCTCACCGAGTGGGTCGATGCCATTGAGACCGCCAAAACCGACCCCAAGGTCAGGGTGCTGATAGTGACGGGGGCGGGTCGTGGCTTTTGCTCGGGCATGAATGTAAGGGCGGCTGCCAGCGGGAGTCAGCCACTGCCGCCCTATGCCCGGAGGAACTACATGCGGCTCGGCGTGCACCGGGTGCCCCGTGCCCTGGAGAGCCTCGACAAGCCGTACATCGCTGCTATTAACGGCCCTGCGGCGGGAGCGGGCATGGACATGGCCAGCATGGCCGATATCAGGATAATGTCGGACCAGGCTCGGGTTGGCATGAACTATGTCAGGATGGGACTCCTCCCCGGCGATGCCGGCTGCTATTTCCTGCCACGGATTGTCGGTATCGCCAAGGCCCTCGAACTGATATGGTCGGGCCGGATGATTAACGCCGAGGAAGCGCTCAGCATCGGCTATGTGAGCAAGGTAGTCCCCCACGATGAACTGATGCCTGCAACAAAGGAGTTCTGTAAGCAGTTCACCCAGGCCCCGGTGGCTACCCAGTTTGCCAAGAAGCTCCTCTGGCGGGGCCTTGACATGTATCGCAACCTCAACCTGGAGATGGCCGAGATGGCGATGCTGATTAACTCCACCTCCCCGGATACGCAGGAAGGCCCGCGCGCCTGGGTGGAGAAACGCGAACCCGAGTGGAAGGGGGAGTAGGCGGAGATGGTGAGTGAGGGTATTGACAAATTCATGCGTTGTGACTAAAATGTAAATATGGCCTATATAAGAGCAAAAAGGCAAGGGAAATATACTTATTACTGGTTAGTTGAGGGCTATCGAGAGGATGGTAAAGTTAAGCAAAGAACGCTCAGGTACCTCGGTAAAAACAAGCCCTCTCAGGTCGAAATAACAAATATTTTGCGTGATATTAAAGGGAAATGGATTTCATAAGGGTTGAATTAACATGACTGCAGAAATTGTCGTTATGAATGGGGAGGCAGTAGCACTGGCTGCTGACAGTGCTGTAACTTCTCAGGTTGGTGGTTTGGAGAAAATCTCGACTTCTGCGAATAAGCTATTTGCTATGTCTAAATATCACCCAGTCGGCATTATGATATATGGTAATGCTGAATTTATGGATATACCTTGGGAGACTTTAATCAAGGTGTATCGTACCAAGAGATTGCCGCCGAAAGGGTATGATAGGCTTGAAGAATATGCTAGCGATTTCATTTTATTCTTAAGCAATGAGAATATTGAGTTCCCAGAGCATGCAGAAGATAACTATGTTGGTGCATTCATAATTCATGTTTTATCGATGATACTTGACGGAATACGCAGTCGATTAACGGAAGCTATTCAAGAAGGACGTGATATTAGTGCTACCAATATAGCCCAAATAGTAGATGAAGTAATAGCAGGTCTTTATGATGAATGGAGACGTAGTGATGATGAATACCTGACACTTGCGATAAGCCGGGCAACTATGCGTAGGCATAGCGCAAAGATAAGTGAAGCTATATCACATATGCTAGGTGAGTACAATTTACAGAGTCGGCAAAAACGTCGAATTAGAGAATTGATCGTCCACGTGTTTTCAAAAGGATTTTCTTCAAGTATCGAAACAGGAGTTGTTGTTGCAGGATTTGGTGAAAAGGAATTTCGCCCATCAGTTAGGTCATTCGTTGTCGAAGGTCTGGTTGAAAACATACTAAAACATGTAATTGATGAACAACATTCACTAAGTAGGGATATCGGAGGGGGGATCGTGCCCTTTGCACAACGAGAGATGGTGTATAGGTTCATGGAGGGTGTGGATCCGCTATACAGGAGCCATGAGATAGGTTATTTATCTACACTTTGTGAGGATTTAGCTGAGAAAATTGTAAACCATCTGAGTAGGTATAGTGATGAGGAAAAGTTTCGTATGAAGCAAGAACTTGTGGATTACGGTAGCCAACTTGTGGCTGAGTTTAATAATGAGATCAGTGATTTTGTGAGTGAACAATTTAGTGGACCAATTGTTGAAGCAGTTTCGAGGTTGCCCAAGAGCGAATTAGCTTCGCTAGCAGAAGCCCTGGTCCATTTAACATCTGTTAAGAGGAAAGTTTCTTTGGAGAGTGAAACCGTTGCGGAACCCATTGATGTAGCCGTTATTTCAAAGGGTGACGGATTTGTGTGGGTAAACCGTAAGCATTACTTTGAGGCAGAGTTAAATCCGCAGTTCTTCTTAAGGCAGTATAAGGAGTTGTTGAATGAATGAAGTAAGACGAATGTCCCATGCTCGGCACGCAGTTACAGCTCGCAAGAGCCGAATTACCAAGGGACCATCAACTCTTGGAAGGATGCCTGTGGAGACCGAGGAAGAAGCCAGAGAACTAGGCATAAAGAAGGCTAAGGAGACTGCGAAAAGGTTGAAATTACATCTCTCCGCTTGAAGATACCGTCGCCTGTTCTCGTGTTATTGGGTGCACAATAAGGCGAAGGTGCAAACCTACATATACTGTTTGAAACCTGTTTCAAATGGGTATAGTCCTTGCATTTCCCATAACTCTGTGCTAGATTATTAAGGTAAAACATATAAAGAAGACCGCTAGGGGTGCTGACAGGCTGAGAGGCTGACGCCAACCCTGGGAACCTGATCTCGGTAATGCGAGCGTAGGGAAGCGGTGATAGAAGTCACCAAGGGCCTGTTAGCAGTATTCATTGCCCTTGGTTTTCTTTTTTGGGAGGCGATGATGACGCAACTGGAACTGGCTCGAAGGGGTATCATCCTGCCGCAGATGCGTGCGGTAGCCGAGCAGGAGGGTGTCGAGGCGGACTTTGTCCGCCGGGGCGTCGCCAATGGCACCATAGTTGTTTCGGTCAATGGCGCTCATAAGGGCCTGGTGCCCTGTGGCATTGGACAGGGCCTCCGGACGAAAGTCAACGCCAATATCGGGACGTCGTCTGATTACGGCAGTGTCGAGACCGAACTGGCCAAGCTGCAGGCGGCCGTTGAGTGCGGCACCGACACTGTTATGGACCTGTCGACCGGTGGTGATATCTCTGCCATCCGCCGCGAAATCATTGCCGCCAGCACCATACCTGTAGGCACCGTGCCGATTTATCAGGCCGGAATCAAGGCAATTGAAGAGCGTGGTGCCATCGTGGATATGACCGTCGATGACCTGTTCACTGTGATTGAGGAGCACTGCCGGGACGGGGTGGATTTTATCACGGTGCACTGCGGCCTGACTAGGTCGGCTCTGGAGTGCCTTAAACAGCAGAAACGGGTGGCCGACGTGGTATCGCGGGGTGGCGCTTTCCTCATCGGTTGGATGCTCCATAACGAGCGGGAGAACCCTCTATACGAATACTATGACCGCCTTCTGGACATCGCCAGGGACTTCGATATAACCCTCAGCCTTGGCGACGGTATGCGACCCGGCTGCATCGCCGATGCTACAGACCGTGCACAGGTGGAAGAGCTGCTGGTCATCGGTGAGCTGGTGGAAAGGGCCTGGCAGGCTGGCGTGCAGGTAATGGTGGAAGGTCCGGGCCATGTGCCCCTGAACCAGATTGAGGCCAACGTTAAGCTGGAGAAGTCCATCTGCAAGGGTGCGCCCTTCTATGTGCTCGGTCCCCTGGTGACAGACATTGCCGCTGGCTATGACCATATCACCTCGGCTATCGGTGGCGCAGTGGCTGCCGCCGCCGGTGCCGATTTTCTCTGCTATGTCACTCCGGCTGAGCATCTCTCGTTACCCGACCCTGATGATGTTCGTGAGGGGGTGATTGCCTCACGTATTGCCGCTCATGCCGCCGATATTGCCAAAGGTGTTAAGGGTGCCGCCCAACGAGACCTTGAGATGTCACTGGCCAGGAAAAAGCTCGACTGGGAGGCGCAGGAGAGGCTATCTCTGAGACCGGAGCTGTCGCGCCGGGTACACCACAAGCACGATACCATCGGAGACGCCTGCAGCATGTGTGGCGAGTACTGCGCCATGCGTCTCGTGGAGGAATATCTGGGTGTCTCGGCGGGTTGGTGCTAGTCTGGCCTGAGTGAGTTCACTCCGTCTGTTTTCATTCTGTCTAGGCATGTGCAGGCCCTGGTCGCTGTTCACCTGAAGTTGTAAATCATGGTAATATAGGCATGGTGGAGGCCAGATTTTGCACGATATTGCTGTGATTGGTGGCGGACCTGCGGGGAGTCACGTTGCCGCCAGATTGGCCGGACACGGCTACGACGTCGTTGTTCTGGAACGCAAACAATTTCTGTCGGAACCGGTATGCTGCACCGGCATCATTGGTCGAGAGTGCGTGGACGCATTCTCCATTGACGAGGACCTTATCTGGCGGTGGATGAACGGCGCCCGTGTGATTTCCCCTTCGGGGAAAGTAGTCAAGCTGTGGCGCCCGAAACCTCAGGCGGCCGTTATCGACCGTGTGGGTCTCAATATCTCTCTGGCCAGCCGTGCCAAGGGTAGAGGTGTTGACTACATGATGGATACTCAGGTAAGGGCGATAACGGTACATGGTGACCATGTTACCGTTGAGGCGACGCAGAGCGGGACCTCCCTAAACGTCGAGGCCAGGGTTGCTGTGGTTGCCACCGGTTTCAGCCCTGGATTTATCGAGGGTATCGGGTTGGGCAGGATTGGCGATTCCGTCACGGGGGCACAGGTGGAGGTGATAGCGCCGGGAATTGAGGATATTGAGGTCTACTGCGGTCAGGAGGTGGCGCCCGGTTTCTTCGCCTGGCTGGTGCCGACCGCACCCGGTTGCGCACTGGTTGGCTTGCTCTCGCGGCGCAGTCCGGGAGCATATCTGGATAGGTTCCTGTCCTCCCTTGAGGCTCAGGGTAGGATTACTTCGGTGAACTCCGAACCTATGCACTGGGGGATTTCGCTGAAACCTCCATCGAAAACGTATGGCCAGCGGCTTGTTGTTGTCGGGACCGCCGCCGGTCAGGTGAAGCCGACCACCGGAGGGGGAATATACTACGGCCTGCTTTGTGCGGATATCGCCGCCGACCACCTGCAACGGGCACTCGTCGCGGATGACCTCTCTGCCCGGAGTCTGTCTGGCTATGAGCGTGAATGGAAGAAAAAGCTGGGACGTGAGCTCAGGATAGGCTACTGGGTAAGGAAGGTCTACGAGCATCTGAACGACGGACAGATTGAAAAGATATTTGACATAATGCAATCCAGCGGTATCCTTGATGACCTGCAAAAGGCGGAAGACCTGTCGTTTGACTGGCATGGCGGAGCGGTGTTCCGGGTGATTAATTACCAGGTATTCCTGAAAACGATTGCCGCGATGAATATCCCCGGCAGCTTGATGAAACGGCTCACCAGCTGGGGCAGGGGTGGTAAACAGGCTGCATAATCCAAATGAAGGAGGCTTTCTTAAGTGACCAGTGCCAATGAAGTTCACCTGGGTGAAGCCGCCAGACTGTTTCTGACTACTTTACCGACCGAAGTGAGAGGTCGCAGCCAGCAGGAGATATACCGGTTCGTTCGCTGGTATGGGTGGGAACAAACCTTCGCCTCACTGAATCCGGTCGGAGTAGCCAATTATGCCGAGCAACTATCACAGTCGGATGCCGACTATCAGAAGAAACTCGAGTTAACGCGGGCTTTCCTTGCCTATGCCAGGAAGCAGGGCTGGAGTAAAGTTAATCTGGCTACTCATCTGAAAGCAAGGAAGACGAAGAACCAGCTGGCTTCTTCACAAGGCCCGAAGCGGCAACCGGTGTCGCTGACCCGGCAGGGGTATGATGACCTTCAGGCTGAACTGGCCGAGTTTCGAGAGAAGCGGCTCGGTTTGATTGAAGATATCCGCCGGGCAGCGGCGGACAAGGACTTCCGGGAGAATGCCCCGCTTGATGCTGCCAGGGAACAACGTGGACAGGTCGAGGGGAGGATAATGGAGCTTGAGGAAATTCTCGGCTCAGCAATTATCATTGACGAATCGTCTGAGGCCACTCATAAGGTCTCACTCGGCGATAATATCGTATTGCAGGATATGGCCTCTGGTGAAGAGGTATACTATACCCTGGTCAGCCCCAGCGAGGTGAATGCCGCCAGTGGCAGGATTTCCGGGGCTTCACCAATCGGTAAGGCTATTGTCGGTAAACACCGGGGTGATGTGGTGGAGGTTGCAGTACCTGCAGGCAAGCTGCGCTATAAGATTTTGCGGATTGGGGATTGAGCGGGGGCTACCCGTGATTCTGCGTTCAACGCCGTAGTATTTTCCTGGCAATTTTAAGAAGCCAGTATAATGTATTCCCCATCAGAGAGCGCTGGAGTGCGATGGCGTTATCGCGGCACACTTCATGGCAGCACATGCACTGGATACACTTGCTTTTATCAATCGTGGCGATTCTGTTGGCTATTGTTGCGGCTCCGGTTGGGCATATCTTTACGCACTCCGCACAGCCTGTACAGCGGCTGGCCACTACCCTCGGACGAACGACTGCCTGGAGCATAATAAAGCGCATTATTCGGCTGGGCAGTGGCTTTGCCATTCTAACTGTGAGCCAGCGGGTTGCAGAAGTCGATGGCTGGAAGTCAGGCACAGCGACGCTCCGAATGCTCTCGCCGGTGACCTCGATAGCGTCCAGACGGCCTACCCCGAGTCCCCGCTCGTTACAATGCCGAATCGTGTCAATGTCCTCCGGATTAAGCCCGATAATACTGGTGGCTACTGTGTCCAGGGCTACTGCGTCCTGGCTGGTAAGGATGATATTGGTTTTTCTTAGATTACCACCTGCCGGCCCCTCGCCCTCCATGGAGATGATGCCGTCCATTATCGTCAACTGTGGCCTGGCCACCGCAAAGATATCGGTCAGCATAAGGCTGAAATCATCTACATTGATAAAATCTCTGTGGTATTTGTGGCGGAGGCTGGAGGGAATGGTGCCGTACATATTCTTGACTCCGCCAGTGAGAATGGTCAACGAATGGGTCTTCAGCTTTGGAAGGTTAATGATAACGTCGGCTTCCATTGCAATCCGGGACACGTAGACCTGCTCAAGAAGTCGCCCCTTGCCCTCGATGGTGACGAACCCGCCCTCGCGGAGGTTGACCAGCCGGACACCGGCCCGCTGGCACATCTGCCTGAATCCAGAAATGCTGAACCTGTCTCCGGGGCCCGACTCGATATCATCACCGACGGTGATGTCAGCACCGGCCTCTTTCAGTATTTCGAGGACACCTTCAACGAATATCGGGTGGGTTACTATGCCCTTTTCGGGGGGAGACGCCGGTGGCAGGTGATTTATTTTCACGAAGACCCTGTCGCCCGACTTTACTATGCCCTCAAGCCCGCCAATCAACTCGATGCCTCTTCTCACGGCGTCACGGATTTCATCGACATCGTAATTTTCGGCCCGGACGATTGATACCCGTGTCATAGGCGATTTGGCTTGCTCTTGGGTTGAGGAGTCTTTTCTACGTCTCATAGCCCAATATTGTACCGTTCGAAGTATGGAATGTCCATTGTAGTCCTGTTTGTTTGCGGATACCAGGTTTGCGAGTCAGCAGAACCACCTGCTAAAATTGAGCATATCAGCTCCAGCCGTTTATTTGTCGGTATGACGAGAACGCCGTAGAAGTGACTATCATCAAGAAGTCTGACATCCGGGTATTCTTTGCCGGTTTACTGCCACTCTTTGTTCTGGCACACTTCGGACATCACGTTATCGGTGCTTCACTGCGACCACTCATGCCGATGATTCGTACCGACCTCAACCTCAACTACACCCAGTCCGGATTCGTCCTTTCGGCATTTTCTGTAACGAGCGGCATTAGCCAGTTACCGGCAGGGTGGTTGGCCGACCGCTTCGGGGTACGTTTGGCCGTGGTTTTCGGTATCTCCGGTGTAGCCATAGCCGGCTTGATGATTGGACTCTCGCATTCATATATGGCCTTGATTGCCTTTCTCGTACTGGCGGCCATACTTGGAGGTGGGTACCACCCGGCTGCCTCCGCAGCCGTTTCGGCATCGGTCTCCCCCGAGAACCGCGGCCGGGCGCTTGGTGTTCATCTGATTGGTGGCAGCTCCACCTTCTGGATAGTGCCTCTACTTGCAGCACCGATTGCGGTTACCTGGGGATGGCGTAGTTCTTTTCTCGTGCTTTCCATCCCTACCATAGTACTCGGGGTTGTCCTCTATATTCTCATCGGCCGGCGAACACAAGTTCAGAGTACCGTACCCCAGACCAGTAATAGTGATTTACCAGCGCTACCGACTAGGATTCAGTGGCGAAAACTGGCGCCTTTTCTTATCATAAGTATTGCTACTGGCACCATGGTACAGTCTGTCTCGGGCTACCTTTCTCTGTTTGCTGTTGATTATCTTGGTGTTACTGAGGCTACTGCGGCTCGGCTGATAGCGGTTACGCCTCTTGTTGGTCTGTTTGCCGCGCCGATGGGTGGCTATTTGTCCGACCGACTCGGTAGTGTGCCGGTGATGGTTGTGGTAGGTTGTGTCGCCGCTCCGCTTATCTACCTCATTGGTATCGTGCCCAATGTCACCATGCTAGTTGTGGTAATGGTTGCCATAGGCCTGTTAACCAACACACGGATGCCTACATCAGAGTCATACATTTTCGGTAATACCCCGGCACATCGACGCGCGACGATACTTGGTTTTTACTTCTTTGCCGGTGCTGAAGCGGCCGGTCTGCTAACCCCCCTGGTAGGGTACCTTATCGACAAGATTGGGTTCTATCATAGCGTCTCGATTATCAGCGGTAGCCTGGCAGTAATTGTGGTGGTCTGCTCTCTCTTCCTACTGAGAAGCAGAGCGAAATAACGTTCGACGCTGTCATTACCAGTATCGGTGGTACAGGCGAAGTATTACCTGTCACCTATCAAAGAACGGCCGCCACGCCGCTCCCGTCCGGGAGAAGGACTACATTGGCTTAATTGCTGCCTCACTCTGTTTGACTCGGAGACCAGCTACGCTCTGTTTGAATGGCTAGTCACTCACCTCAAAGGACTCGATAACATCGCTGCCCTCGGCCTGCACAGGTGGGTCGTCGTCACCACTCGGAGTATAGGTAAACGCTTCATCTGTTGGGTCATCGTAGTGGAGTACCGCGTATATAGTCTCGCCTGCTTCAACAGTGCCTGGTAGCGTTATGGTGAGATCATATTCTCCGGCACCTGTGAAGCGAGCCCTGGCAAGAATTACACTGGTATCCATTTCTCCACCGGTCGTCTCCGGACGTAGTATCAGCCAACCGGCTGCATCAAGGCCTAACGTGAAGGTTACCTTCCCGGTGGTGGCACTCTGCTCTATTTCGATGTATGGCGGGATACCGGGCAGGGTGAAGGAATCCTGTACAATGCCGCTCTCTGTCGTCACTACTGGGTCGGTGGTATTATCAGATGATGGTTGGAATATTCTGTCAATCGGGTTATCATAGTAAAGCATGGCAAAAATAGTGCGTTCTTCGCCGACGGCCATCGGTACCGTTACTTGGATATCGGTCCACTCCCCGGCACCGGTTAAATATGTTTTCTTGAGTACCACGCTGGTGTCCGGGCTCCCGGCTTCTGTAGCCGGATGGAGAACTAGCCAGCCAATCGCGTCGATTGCTGCATTAACACTGACCTTACCATCTTCGATACTCTGGTCAGGGACTTCTAGCGACGGAGTGACTGATGTCTGACAGGCGGATAAGACAAAAAGACATGCCACGATGAACACAACTGATACTAATTTAGCCATTATTCCTCCTTGCTGTACCATAGCTGCTCTATAAACTCGAACTGAATCCCTCTTGGCTTTCCCGGCAACTGTGCGGTTATACCTATTCAGTCTGTACATTCTAACAAGAATGTAAGTGATAAGCAATATATTATTGGCCATCCCCTAAGTACGGTGGTTCTCTGAAAGGCCAACCATGTAGGGTCGTCTAGGGATATTATTTGTCGCGTATGAACCGGCGAGTAGCTCTCGCAGCTGCTCCGGGTTGCTGCTTCTAAACATGGCTTCCTCTTGGGTAACAATGCCCCGTCTAATCAGGTCTGCCAGTGATTGGTCAAGTGTTTGCATACCTTCCTTGTTGCCAAGCTGGATAACAGTAGCCAACTCATGGGCTTTCTCTGTACGGATGAGGTTCCTTACCGCCGGGGTGCCAATCATAACCTCAATGGCGGCTATCCGCCCTCCCTCAATACGCGGCAGCAGCGTTTGTGATAATACAGCCTCTATTACCTGAGCCAACTGCATTCTGATCTGGCGTTGCTGGCTGGGCGGGAACACGTCAATGATACGGTCAATGGTCTGGGCAGCATCGCTGGTATGCAGTGTGCCAAGCACCAGGTGCCCCGTTTCGGCAGCCGTGAGAGCCGTGGCAATTGTGTCCAGGTCACGCATTTCACCGATGACTACTACGTCCGGGTCGTGGCGGAGGGCTTTCACCAGGGCAATGTTAAATGCCTTGGTGTCATCCCCGAGGTCTCGTTGCACAATGATGCACTTGTTGTCAGTGTGGAGGAATTCGATAGGGTCTTCTATCATGATAACGTGGCGTCGTTCATTATCGTTCAGATAGTTAATCATTGCTGTGAGCGTAGTGGACTTGCCACTGCCGGTATGTCCAGTCACCAGAATTAGCCCTCTTGGCCGGCGAATGAGTGTCTTCAGGATTTGGGGTAGCTCAAATTCTTCAATGGACGGGATTTTAAACGGGATAGCCCGGAAGGCAAGGCTCAGTGTTCCCCTTTGTTGTAGTACACTAACACGAAATCGTCCAAGACCATGGACACCGTAAGCGAAATCTAACTCAAGGTCTCTTGTGAACATGCTCCTCTGTTCGCTCGTGGTGACCTGTTCGAAGATGTATTCCGTATCTTGGGCGGTAAGCTGTGGTAGTTCTTGTTGTGGTACAAGGATACCATCTATACGGAGTACTGGTGGGCTGCCCACCTTGAGGTGCAGGTCAGACGCACGCTCGTCAACAACCAGTCTAAGAAGGCTTTCAATTACCATATTCCACCCCTACACCACTACCTCGGCATCGGACGCCTGGCCCGGTAGTTTTTTATCAGTATCTGTATACTTCGTACTCAGAAAGGCCTGAACCACCTTAGCATCGAACTGAGTGCCTGCCCCTCGTCTTATCTCTTCAACTGCTTCCTTATTAGATAATGCTGAACGGTAAGAGCGTGGGGATATCATGGCATCATAGCTATCGGCGACAGCCAGGATGCGGGCATCCAGCGGAATATTATCACCTTTAAGGCCGGCCGGGTAGCCAGTGCCGTCATAGCGCTCGTGATGGTACTGCACTGCGGCCAGGCAATCTCTCAGACTATCGACGTGTTGCAGGATGGATACCCCCAGATTAGGATGAGCATGTATCAACTCCCAATCTTCGGCGACCAGAGGTTCAGACTTCGTCAGTAACCGATCGGGGATGCTAATCTTGCCGATATCGTGCAATAATGCTGCGGTGCGGATTCTCTCAATCATCTCCCGTGAATAACCAAGAGCCGTGGCAATACTCGTAGCATACTGACTGACCTTTTTAGAATGCTCCCGGGTATGGTGGTCACGGGCGTCAACGGATGCCGCCAGATTGTATATTCTATCTAGAATTGCGCTGTCATTTTGCAGGTTGTCCGTTTTCCCTTGCTGGACTTCTTTGACAGGTGGTACCTCGCATGCTAAACATACCCGGTCCCTCCCGTTCTGCTTGGCATCATACAGGGCCGCATCTGCTGCCCGGGTGGTCTCCTCACGTGTTAGCCCATCGGTTGGCCAGGAAGCGATGCCCAGGCTACAGCTCTGTGATGTACCTTTGTCACCTGTTGCCGACTTTATTCCCTGTCGTATTCTTTCGGCTACCCTCGATGCGCCGGTAAGAGGAGTTCCCGGTAGTAGGATGGCAAATTCGTCGCCACCATAACGGAAACCGATGTCTATCGTCCTGATAGAGTGCGTTATTACCTGACCGAGTAGCCTGAGGATTTCATCACCTGCAAGGTGGCCGTAGGTGTCGTTATATACCTTAAAGAGGTCCATATCAATAAAGATGAGTGAGAAAATATCGCCGAACCGGGAGCACCTTTCAATTTCTTCGTTCAAGCGTTCTTGGAAATACCGGTGATTGAATAGCCCTGTCAGGGCGTCGGTGTTGGCCATTCGCTCGGCCTCTTCCAGTTTGGCTGTACGGTCTTCTACCATATCCTCAAGACGGGCATGGTATTTCGCCAGCTCTTCTTCCATCTGTTTGCGTTCAGTGATGTCGAGGATGTTGCCCAGAGCAGCCCGCTTTCCCTGGTACTGTATCGGAACAGCCGTCTCCACGAACCATTTGGTCTCTCCAGTCTTACTGATACAGCGGAACTCGTAGGATGTGGAACGTGTCCCCTTAAGCATGTCGATAGCGTTTTGCCGGACCATTGCACGATCATCTGGATGAACTAGGTTTAGCGTCTCGGTATCAAGTAGCTCTTCTTGAGAATAACCCATATCCTCTAGAAATTGGGGGTTGACGAATACAAACCGGCTGTCTACGGCAACATACATCCCGCAGGGTGCGTTTAGTGAGACGGTACGGAAAAGTTCCTCCGCTTGCTTCTGTTCGGTAATATCGACGGTCACACCTCGCAGGCCGACTGTCTTGCCGTCCCGGATGATGGGTGTCGAATACGAGCGCCCCGGGTAAGTGCTGCCGTCTTTCCTCACCAGAGTATATTCAATACCACCCAGATTCTCGCCGTTCATTATTTTCTGGATGTTACCTCGCATCCTTTCTCTGTCTTTGGGGACGCAGGTGTCAAGGGCATTCAAGGGGTTAGCCGCAACCTCTTCTTCGTCATAGCCAGCGGTCGTGATAGATTGCTGGTTTGCGAAGGTGATATTATATTCCGAATCCATCTCCCAGACACCCAGCGGCAGGAGGTTTACTAGGTCTCGAAAGCGGCGACGGCTCTCACGTAGTTCGTTTTCTGCTTGCTTTCGTTCCGTGATATCGAGAAGGGTACCCATAACAGCCCGTTTCCCCTGATACTGAATCGAGGCGACTGTCTCCGTGACCCATATGATTTCGCCGTTACTGTTAGTAACCCGGTATTCATATGGGGTGGTACGCTTACCCTTCAACATGTCTATCGCATTTAGTCTCACCATCTCACGGTCTTCCGGGTGGACCGGGTTAGGGGCTCCGGTACCGAGTAGCTCATCCTGAGTATAGCCAAGACGACTGAGCAGCCGGGGATTGGCAAAAATAAACTTGCCGTCCTGCATAATATATATGCTGGTAGGTGAGCTTAACGTTATGGTCTGGAAAATTTCCTCGGCCTGCTTGCGTTCGGTGATATTCATGAAGTTACCTAGGGTAGCTGGTTTCCCCTGATAATGGATGGAAGTAACTGTCTCCAGAATCCAGCGGATTTCTTCGGTTTTGGTAACGACCCGATACTCATACGGTTGTGAACTCTTGCCTTTCAGCATTTGTATTGCGTTTTCTCTTACGCTCTCTCTGTCTTCCGGCAGGACAAGGTGCAGCGGGTCCATATCGAGTAGTTCCTCCTCGCTGTAGCCAGTATCTTTGAGAAGGCGGGTGTTAACGTACCGGAAACGTTTGTCCTGAACGATGTAGATGCCGACCGGCGAGCTTAAGGATACGGCCTTGAATAGTGCCTCCTCTTGCTCTTCGGTCACTATACCCAGACTTGCTTTGTCAGGCTTTTCTTTTGAATGTCCCTGCATGCTCATGCTCTCTGTTTGGCCGATTCTCCGGGTCAGAATAGCGTGGTCGGTTATCCGGATGCTATGTTCTGTAGTTGCTTGCCTCCTTACCTTGTAACCACCTGTCGAGTGAGTCCCGACGGAAGCGTAGTTGACGTCCTACGTTGCTCACCGGTACCTGGCGACTTCTTACCAGACGATAGACACTTGCCCGTGAAATACGCAGGTACTCGGCCACCTCGGCGACAGTCATTAGCTGAGGTTCGCTTCTTAGATATGCTCCCATTTTTCTCGTTTCTCCATTGCGCTGCAGTATACTCTAGTTAACTGGCGATATCAGTGATTGCCATCACTAATAATAGTGTAGCAAGGGTGAATAACCGCAGAAATGCCCCATTAGTCCGTGTGCTTTTAGTACTTATGTCCCCTTGTGTTCGGAAAAATTTCGGACGGGACAGTAATTATCAGTATTGACAGTTTGGAAGAATAGAGTCGGAAAATTTGATGTATCAATCGCTTGACACCACGAGATAATAAGTGCTAGTCTCGGAATGGCTTCTGTACTGGCGGGGTGGTGTGCTGGGGGTCCAGCTACTCGGCATGAGCCGAGAATGTAGAAAGGATAGACTTTGCGCGTCCTGCTCATCAGTACGACACACCCTCTGGAAGAAAACCCGCTTCCTCCACTCTCGCTTGCCTACCTGGCGGCTGCCCTCGAGAGTAACGGGATAGAGGTGCAAATCCTTGATTTCCTGGTGACCCACTATCGCCCGGAAAAACTCAGACAGAAACTCGAAGAGTACCAGCCCCAGATTGTCGGTGTTACCTGTGTGACCCTGAACTACCACCTGGCAGCCGAGATGCTTCAGGTATGCAAGTCAGTCAACCCGGATATTGTGACCGTTATCGGTGGGCCCCATGCCAGCTTTACCCCCGAAGAAACACTGCGAGAAGCCCCCTGGATTGATGTCGTCGTCATCGGTGAAGGGGACAGGACTGTTGTGGAGCTCGTCGAGACTGTGGCAGGTGGCGGTAGTCTCCACGATACAGCCGGCATCGCCTTTATGGAGCAGGGTACGCTGGTGAAAACGTCTCCCAGACCGCTCGTTGATGATATCGACAGTCTCCCCGTACCGGCACGCCATCTGATACCCCTTTCCCGTTACCGCGCCCTCGGCTCTCCCTGCACCGTTATCACCAGTCGTGGTTGCCCGTACGGCTGTATCTTCTGCTCTGGCCGCCGTATGCTGGGACGGAAAGTCCGCTTTCGCGACCCCGGTCTCGTGGTTGATGAAATCGAAATGATACAGCGCGATTACGGTTTCCAGTATGTCAATGTGGTTGATGATACCTTTACGGTCAATCACCCGCATGCCTACCAGGTCTGCGAGGAGATGCTGAGACGTAATCTTACTGTTAACTGGAGCGCCTTTGCCCGCGTCGACAACATGACAGACGAACTGGCTGCCCTGATGAAGCGGTCTGGCTGCAACATGGTGCTCTTCGGGGTGGAATCCGCCGACGAAGGTATTTTGAAGACAATAAGGAAAGGCATCACCACCGACGACGTGAGAAACGGGGTGAGGATAGCCACCGGTGCCGGTATACAGGTCTACTGCTCTTTCATTATCGGTCTGCCTGGCGAGAGCCCGGACACCATCCAGAAGGCCATATCCTTCACTGAAGAGATTAATCGCAAATACGGTGCCGAGTACGGCTATCACATGCTGTCACCCCTTCCCGGGACGGAGCTATATGAGAAGGCCGCCGACTACGGGCTGCGTATCCTTAGTCATGACTGGGCCGACTACGATGCCAACCGTCCTATTGTCGAGACCGATACCATGACCCGCGAGATGGCCGCAGAAGCGATGGCCTACTACGATACGCTGGTGGAACATGCCTGGAAAGATATCCGGCAGTGGGCTGAAGAAGGGAACAAAGACTGTATTGCCAGGCTGGAGCACAAGGCAAGCATGGATTTTGTCTGGAGTCTGCTTCAGGGGGACGTTATCGGTGATGGTACCGCGGCCAGTGTAGTAGCCGGTTCCATTCCCGCAGAGGCTGAGGCGGAACTGGCCGGACAGCTAACGACCAGACTGTCTTTACCGTATGATTTGGTGCAGCAGCAGGTGGGGAGGCTGGTGCAGGAGGGCCTGATACAGCCTGTGCCTGTAGACGGAGGCTTCCAGTGGCAGTGGAGCAACGACCATCGGGGCAGCAGGTGACTGGCCTGTGCCACCTGCTGCCTTTTTATCGATAGCTGTTTGCCCTCCCGGGACAGGCAAAATATTCTAGCCGCCCGTGTCTGTTTCGACGTTCCAGTGTGCCTCGACGTTGCCCATGGGTGCTCCGCCCTCGTCATATTGGGTGTACGTCCAGTGAATTTCGCCATAAGCGAAGGACACTTCCTCTACTGGTCGGTCTTCGCTGCCGGCAGTGCCGTTGACAATTACCGAGGTTACAGTCACGTCTGTAAGCACTATCTCCATGAATCTGTCCTGGTCACCGTCCGTATAGCACAGCTCTATGGTCACTTCCTCGATGTAGTGACTGTTGCTGCAGTATAGCGCCAGCTTTGGAGAGGTCTTGTCCAGTTCTTTCGTAATCGTGAAGTCTTGGTGTGTACCATGTCCTGTCGACCGGGACGTACCGGAGCCTGCCTCTTGGGAGATACCGTGACTGTAGGATAGGACTTCAATCCATTCATCGTGGGCGTCGTCGGTCGATTCACCTATCATACCTGTGATTTGCATGAAGATGTTATAGCTGCCGGGAGAACCCAGTACCGCGCCTCCGTTGTCGGTTACGAAGTCATCATCTCCGGGGAGCGTTGCAGAATCCGATGACTCCTCATCCGGTGCCTTCGTTTCGAAGATATCACAGGCAGCCAGCAGGCCCACTGTGAGGAACGCTGCTACGAGCAGCAGCATGACTCCGGGCATGACTCCTTTCAGTGATTTTGCCATTTGTTTTTACCTCCTGTATTTAGTGTTTGCTACCAGCGCTCTTGAAAATCGTTCCATAAGTCCGTGGGATTTTTATACACAATCCCCTCCCAGTACTGCTCTAAATAGGGATGCTTCCTGGCGTCCTCCCAGCAGTAAACACCGCCGCATGAGGGGTCGAGGGCAACCGCCGCACCCTCCGCGTTGTAGACCATCAGCCAGGCGTGGTTGCATTCTTCGAAGGACTCCCGTGACATCTCCAGGTTACCGACCACTATCAGTGATAGAATACCCTGGTTATTGAGGTTGTCCCAGATTTCGACCACCATGTCGTTGCAGTCGGACTCGCCGAAGACGTAGTCGTGGTTCCGGGAATAGTCGTTGATGAAGGTCCGCAGTGTGTGATACAGCCCGGTGGACTGTCCCTGCCAGCCGATGTTCCAGTACTCACCGGCATCACCGAGGTCCACGGTAGGAATGTAGTTTGTCTCCATGATGCTACAGCCGGCCAGCAGCAGTGCCAGCAGTAACAGGGACGATAACATAATTCTGGTGGTCATGCTAATGCATGATAGAATGGCCTGTCAGCCTGAGTCAAGAGTACTTAAGGACTGGTGATTGGTATTTACACTGCCATATTAATCCAGAATCTCGAAGGTCTCCAGTATATGTTCAAAATCAGCCTTTACCTGGTCCACCATTTCCATCTCTGACATGGCTGTGATTGTCCAGATAAGACCATCAAAATCGAAATAAAATCTTCTGTGATACTGTAGATCCGGCCATTCCTCGCCAAATGGGAGAAACCAGTCAATCACAAATGCTATTAATTCACCTTCAACACCAGACACGGTAACCGGATAGCGTTCCAGGAGCTCGAAATTCTCCCACTTACTACTATCAGAGATGTCGTTTTCTATTCGTTCTATTGCACTTTGTGGGATAGTAGGAGAATCACGCGGGGCATAAATAGATATCTCAATAACAGCCGGAGTATATGTAACAGAGATAGTCCTTGATTCATCTGCCGGAACCGTTAAGTGCCTAGTTTTTTCGGGGGCGCCAAGGGCTATGTATATTGAAGGAATTGTGCTTCCATCAGTTATGTAGTCAGGGCCTTCCCGCTGGTAGAATGTGGAATACTCAAAAGAGAAGCTGTAATGGTCCCTAGTTACGGAAAGAACCCTGAAACCATCAGACTCGATTTCTGTGAACCCACAACTACAACCAGTGGTTGCTGCCGCGATGGCAATTACTATAACAAACGCCACACAAACTCTTTTCATACCCACTAAATATATCACGTCAGTCAATACTATTCATCCAGCAGTACAGGTTGGTAACCTCTGAGCACTGCGGGTATAATAGACCCGTGGCAAAGAAATACGAGGAAAAGCGCGATTTCTCCCGCACCCCGGAGCCGCCACCCCGGCAGCCGGCGGAAGGTGGCGGTCCGCTGACCTTTGTCGTCCAGAAGCACTCGGCCCGCCGTCTCCACTACGACTTCCGGCTGGAGGTGGACGGCGTCCTCAAGTCGTGGGCAGTCCCCGCCGGGCCCTCGGCGGACAGCCGTGTCAGGCGGCTGGCTGTCATGGTGGAGGACCACCCGCTCGACTACGACTCGTTCGAGGGCGTAATCCCGGAGGGGGAGTACGGCGGCGGGCAGGTGATTGTCTGGGACCGGGGCACCTACTCACCGGATGAGGGCGGCAGGCTCTTCTTTGACGACCGTGAGCATGCTCAGGAAATGATGCGAGGCGGACTGGCTCAGGGCAAAATCTCGGTATACCTGCGCGGTGAAAAGCTGAAGGGCTCGTGGACGCTGGTGAAAACGAAGCGGGGCGACTGGCTGCTTATCAAGCACCGCGACGAGTACGCGCAATCGGAATATGATATCCTCGATGACGGTAAGTCCGTCATCTCCGGTCTCAGTATCGAAGACCTCAAGGTAGGGAAGACGCCTGATGGCTAGTCACGGTTGAAGAGTTGTGCTGCATTCCTGTAGAGCCACTTTTCCTTGACCTCGTCCTTCAGGGGAAGCGCGCTCATCTCCTCGACTACGTTGTTTATCGGCATGGCGTAGGTTGCCCAGCTTGAGGCAAAGACAATCCTGTCCTGCAGCAGCGTATTACCGAACTGCATCAGCATCTCCCATCCCGAACCGGGCATGGCCAGGTACTTCGGCCGGTGACCGGCGGTGCTGATGTAGACGTTCTTATGGCGGCGGGCCACCCCGACCATATCCGGTATCCACGGCCAGCCGCCAAGACCGGCGATAATCTTCATCTCCGGGAAGTCCATGGCCACCTCATCGAGATATATCGGGTGCCCGATGTCCATGGGAAAGTCGGTACGGTAGGTCATCGTGGTATAGACAAAGACGGGGATATCAAGCTCTACCGCCTTGGCGTAGAGGGGATAGAACTTCTTATCGTTAGCGCGGACCCCGAACCTGTAGGGAGAGGCGTAGAAACATTTCAAACCAAGCTCCCTGACCGCCCGCTCAAGCTCCCTGACGGCCTTCATGCCGTCGTGCGGGTCGACATAGGCACAGCCGATGAAGCGCTCCGGGTACTTGGCCACAAGCTCCGCCGTCTTTTCATGGCTGCCAGCATTGACCACCCCCCACTCGATTCCGGCCTCGTCGAGCAGTTCCATGAACTGTGGTAAAGATACCACCGCCTTCTCCGCTCTTTCTGTCAGGATATTGTCCAATTCGTCTTCCGGGAGCTGTCGCATCCGACCGAGCTCCTCAGGCGTAAACTCAAGGGCGCGCGCCCTGGAAGGGCCGAAGATGTTGCCGTAGTTGGCCAGGCCTTTCTCGTCACTGCGCAGCAGGAACTCCTTCATTCTGTCGACCATGTCGTCAACGGTGGGTGGGAGGTCCAGTTCCAGGTCTATTACCTTTGGCATCTTTTACCTCATAGTTTCCTTAAATTACTTATACGGGTTACTAATGATACAATATCACGTCATAAATCCCAAATGGCCGATTTCTCCACAGATATTCTATGATACAATGTGCCTGTGAACACATTATATGGAGATACATAGAATGGCTAACATACTTGAGTTGGAGAGACTTGCTGCCGAAATAGACAAACTGAACCCAGAACCATCTGAGTTGGAGAAAATGCCTCATCATTTACAGGTCAGTGTTTTACCATCTAAAGAGTGGGACATCGAGTCCTGTGTGGTTGTTAGTTACAGTTACTTTCTGGATGAGGAATTGGCCAGGGCACTAATCAAGCAGGTACACCAATATCGGTCGCAGTAAGAAATCTGTCAGAGAGTAGAGGCGAATCTGAAGTAATAGAGGGATTGTGGTCACCCTCTTAGTGCAAGTGAAGTTGAACTAGATGCTGTTACCTTTTCACCAGTGCTTTGCGTAGCTGAAATAAACGCCACCAGTAGCTACGTCTTCGGTGAGGGAGTCTGTAGTAACCACCAGTTGTGGCAGTTTGAGAGCCTGAGCATTTTGTAGCTGTTTTTCTTCTCATAAGTCCGCATACCTAACCTGGTATCATCCCATGATTAAATCACTTTCACTACCTTATAACTATAGCCCATTAGGGTTACAGTGGAGTAAACACCATTACTCGCAGGAGTTACATTTTAGTTACATTTATAGTCCTGAATTATTGGATTACTCCACCTTATATCCCATCTTATTGAAAAGGAGTCTGTGGTACATTAAACTAGGGAACAACCCTTAAGCCCCTGTACTAAGGAGGGTGTCATGAAAAGAATCGGAGTACTGACCAGTGGGGGTGATGCCCTTGGTATGAGTGAGGCTAGTTGTGCGTACCTTCTATGAGGTGTAAAATTGCACCGTATCCAATTGCGAAAATGCCATGTGGTGCATTACCTATGACACTTTTGAGATTTAGTGATACGCCACTGTAGATACTAGTCCAGGTACCACTGCTATATTGTTGGATAGTACCACCGTGTCCCACGATGAAGATGTCTAATGACGAGTCGCCCCAGATACTAAAGAGATGCTCCGTAGTATTGCTCAACATCTCACTCCAGATATCACCGTCATAATGTAGTATCGTACCATCATATCCAACAACGAAAACATCTTCGGATGAAGCTCCCCAGATGCCTCGAAGAAGTGCCTTGGTATCAATTTCCATTTCAGTCCAGCTATTACCGTCATAGTGGAGTATGGTACCCCAGTTGCCCACCACGAAAATATCAGAAGAAGAGCTTCCCCATATGCCGTATAGAGGTACAACAGTACCACTGCTCATAGGAGTCCAGGTGGTGCCGTCGTAATGCAAGATAGTACCGTGCCATCCTACAGCAAATAAATTGAAAGACGATGTACCCCATACATCGAATAAAGACATATTAGTCCCACTGACCATGGAACTCCACGCATTACCGTCATAGTGAACGATGCTACCATCCTGCCCCACGGAGAAAATATCATTGCATGAGCTACCCCATATACCATAGAGGCGTTCCGATGTGGAGCTATCCATTTCTTCCCAGGTTTCACCATCATAGCGGATTATGGTACCCGAATCTCCCACCATGAAAATATTGGAGAAGCAGTCCCCCCAACCATCGCGCAGACGCTTCGGTACATCCGTATCCATCGTCTCCCAAGGACTCGTCTCGTTCTCGTCATCCTCAACATCCTCAACATATACAGTTGTGCAGGATACTGCAAAGATGGTCACAGCAACAAGGCAATTGATTGCTACCCACTTGGTGTTACTTTTCATTCCTTTCTCGATTCAAGTTCGGTTGCACATCGGTTGTCAGCCATACTCACTTACTCACGGTTCAGCGAAAGATCAAATGTCCGGGCTGCCCTTGTACCACCCTCCCAAGGTTGGCTATACTCCATTGATATGGTGACATTACCCGTTAAACCCAAGGTGAAAGTCCATACCTCGGTTCCGTCTAACTCCTCGCTTTCATCGGTCGAGGGCGAAAAGTACTCTCTGCTGAGTACCTCCACTCGCAGCTGGCCCGTAACATCGGTTAACTGCCACTCAAAGCCATCTGCATGATCAGAACACAGAGTCACTTGCAGAAAATCAACCCACATGTCTGCTTCTGCTTCCTCGCAGATAGCACCCTGACTCTCAACGGAGTTTTCACAGGAAGCATCTACATATGTATACCTTGAGTGTGAAGACATCCAAAGGAACAAGAGGAGTATCACGCCAACAGTGCATCCGAATATGATAGCGGGCTTCAATCTAATAGTAACTATCATCCTTCTGGTCTCCGCTGGTTAGCATCAGAAGTTCGCTACCATAACAAACGGCGTTTTCTGTTTCGGTTCGCAGCCTGGCATTATGCCTCGTATCGAACTTATTAGCGATGATATACTCTTGACACCTTACTGTCAACCTCTGTACTGATATATTAAATACCCGATGACCTAAGAGACAACCTTCAGGTAGTCATTGAAAAGGAGTCTGTGGTACATTAAACTAGGAGTCAACCCTTAAGCCCCTGTACTAAGGAGGGTGTCATGAAAAGAATCGGAGTACTGACCAGCGGTGGTGATGCCCCCGGTATGAACGCTGCCATTCGTGCTGTGGTGCGTACCGGCATAGACAAAGGCTGGGAGGTTTTTGGCATACAGCGTGGCTATACGGGGCTGATTAACGGTGAGGTTGTGCCCCTGGGGCTACGAGATGTCGGTGGTATCATACAGCTGGGCGGTACCATGCTCGGTAGTACCCGCTCTACTGAGTTCGTGACTGAAGCCGGGCAAGAGAAAGCTCTGCGTACGCTGGAGAATCAACGTATTGAAGCACTGGTGATTATCGGGGGTAATGGTTCCCAGAAAGGGGCCTACGCACTATCCCAGAAGGGCTTTCCGGTTGTTGGGATTGCCTCGACGATAGATAACGACCTCTACGGCACGGAGATGTCTATCGGGGTGGACACTGCCCTTGATATTGCCCTGGTGGCAATCGACCGCATCAAAGTAACGGCATCTTCACATCGTCGGGCCTTTGCGGTTGAGGTAATGGGACGTGACACCGGTCACCTGGCACTGGCGGCCGGGATAGCCGGCGGGGCCGAGCATGTGGTCATTCCCGAGGAGGAGGTTGATATGGATGACCTGGCTGCCAGGATTCGCAATGCCTATGAGCGTGGTAAGCCACATGCGATACTGGTGGTGGCTGAGGGTGCTAAATATAATGCCGAGGCTTTGGAAAGCTACTTCGCTGAGCATCAGGCGGAGGTGGGTTTTCAATTACGGATAACTATTCTGGGATATGTACAGCGTGGTGGTGCGCCCGGTGCTTTTGACCGGTTGCTGGCCACGCGTTTTGGGGCGGCTGCCACTGAGACAATTTCAAGCGGCGAGCATGGGGTAATGATTGGCTTGATTTGTGGCAGGGTGGAGAAAATCCCGCTATCCGAGGTAGCCACTACTAAAAAACCACTAGACCAGGAACTGCTTAGTCTGGTGCACGTGCTGGCCAGGTAATACAGTCATACCTGCTATCTCTTATCTGGCACGGTATCCCTAACGGAGGACGTGGAGTTTAGTTCGCGGTTACAGGTTGCTGCCGGATTGCATACCTTGAGGTCCGATGGCGATATTTCTGGCTGCTTGCTATAATAGAGTTCAAAGAGATTCCTCTGACAGCACGATTGTGCCGATGGCCCTGTGGTGCAACTATTAGGTACATGGAGGTGTGAAATTGGCCGGACCTCTGGAAGGCATCAGGGTGCTCGACTGGACACAGTGGCAGATGGGAACGGTGGCCACGGCAATGCTGGCGGAATTCGGGGCGGATGTTGTCCACATTGAGAATCGCCTTACCGGTGACGCCGGCCGGGGATTAACATTTCCCACCATTGGTGAATTACCCGCCGGCAGGGCCGCCTATTTTGAGACCAACAATCGCGGTAAAAGAAGCCTGGCTATTGACCTTATCAAGCCGGAAGGCAAGGAAGTAATCTACCGCCTTGTCAAGAATGCCGACGTTTTTGTACATAATTTCCGCCAGGGTGTCCCGGAGAAGCTGAAGCTCGACTATGACACTCTCTGCCAGCATAACCCCGATATCATCTATGCAGCCGCTTCTGGCTATGGACCGCGTGGGCCGGAGGCCAGGGAACCTGCCTTCGATATGATTGGGCTGGCCAGATCCGGCATCACCACGGCTACCGGAGTGCAGGATGACCCGAATCTGCCACTGGGGGGAGGTCTTGCTGACCAGATGGGGGCGATTATGACCTCCTACGGTATACTGATGGCCCTGCTGGCGCGGGAAAGACTGGGCATCGGCCAGAAGGTGGATGTTTCCCACCTGGGAAGCATGATGGCGCTGCAGGGCCTTACCATTGGTATCGGTCTTTACCTCAATCCCGAGCTACGCCCGAAGCTTACCCGCAAGCAGGCCGGTAATCCGCTGTGGAACTACTACCGCTGTGCTGGCGACCGCTGGATTATCCTCGGCATGCTCCAGCCGGACAGGCAGTGGCCGGTAGTCTGTAAAGCCCTCGGTATCGAGCATCTGACTGACGACCCCAGGTTCTGCGATGCCGACAGGAGGCGGGAGAACAGCGAGGAACTGATTACCATCATGGATGATATCTTCATAACGAAGACGGTTGATGAATGGATGCAAATCCTCAAGGGTACCGGCGATGTCATCTGTACCCCGCTGCAGACTATTCGTGACCTGCCGGATGACCCGCAGGTAATTGCTAACAACTATATCATCGAGTGTGCACACGAGGTGCTTGGCAATGTGAAAGTAAGGGGTCTATCTGTAGAACTGAGCAGGACCCCCGGGAAAGTGAAAGTAGAAGCCCCCGAGTGTGGTCAGCACACCGAGGAGGTACTCATAGAGATGGGCGGTTATTCCTGGGATGACATTGCCGCCTTGCGTGAGAAGGAAATTATATAATTAACGGGGGCATAGCCAAAGAAGTTATCAGGGAGGATTGTGAAGATGACAACAGAAGCGAAACCGAGGGCACTTAACCGGTTGCAGTCGATGTATGCCCTTCGGGCAGAGGTCGACAAGATGTACGAAGGAGGTGTTGAGGCCAGCGAAGAAGGGAAGCCGGTGGCCTGGGTGATGCTTGAAGGCTGGTCCAATGCCATCCTTAACGCTATGGGTGTTAGTACCGTCTTTCCCGAGAATTACAGCAGTCTCTGTGCCGCTCAAGGAGTGGCTACCCCGTTTCTTGACCGCTCAGAAGCCGAAGGCTATCCTACCCATCTCTGTGGCTACGCCCGGACGTGTATAGGCTACTCATCACGGATGGTAGAACTGGATGGTGAAATACCGCCGGAGGCACCGGCCGGAGGGATGCCTAAACCGGTTCTGCTCGTGGCTTCGGGTGAGGTATGCGACGCCCGTTTCAAGTGGTTCCAGTCGCTCGGTCGTTTTTTCGATGCCCCGGTATGGACCATTGAGTCGCCCTACCCCGGTTTAAGAGAAAGGCTAATGGAGGGCGCTCACGAGCGTAACGTCAACTTTTTGATTAAGGAGCTAAAGGCATTTGTTGCTTTTCTGGAGAAGCTACTTGGGAAGAAGATGGACTGGGAAGCGCTTGAATATACCGGTGGTGGCACCAACGAGATTAACCGGTGGCGCTGGGAGATTAACGAGCTGCGTAAAGCCCACCCCGGTCCAATGAACACCCGTGATTTTTGGAGCGCCGTGACGGCTGCCCTGTTTCGTGGTGCCGCAGACCCGGATGTTATCACCAAGGGGTTCGAGCGCATGTACGACGAAGTCAAGGAGCGGGTGGACAAAGGCATCGCCGGCATCAATCGACCGGAAAGGTACCGCCTCTCGTTCGAGGGGCTGCCGCCCTGGCACAGCCTGGGATTCCTTGAGCAACTCGCCGACCGTGGCTGGAACTTCGTTATTGAGAGCGCCTACCGGCCACCGCGACCGATAACCATTGACCTGAGCAAGTATAGCGATCCCATGGAGCGTTATGTGAGGAGACGTTATCGCCGTCTGGAGGACAGCCTCAGAGAGGACTACGGGCCTGAAGAGGCCGAAATAATTCTCGATGAGATACGCCGTGATGGTACCTCCCCGCGTATGGGATTAAGGCACATAAAAGATTATCAGGTTGACGGCGTTATTCTGCACGTTTTACTGACGTGTCGTTCGACCTCAGCGGGACTAAATTTGTTGCAACACCGGCTGCTCGATGTGCTGAAAGTCCCGTCGCTGGTAATCGAGGGGGATATTATCGATGTGAGTGCGTTCAATCCGGCTGAGGCCCTGCGGAATGCAGAGGCCTTCGAGGAGACGATGGACCACTACCGTAAGGTCAGGAAAGAACTGGGAATGCCCTGGTAGGCCGATAGGGCGCAGGACACAAGGAGGCTGATAAGATAATGGCGGAGCCAAGTAAGGGTCTTTTAAGGGCACAGGAGATATATCAAGACCGTTCCAGGCGGGCCCTTGAGTTGCAGAAACAGGGTAAGAAGGTAGTGGGGTATCTGTGTATTTACCCCGTGCTGGAGATGATGACGGCCCTCGATATCGTCCCGTACCGGATTTTTGGAGACATGCGGGAGCCGATAACCAAAGCGGACTCATATATACCGGCGGTAAACTGTCCCTTTCTACGCAGTTGCCTGGACCTAGGGCTGAAGGAGAAGTACAGCTTCCTGGACGGCATCGTCACCACGCATATCTGTGATGTCGGTTCGAGCCTGAGCGGTATCTGGAACTACACTGTCCGGACTCCCTTCTCTTTCCATATCGATACCCCGCATACCTTGCATGAGACCTCCCTTGAGCAGGAACGAGGATTGTTGGAGGACTACCAGAAAGCTCTGGAAGACTTAACCGGTCAAAAAATGACTAAGGAGAGGCTCCAGGAGGCAGTCAGGGTGCACAACGAGCAACGGGCGCTGGTTCGCGAGCTTTACGAGCTGAAGAAGCAAGACCCGCCACTGATATCGGGCGTGGAGACCATCCGGGTAATCAAGGCGATTCAGAGTATTCCGGTGGATGAGGGCAATAAGTTGCTTCGGGAGGTCATTGATGAGGTTAAGGAACGAAACGATGGTCCGCAGAAGAAGTCAGCCCGTCTGCTGGTTTGGGGCAGTATCCTGGATGATACCGCTCTGCCGGAGATGATTGAAGGCCTGGATGCTAACGTGGTCATGGATGATACCTGTGTCGGCAGCCGCGCATATTTCGGTGATGTCGAGCTGACGAACGACCCCCTGGACGGGTTATCCCATCACTATCTGGTGGATATCAAGTGCCCCCGTACCTTCAGGACGAGGGATTATACCGATGTCCGTAAGGACTACATGACAGACCTGGCAGTCCGCTTCAGCTACCTGAGAGACTATGTCCGTGACTGGAAAGCTGACGGCGTTATCATGGAGTCGGTGCGTTATTGTGATACCCACGGTTACGACGTCCCCGGTGTACGCGACTATCTCGACAGTGTTGGTATACCGAGTATCTACCTGGAGCATGACTACACGGAAGGTGCTCTGGCGCCCCTGAGAACGAGAGTGCAGGGATTCCTTGAGATTATCGAATGATTCCGTGCCACGTCCCGGCACGCTGGACTTGAGAGGGGGTGGTTCGTATCTATTTCGCCGGCATTGACCTGGGTTCCACCATGACTAAAATCGTCATCATCAACGATGACGAGCAGATTCTTGCCTACGTTGTACACCACACCGGTGCTGAACACCGGCACCTGGCAAACAGGGTGATGGAGGAGGGGCTGGCAGAGGCCTCCCTGTCTATTGACGATATATCCTTTGTGATGGCTACCGGCTACGGTCGGATAAACGTTCCCTTCGCTGACCGGCAGATTACGGAACTGTCATGTCATGCCCGTGGTGTAGCCAGCTTTTTCCCCAATGTCCGTCTGGCGATAGATATCGGTGGCCAGGATGCCAAGGGGCTCAAGATTCGGGATGGCAAGTTGCTCGACTTCGTTATGAGTGATAAATGCGCCGCCGGAACAGGTCGTTTCCTCGAGGTCATCGCGGCAGCCCTTGGCATTGAGGTGGAAGACCTGGGTGGTATCTCCCTGCGCTCGAAGCAGAAGGTATCGGTCAGCAGCACCTGTACCGTCTTTGCCCAGCAGGAGGTGGTCAACCACCTTTCTGCAGGTGTACCACTGGAAGATGTGGTCGCCGGACTTCATGATGCCATGGCCAGTCGTACGGCGCGGATGGTACAGAGACTGAAGGTGGAGCCGGATGTGGTCTTCACGGGGGGGGTTGCCAAGAACGCAGGGGTTGTTAAGGCTCTGGAAGAGAACCTGAGATGCCCGGTGCTCGTACCGGAGGAACCGCTGCTCAGCGGAGCGCTCGGTGCGGCCTTACTGGGTAAGGAGCATGTCCTGAAAGCGCTGGCCAGGGGTGAGACCATCCAGACGGGGGAACGCCGACTTGATAGGGCCACTTTCTTTGAGAAGGAATAGCTATGAGCTATTATCTGGGAATTGATATTGGTTCGTCCACCAGCAAGGGTGTTATCACCGGAGATGGCGACGTGATAGCCCAACACCTGCTTCTCTCAGGTGTCAACTACCGACTGGCTGCGCAGAAGCTGGTTGACGAGTTGCTGGCCAAAGCGGGCGTAACCAGGGAGGATATTGCCTGTACCGTGGCTACCGGTCAGGGTTCAGCCAATGTCGAGCTTGCTGACCAGCAGATAGCCGATATCCGTTGCTGTGCCCGGGGGATATACAGTATCTATCCCTCGGTGCGGACGGTTATCGACGTGCAGGGGCAGTCCACCCAGGTGCTGCGTCTTAATGGAGAAGGCCAGATAGCTAATTTCGTCGTCAGTGAGAAATGCGCCAGCGGGAGCGGGCGTTTTCTTGACATAATAGCGAATGTCCTCCAGATAAAGCTGGAAGAGGTCGGGCCTCTCTCTTTAAAGTCGAAAAACCCTGTAACCTTCACAACAGGTTGTGCCGTTTTCGGCGAATCAGAGGCGGTCTCCCGGGTGGCCGAGGGTGTTGCCAGGGAAGATATCGTTGCCGGTGTCCACCAGGCACTTGCCGAGAAAATCTCCTCTCTGGTGGGCAAGGTCGGCATGGAGGAACGCTGTGCCATTACCGGTGGCGGTGCTCTGAACATCGGACTTATCAGCTGGGTGGAGAGGAAGCTGGGAGTCGAGCTACTGGTGCCGCCGGAGCCTCAGTTCGTCACCGCACTTGGGGCCGCTATAATGGCGGAGGATACCTGTAAAGACGGTTAGTTATCAGTGGTGGTGTCCGTCCAGCCATGCTTATGAATGTTTAATACCATTGGAATTTTCATGTATACGTTTCAGCTAATGGCCAAGGTATTCTAAACCGTTGAATCTAGATCGCCGAGTTTTTTCCCAAAACCGGATTTAATATATTTATCATAGCACTCCTGGCATACCCAATCTGAATTGTTCACATATCCGAAATGTTCATCAGGTTCGAGTTCAGAAATAGTCTTCCAGCAAAGAGAACAATGCTCGTGTTCCCAGCCTTTGGGAACAACAAAGCCGTCACCAATGGCTTCTCCGTCAGCCATTCTTCTGCCTATCGTTGAACCGTCCTTGTTTTTAAAAGCCAGCATGTCAGACGCCTTAAAGTATTCTTTTCGCCATTGTTCTAGATTACTTTAAGCTATCTCCAGCTGCCAAGGCGTCCATAAAGGTCTAAAGGAATATGTCTCACCAATCTGAAGTAGACAAGCCTGGGGTTGATAAGTCTTGAAAGTAACAGTATTTCCCTCTCGTTTGATAACCTTGTGAAGCTTAATGTAAGGCTGATTCGGCTCGGTTATGTTTCCAAATGAAGATGGAGCAAGCGGAAGTGAGGGCAATTTTTCAAACTTTAACGTTGTCCTAGTTTCGCTATCAGTTACTTCAAAATTTATCAATTGTGCAGCAGGATCTTTGTATTTCATAACTCTAAATTTTCCTTAGTTGGAACACGAGATACTAGCGTATCTACAATTTAATCATAATTAATTTTTAATATTCAAGTACAGCGGCATAAACACCTTCGGTAACCCCTCATCTCTACTTTCTTCACACACGCTAGGTATGAAGATACATCTTTTTCTGTACTCCTTATTGATACCTAAAGCTGCATGATATTGCTTTAGTTACTGCTATAATAAGTTCCCGAAGCATCTGTGGCCAAGGTTCACTGAAGCGTAAATATTTATCCAATTACGCAGTGTGGGGTGGCGGTGATGGCGATTGGCAGGCATGACATAACCAGTGGAGCTACCGAACTGGAGAGACTCAATAGGGAACTGAGGTCGCTGACCTCACAGCTTTCCTTAGCGGAAGAAAGAGAGCGACGTCGCATCGCCATCGAGCTACACGACCGCACCAATGAGATACTCGTTTCCAGTATGATACGGCTGACGGCACTGGCCAAATCGACCGCAGACCCGGCTCTGGCGGATACCCTCAACGAGATATGCCAGCTTCTGCGGCAGTTAGCCCAGGAGACCCGACTGCTGATGTTCGAGCTCTATCCCCCCTCTCTGTACTACCTCGGACTGGAAGCGGCGATTAAGGAACTTGCCGACCGTATGATGGAAAAGTACGGTATTCGGGTGAGTTTTACAGATGATGCCAGGCGCAAGCCGGTGGATGTCGATGTTAAGGTATTGCTGTTTCAGGCGGTTCGGGAGCTGCTGACCAATGTAGCCAAGCATGCGCAAGCCCACGCTGTCAGCGTGTCTGTCTCCGGCGGGGGTGGTAATCTCCGGATTACCGTGCAGGATGACGGTGTTGGATTTGATAACGCGGTAATCTCCGACGGAAGGAAGAGCGGCGGTTTCGGCCTCTATGCTCTTTCTGAGCGACTGCGCCACATGGGCGGGTGTCTTGAGGCTGATTCGGGTAACTGGGGAACACGGATTATAATAACGGTGCCACTCAAGGAAAGGTAAATATCGGCTACTTTTCAGGTGTACTGATTTGCTAGCTTGGGCTATACGACGACCAGTGATTCCTTCTTCCGAAGGTGTACCGGGCCATCTTTGAAGACGTAGCCCTCGAATACCACTACTTCGGGATGCTCGTCAAGGTCGTGGTAGCTGTTGATATTTAACCCGTTATCGTGTGCTTCGACATGGTTAAAGATGCGCACTACGCTTACCGAGAACCCGCCAAATGACCCTGATAATGTCACCCACTGGAGAGATGTCATGTCTTCGGGGAGAAGATGGAACTCATTTTGCAGGCATTTTATCAGGTTGACAGGCCACTGCTGGTGGTCTTCTGCCGGCGAAGGTTGCCAGCGCCACCTGGCTATCTTGCTCAGCAACGATTCAAATCGGTGAGTTGTTTCCATTTCCCTTCTCTATCCTCCTCTGGTCGAGGTCTGGTAGATATAGCACAACAGGAAGGGCTATTTTGAGGCAATTCTATCCCCTGATTGTCATTGCTGAAAGTACCTGAGGTGTCATTATTGACGTCTGGCGGATAGATAAACTGACCCGTGAGGTCAGGATGGTGAGCTTGGCGTACGTGGCCCCTCAAATTGTAGGACTGCTAAGGTACAAGGAGAATGGAGCCAGCAGGTGATTGCCTGTCAGGAGGTCTGGAAGGCTTTCTCCAGGGCAGCCCTGTCCTCGGGTGTAGTCATCACCACCAGAGTGCAACCCCGTGTGGTCGTGCAGTCCGCGGGCGGATTATAGAGCCAGTCCTCGCCGGTGCGGATAGCAAGGAGTAGCAGGTGGCGGTGCCTCCCCAGGTCCAGTTCCAAGATGGTCTTTCCCGCGAGCGAGTCGGGTACGGCGATCTCTTCGACGCGCAGGTTACTGTCCCTGTCCCGCAGCATGATGTCCAGGAATGATACCACCGTTGGCCGTATCATCTCGGAGGCCATTCTTAGTCCGCCGATGTATCCCGGTGAGACCACGGCATCGGCGCCGGCCTTGCGCATTTTTGCTTCGTTGGATGTTTCGTTGCACCGGGTCACCACTTTAACACCCGGATTAAGCTGTTTCGCCGTCAGGCTGATGACAAGGTTGTGGTTATCATCTCCTGTTACGGCGAATACTCCCTTAGCCTGCTCAATGCCGGCCTTTAGCAGCGTTTCGTTCTCGGTGGCATCCCCCTCAATGATTATTTCGTCGGCGACTTCATCGCCGACCCTTTCGATACTGTCCTTGTTTATATCTACTATCACGTACGGTCTTTGTGTGGCGCAGAGTTCACTAACAATATGCGAACCAACCCACCCGACCCCGCAAACAATATAATGCCCCTTGGAGTTTCTGGCTTTCTTTTCCATTCTTCTTCTCCTGAAAGTGTCTCTCAGTTCGCCCTCCACTGCTAAGGCGGTCACATTGGTGATGATATAGACAAAAGTACCGATGCCACAGAGAGCTATGAATATCGTGAAAATCCTGCCTGCAGGGTTGGCGGACATATCGACTATCTCGGTGAAGCCAATCGTTGAAATAGTGATGATTGTCATGTAGAGGACATCTATGAATGAGTGTTGGCGCCCCCCGATGAGCCAGTATCCCAGTGAGCCAATCACCAGGACGGATAGCAGGGCTATTCCGGCAAAGATAAACCTTCTACGGACCTGCGCAGACATCCTGTTCCCCTTCAGGGTAGTATACTATATTCTACCTCGACCCGACACGCTATCGACAGCTGATTACCTGGTAGACTACCACCGGCTCAGCCTTTCCCTTGAAGGTCTGTGGTGCCATCTCCTCGACTTCCAGATATTCGGCGGCCTGGCGGTAGGTCTCCGGGCCAATCCAGACCTTGCCCCCCGGGGCGGCGCTGCAGATACGGGAAGCCAGATTGACCGCATCACCGATTACAGTGTACTCGGCACGCCCCGTCGAACCCACGTTGCCAGCCACGGCGTCCCCGGTATTGATACCGATACCGAACTGCACCCTGGTTGGTGAGGAATCGTCCTTCTGCAGGTCGTCAATTTTCCTCTGGGCTTCGCAGGCGGATTTTACCGCCAGACGGGCATAGTCCGTCTGGAACTGGGGGGCGTTCCACACCGCCATGACATTATCTCCGGCGAACTTGTTTATCATACCGCCGTTCTCCAGTACGCTGTCTATGATGATAGACAGGTAGGTGTTGAGCATCTCCACGATTTCCTCCGGGGTCATACGCTCGCTGGCCGCGGTGAAGTTGCGCATGTCGGCAAAGAGTACGGTGACCTCTCTTTGCTCACCCCCCAGTCTCAGTCTGCCGACATCCGCCAGGCTGAGTATCTCGCTGGCCACTTCTGGTGAAACGTACCGGCCAAACAGGTCTCTGACAAAACGCTTGTCTGACCGCTCGATTATCACCTGACTGAGTACATTCCCGCCGAAGACAATCAGGAGTGTCAGCAGTGGATAGAGCATGTCCAGGACGTAACCGCCATCAAACATGAAGAAGCCAGTTACGAGAAAAGCGATAAGCAGTAACGCAGTGAGTATGGTTCCCCAGAGTAACCGCAGGCGGGGCAATGCCAGGGCGGCGACTACCGCCAGCAGCAGTGTAATCAGCAGCATCACGCCGGTGCCGGCCTCGGTCAGGTATTGTTCGTTCAGTATGGTATCCATGGCATCCGCGTGGATGTACACCCCGGGGACCTTGCCCGATGAAGTTGGTACCTTCCAGGCATCCACCTCGCCGGTGGCCGTCATGCCTATCAGGACTATCTTGTTCCGCACGATTGAAGGGTCGAAATCGCCCTCTATGACATCCGCATAGGAGATGTAGGCCCGGCTGACGTCATCGGCGGAGAAGTTGACGCGGAGTCGCAGTGAGGAGTCCACCGGAATGTCACGCGCTGCAGCATTGAGGGCTCCGTCCGTGGACGTATATGAGTCGGGGAGGGGTATGGAGAAATGGGTATGGAGCACTGCCAGGCTTAAGGATGGGTATACCCGTCCGGTATTGTCCGTGATTACAAGCGGCAGGCGTCGCACGGTACCGTCACGGTCGGGTGTGATGTTGGCGTGCCCGACGTTTGCTGGATATTCCCTTAAGGAGGCCGCCGGAAGCAGGAATTGCTGATAGACGACACCTTCCTCGGTCAGTTCCAGGGCTTCGGTACCGACCATGGCCAGGACGACATTTCCGGCTTCCTCAATCGCCGCGGCCAGTATATCGTCATCCGGTGAGCTATCGGTAAAGAGGATATCAAGGCCGATGGCCTGTGCGTTAGCCTCGCTCAGGTTGTCGATTGCCCGTGCGTGCAGACTACGTGGCCATTCGGTCAGCCTGCTCTCGTACTGCTCGAGTGTGGCGTCGTCAATACCGACAATAACGATGTTCGGTGAGGGTGTTGTTGCCAGGAAGAGCTGGTCTGATATCCACTGATTGGCGGTGTAAAACGGCTGGACCAGTACCAAAAAGAGGGTAAGGACAATGCCCAGGCCCAGTAACGCCAGGGTATTGTACCTGCGTTTAGCCTGGCGGCGGGTCGCCCCTCTTTTACTGTCAGGAGCCTGGCTACTCACCATAGACATCTGTATCTTCGTTACCCCGCAGCCTCAGGACTGGCGATGGCAGAATGGTCTCTTGTTGGTCTTCGACTATCGTTAGTGTCAGCTGCCGTTGCCCGGTGATACCTCACCTGATGGCCAGTCTATCAGGGCACACTCCCATAATTCGTCGGGAGCCATCTCTTTGACAAATATGGCCACCAGCACATCGTCAATCCATATCCTGACAGTCGCCACTGAAGACCCGTTATCATGGTCGTCGAAGTAGTGGATAAATAGCTGGTAGGTGCC
Organism: Dehalococcoidia bacterium; assembly: GCA_011171075.1. GTDB lineage: Bacteria > Chloroflexota > Dehalococcoidia > Dehalococcoidales > Fen-1064 > W589. The sequence continues at coordinate 6,332 of DUFD01000038.1, read as the reverse complement.
CTCTTCATAAGGTTGCTGCAGGGTAATGTTTTCCGGTCCCAGACCAACCCGGTTATCCTGGTCAAGCGATGGATTATCGTTACTAACCTCGATGATTCCCCAGTCGGGGTTCGGATTCAGCCAGTGGCAGTCGTCGGTTCCGTCCCAAACTTCTCCTCCGGGCCGGACAAGGTGGGCATCCATGTCAGTATCATCTTTGTCCCACGTCAACTCGATTCGTATGCCGTAGGTGGGTATCTGTACGTCTATCGTTACCGTATCACTGGCGGTAACTAGCTGGACATTGGTAGCGCTGACCGTGATGGTATTTGGGCCAGCAGATACGTTTTCTTCGGTACTGAAGTAGCCACCACTCACGCTTATGGCATGGGAGCTGCCGTTGATATTTATTGTGGCCACTGTCACGGCGAGGTCATTCACCATGCCGGTGACGGTGAGTGTCCGGGTAATAACGGTGGCGCCGTCCTGGGGACTGGTTATGGTTACAGTGAACCCCGGCCCGGGTTGTTCGTCGCTGGTGATATCGACGCTGGCTGTAGCCTCGGCAGTGACTACTCTACCCAGGGAGTCGCTGCCTGATGCAGTAGCCACATTGATGATAGGACTGCTGTCCGAGTAACTTACGGTGTATGTCGCCGTAAACACCCATGCTTCCCCGACATCAAGCTTGCCATCACCATCGCTGTCCCCACTCTGGTAGGCAGTTGCCCCCGCCCGGTTGTCATTTACGGCTATACCGGATAAAGGCACATTGCCAGGGTTGGTTACGGTATATGTGTAGGTTATGGTGTCACCCTCCTCCACTTCGTCAGCATCGGCAGTCTTGGTCAGGGCAATATCCGGTCTCAGGATGGTAACACTGGCACTGGCCTCGACGCTGACAATGTTGCCCAGTGCGTCGCTACCGGAGGCGGTGGCTGTGTTCTCCAGAGGACTATTGTCTTCTTCACTGACGGTATATGTAGCCGTAAGCTCCCATGATTCCCCGATGTTGAGCTCACCACCACTACCAATCTCCCAGATTCGGTCATCACTTACGGTTATGCCGGATAGTGCGGTATTACCGTTATTAGTAACGACGTATGTGTAGGTTACAGTATCGTCATCATATACTTCGGCAGGCTCGGCAGTCTTGGTCAGTAACATTCCCGCTCTTATAATGGTAACGCTGGCGCTGGCTTGGGCAGTGACGACCTGCCCTTCGGCATCCGTGCCGGAAACAACGGCTGTGTTTACTAAGATATTGGGGTCCGCAGCACTAACCATATAGGTTGCACTGAACTCCCAGGTCTGACCGATATCAAGCACGGCGCTGCCATTGTCGGTAGTGCTACCGGTCTTATCGTCGGTTATCGATATGTCGGATAGTGGTGTGCCGCCGGTATTGGTAACCAGGTATGTATAGGTAATAGTATCCCCGACGCAAGCTATTTCCCTGTCGGCAGTCTTGGATATGGCCAGGGCCGGCGGACCGATGCCCTGTTTTGGTGCAGTGGGCGCCTGGCCTGGCTCCACGTTGCTGTATGTTCCCTCCGGAAGCAGTACCTCTTGCCCCTGCGCGGTGACACTCACACTGCCTTCGCTATTCCCGACGGCAGTGGCACCGTCCTCGCGCACCCGCACGAACATAATGCTTCCCCTGACCGCTGCTATCGCAGTCGGCGTCTCAATCTCATAAACGGAGTCGGCATCAGCGAGCTTCTTGACTCGGCTGACCGTATTACCGATTACCTGCTTCAACCGGATTATTGTCGAACCAGTGTCCTCGGCGATACCTAGCTCTGTGACCTCAACCTCGGTGCCAGCCTCCAGTTCGATAGTGCTACCTTCAAAAAATGTAACTACAGCCCTTGAATCATCACCGGCCCTCAGGGTGTCGCCCAATTCCACGGTTGTGCCTACTTCTGCCTCAATCCAGTTGTCGTTACCAGACTTCATTATGAGGACCTGCCCTTCAGATATCGAGAGCATCGTGAGCTCACTAGGCGGTTCTGTGGTCGCTCCTGTATCTGAGCAGGAACACGATGCCGTAATTGTCAGCACCGCCAGGAGTAGAATCGATATAAATACACTGTGTTTGGTTGCCCGTAATTTCATGATATGCAGCATGATGGATAAATACCCCTTGACACCGAGAAGCCGGGGACTCTCGTTATCATTTTACGCGTTATTGTACCTTATGATTGTTTTACGTATAGAACCCCCTAAGCGCCGTACATCTGATGTCGATAGCGTCTGGCAATACCGGCCCGAGCCATGATATAATGATGCGCTATACAGATGCATAGCTATATAGCATGAGGGCGCATACGCTACTATACTTAACTTAACGCATACATGTCAATATAGCATCGGTAAATGTATCCCAACCGCGATAACTGAGTGTTAGGGGGGCAGAATCATGACTGGGAAGAAAGCGGATGAGACTTTATCCTTACAGCGATTCCTGCAAAGCTATCCCAAGTCTGCCGTTATCTTTGAGGAAGGAAGCTCCGGCAACGAGATGTACCTTATACACACCGGCAGCGTCGCTCTGACAACACAGCAAAATGACAGCGGTCCGGTAACGCTGGCTGTTCTCAAACCCGGTGATTTTTTCGGGGAGATGGCACTGGTGGACGATGCTCCCCGTTCGGCATCAGCCGTTACCATTGAAGATACTCAGCTTATCACGCTGGACAGGGCGAAGTTTCTGTTTACCGTGCAGCAACAGCCACAGTTTGCCCTGAGTGTTATGCACACGCTCTGCCAGCGTCTGCGTGACCTTGATGGCCGTGTGGCCGCATCGGGAGGTACGCCTTGAAACGGGAAAACCGTACCGGCGGAGAACAGGATGCCTCGCCCCCAACAGAACCCTCCCGGATAATCGAGATAGGACCGGATATCTATCAGTTCCACAGCGAAAAACCCGGTAGCCATATCTACCTTATCCGGGGACGCTCTAAAAATGTCCTGATTGATACCGGCACCACAAGCCACTTCCCGCTATTAAAAGAACGATTGTCTGATGTCGGCCTGCGTGTTAGAGATATACACCTGGTTCTCCTGACCCACGAGCACTTTGACCATATTGGTGCTACCACCTTTTTCCACAAGACGGCAGTAGTCGCTGCACATCGCCTGGCGGCCAATAAACTGGATTTACAGGACGACTTTGTTACTTTAAACAAATACTACAATGTTCCGAGCAAACCGTTTTGGGTTGATGTCTGGTTGGAGGATGGGGCTGTAATTGAACTTGGAAATCGTAGACTCCGGACGGTGCACACACCCGGTCACACATCCGGTTGTGTCTGTTACTTTGAGCCGGATGAGGGCTTACTCTTCTCTGGAGATACCGTCTTTGCTGGAGGCACCCTGTCCGATGTGGCTGGCTCGGGTAGCGTTAGCGACTACATGGAGTCGGTTCAACGTTTGAATAACCTCAGAGTCAAAAAAATTCTCCCCGGGCATGGCTGGGCATCCGATACGCCGGAAGAAGATATGCCCAGAGCCGTGGAAAACGCTCGAGAACTACTGAATGACTCCATGGTGTTCTTTGAGGCTTTTATTAAGACCCGAAAACTTGAGGGACAGGGCGGTTACTGGCGGCAAAAGCCGTGAGGCAAGGTATTTCTCACACTGGTAATTTGTTCACTAGCTGATAAGACCTGTTGCCGTGGCTAAGGGGGTATGATGAACATTCGTATTCTGGGAGCACATAATTGCGAATCAGCAGACTCAAGGTTTGTCTCTCTGCTGGTAGATGATGTTCTGGCACTCGATGCTGGTGCGCTTGCATCCAGCCTGTCGTGGCAGTCCCAGCTTGAGCTCAGAGCAATCCTGATAACCCATCACCATTATGACCATATCAGGGATGTGCCAGCGATTGCCATAAACCATTTTTTCCAGAACGCATCCGTAGATATTTTTTCCACTCATGACGTGTATGATACTCTTACTACTCATATTCTTAACGGGCAGACCTACCCCGATTTCTTCAGGTTCCCGGAAGAGAATCCGTCTCTCAGATTTATAGTGGCAGAACCTTATCAACCGACGAAGATAAGCGAGTATAGCATCCTGCCCGTTTTGGTCAATCACGGCGATGCAGCCCTTGGCTATCAGGTTACTTCGCCAGACGGTAAGATAGTGTTCTATACTGGTGATACCGGTACCGGGTTGAGTAGTTGCTGGGAGCACATATCACCACAACTAATGATTATTGAAGCAACGGCTCCGAATTCGGAGAGGGACTTTGCCAAAGAATCTGAGCATCTGACACCGGAAATGCTTGCTGAAGAACTCAGAAGCTTTCGGGAGTTCAACGGTTATCTACCCGAGATAGTTGTTGTGCACATGAAGCCGCAGGTTGAAGCAGAGATAGAGGCGGAGATAGAAGAGGTGGCCAGTCAGCTCAATGCATCGATTACACTTGCCCGCGAGGGCATGCAGATTCATGTATAGAAGATATCAGGTTCAAAAGAATACCTACTGCATTGAGTACCTCAGTTTGTTGAAGCTTTCCTCCTTGCCATAGAATCAGAGTATGCGATACAGTTCCTAAATAGATTCTAACCTCTGGAAGACTCAATTCTAACCTGATTCTAACCCGGCTGTGTTATTAATTAGCATTGGATGATTAGCTTTAGTCCTACGATGATATCAAAAATGTTCTTGGCAAATCTGGTGTGAAGTGAAGGTGACATGATTAAGCTAACAGTATGTTTGAAACGTCCGCTGGCATTCTTTTTTGCTGTAATGCTGGCGGTAATGTTGATTCCGGTGGCAGGTCCGGCTGATTCCGCATTGGCATGCCATCTGGAAAGGATAGAAATCTATCCTGAAGAGGCAACCATCCTGGCCGGGGATAGCATAGCGTATACGGCTGTGGCTTTCAACAACCTTGGCCAAAGTATGGGGGATGTAACCCCGCACACTACTTTTTCCATTGAATACGAGGCCGGTGGTTACTGGTCACCTCACAATACCTATACCTCGGAAAATGTCGGTACGTGGGTAGTTACTGGTGAATATGAAGGTAAGATTGACACCGCTATCCTGATTGTCGTGTCTTCTTCGGGTAGTATCAGTGGCATGGTTTTCAATGACATAAACGGTGACGGCGTCCGTGAAGGTGGAGAGCCTGGGATAGGCGGTGTTACCGTTATCCTGGACGGTGGAGCCGCGACGACAACAACGGCGGGAGACGGGACATATAGTTTCGGTGATGTTGAGGCTGGCTTTCATAATGTGAAGGCAACGGTACCCATCGGGTACGTAGCGACCACGGCCAATCCTGTCAGTGGTGTATACGTGGCAGCTGGAAGTGGAGCCACAGTAGACTTTGGGCTTCAGGGTATCGGTGGTATTAGTGGTGTAGTCTTCCATGACACAGACGCTGATGGCGAGCGAGATAATGGTGAGGCAGGGATAGATGGAGTTAACGTAACGCTGGATGGCAAAGTGACAGTGACGACATCCGGGGGCGGTTTATTTTACTTCAGTGGAGTGGCGGTAGGCGACCATATGGTAGCGGCTGGTACGCCAGCGGGGTATGTAGGGACTACGCCCAACCCGGTCACGGTTACTGTAGTACTTAATATTACGGTTACGACTTGCTTTGGGTTTCGGGGTAGTAGTGGTATCAGTGGTGTAGTCTTCGATGATATAGACGGTGATGGGGTGCAGGGTATTGGAGAGCCTGGGATAGGCGGTGTTACCGTTATCCTGGACGGTGGAGCCGCGACGACAACAACGGCCGGAAGCGGTTCTTATAGTTTCAGTAGTGTATTACCCGGACTTCACGATGTAGAGTCTGGTATGCCGTCCGGGTATATAGGGACTACGCCCAATCCTGTTGATGATGTATACGTGGTGGCTGGAGGCACGGCCACTGTCAATTTTGGTTTTCAGGAGACAGGTGGTATCTGGGGGACAGTCTTCAACGATTTAGACGGTGATGAGGTGCAGGGTATTGGAGAGCCTGGGATGGGTGGTGTTACCGTAATCCTGGATGGTGGAGCCGCGACGACAACGACGGCTGGAGACGGGACATACAGTTTTTATGATGTTGAGGCTGGTACACACAGTGTAGAGGTTACGGTACCGTCCGGGTATGTAGGGACTACGCCCAATCCTGTTGATGATGTATACGTGGCACCTGGAGGCTCGGTCAGGACTGATTTCGGGTTGCGGCGCGGTACCATTACTGGGATAGTCTTCGATGATATAGATGGTGATGGGGTGCAGGGTATTGGAGAGCCTGGGATGGGCGGTGTTACCGTAATCCTGGATGGTGGAGCCGCGACGACAACGACGGCTGGAGACGGGACATACAGTTTTTATGATGT
>DUFD01000037.1 GCA_011171075.1 Dehalococcoidia bacterium | reverse complement strand
GGAGCGGACTATCAAATTCAAGGAGCCGGCAATGGATACCAGAAAAGCCATCGCCCGTATCAGGCGCGTTATGGAGGACCATCCCCAGCCCGGCCCGGTGGAGCAGGTGGGCATCAGGGTCGAAGGATTGGGCTATCCGCGGGGTCAGCAAAAGAGCCTGTTCCCTGAAATAAGGTCGAAAGACCACCTGTGGGAGGATATCAAGCAGCTTGAGCTCCGGCTGGGTAATCCGCAGGTGTACCGGGTGAAGGAGGTGGAGCCGTGGTCGAGGATTCCGGAAAGACGCTACACGCTGATGCCTTCAGACCGGTAAATCTGCCGGAAACGGTGCGGGTAGAGGAAGACGACACAGGACTGCCACGGGCGGTGAGAGAAAAACGGCGGCAGGAAATTATCGCCATCGAGGACCGATGGCGGCTCGACGACGAGTGGTGGCGGCAGGAGCCGGTGTCACGTCTCTACTATGCCATACGCCTGGCTTCCGGGCAAAAACTGGTAATCTACAAGGACCTTGTCACCGGAGCGTGGTACCGGCAGTCGTACTAGGGGTCTATCATGACTTACGCCGAGCTTCACTGCCACAGCTACTACTCTTTCCACGACGGGGCTTCCTCGCTGGAAGAGCTCATGGTGCGGGCGAAGGAGCTTGGCTACCGCGCCTTAGCCCTAACCGACCACGACAACCTCTGCGGGGCAATGCGTTTCGCGCAACTGGCAAAGTCGCTGGAGATGAAAGGCATCATCGGTGCTGAGCTTACCCTTAAAGAGGGGCATCACCTCATCCTGTTGGTAAAAGACCGCCCGGGCTACGGCAATCTCTGCCGGCTTATCACCGCCGCACATAGCTCCGGAGAACGCAACAGACCGGAGCTGCCGCCGGAACTTCTGCCGGAGCATGCCGCCGGGCTGGTTGTCCTCTCCGGCTGCCCTCATGGGGAACTGGCGCAACTGGTCACCCAGGAGCGGTTTACCGAAGCAGAAAATTTGGTCCGGCAGTACCGAGAATGGTTCGGGGCGGATAGCTATTACATCGAGCTCCAGCACAACCTGGTCTACGGTGATACCGCACGCAACAGGAGGCTGGCGACACTGGCAAAGGAAGCTGGCGTGCCGCTGGTGGCCACGGGTAAAGTCCACTACCACGTCAGGGAAAGGCATCGGCTCCAGGACTGCCTGGTAGCCATTCGCCACAACAGGAGCCTGGAGGAAACCCACCAAGAGCGGCGTCCCAACTCGGAGTTTTACCTGCGCCATGTTTCCGAGCTTGAGAGTCTCTTCCAGGAATACCCGGAAGCACTGTCCAATACCATGAAAATCGCCGAGCGCTGTACCTTCGACCCCACCACCGGACTGGGCTACACCTTTCCCGACTACCCGGCACCGGAGGGGCACACGCCGGAGAGCTACCTAGAGAAGCTCTGCTACGAGGCAGCGGCACGCCGCTACGGCTCCATCACACTGGAGGTGCGGACACGTCTGGAAGAGGAGTTCCGCCTGATTAACAGGTACAATCTGGCGGGCTTCCTGCTCCTCTACCACGAGGTCATCAAGCTGGGGCGGGAGGTGATGATTGCACAGGGGTTGAGCGACCCTTCTCTTACCGTCGAGGAGAATCCTCCGGGGCGGGGACGTGGCTCATCGGTAGCCCTGCTGGTGGGCTACCTCATCGGCCTTTCCCACATTGACCCCCTTAAATACAACCTATCGCTGGAGAGGTTTCTACCCGCTGACGTCATGACTAACGTGCCGGATATAGATTTAGACTTTCCACGTAGTATCCGGGAAGACCTTATATTGCGTACCCACGAGAAGTGGGGCTGGCAGCACGCCGCCCTGACCGGCACCATCGCCACCTACCAGATTAAAGGCGCGGTACGCGACCTGGGCAAGGCACTGGGACTGCCAGAAACGGAGATAGGCCAGCTTTCCAGGCAGGCCGACTGGGGTAGCGCCCGCAAGCTGCGGTCCAAGATGGAGCGGATGCCCAACTTCAAGGACAGGGTGGACGCCCCGGTCTGGCGTGATTTAATAACACTGGCCGCCGAGCTGGACGGTTTCCCCAAGTACCTGGGACAGCACCCCGGCGGCATGATAATCTCCTCCAGCCCGCTTACCGAAACCGTACCGGTGCAGAGGGGAGCCATCGACGGGCGCTACGTCTGCCAGTGGGATAAGGACAGCATCGACGACGCCGGCTTCGTCAAGATAGATTTCCTGGCCCTGGGCGCCCTTTCACAGATGCAGGAAGCCGTGGAGATGATTAAAGAAAGGACCGGCCGGCGTATCGACCTGTCCCGCATCGACTTCGAGGACGAAGCCGTCTACGATATGCTCTGCAAGGGAGACACTATCGGCGTCTTCCAGGTGGAGTCGGCCGCCCAGATGCAAACCATTACCCGCCTGCGCCCCCGTAACCTTTTAGACATGGCCCACGAAGTGGGGGCGGTGCGGCCCGGAGTTGGCGTCAACCACGGTGTTCAGGAATATCTGGCACGGCGCAGCAAACGCAAGCCGGTCACCTACGATTGTCCATTAGAGCAACGAGCCCTAGAAAGGACCCTCGGTGTGGTGCTCTTCCAGGATCAGGTAAACCAGCTGGCCATTGATGTGGCCGGGTTCGCCCCCAGCGAGGCGGACCGGCTGCGTCGTGCTTTCGGACGTAAGCACAACAAAGAACTCATCGAACAGTATCACCGGAAGTTTCTGGAAGGCGCTAAGGCAAAAGGAGTTGACGCGGAATCAGCCGAAAAGGTCTTCAGCAAGTTCAACGGTCTTTACATGTTCCCGGAGTCGCACGCCTTCGCCTTCGGCGTTACCGCCTACCAGGCGTCATGGCTGAAATATTATTACCCGCTGGAGTTCTTTGTAGCCATCTTCAACCAGCAGCCAATGGGATTCTATAACCTAGAAACGCTGAAAGAAGATGCTAAGAGACACGGGATAAGGGTCCTGAACCCGGATATCAACAGGAGCCGGGCGAAGAGTATTATCGAAGATGACTCTCTGCGCCTGGGTTTCCTCAATGTGCTGGGACTGGGAGAAGCCTCCGCCAGGTCGATAGAAAAAGCCCGGAAGGATGGCCCTTTCCAGGGTATCGGGGATTTCCTGGAACGAAGCGGTGTGCTGGAAGAGGTCGCCATCAACTTGGCCGGTGCTGGCGCCTTTGATAGCCTAGAACCGAACCGGAGAAAAGCAAAGTGGGAAATCGGACTCCGCTACCGGCCCATTAACTCACAGCTTCCCCTGGCCCTGCCTGTAGCCCAGGACATGGTGGCACTGGCCACCCCCGGCGAGTGGGAGCTCATGCAGGAAGAGTACAATGTCCTGAGCCTCTTTCCCGCAGGTCATATCATGGCGCGATTACGCCCCCGCTTTGACGGCGGTTTCCACACCAGCCGGGAAATCGATAAACTGGGCGACGGCGCAACGGTGAAGGCGGTAGGTTTGGTCATCCGCCGGCAAAGGCCGCAGGGTAAGGTGGTCTATATCACACTGGAGGACGAGTTCGGGCACATTCCCTGCATGGTCTTCGGTAAAGTGTACGAGCGATATGAACACGAGTTCAGGTCGTCATTCTTAATGGTGAAAGGCAGGATGTCTCGGCGCAAAGGAACGCACAATGTGGTTATAACCTTGGTTAAGCCATTCAACGCCCTGAGGAAGGTGCCACAGTCGAAGGACTGGTGTTGACAGTGATAGTGGCCTTGAACCTTAGGCTCAGTTGGCAACTTTCTGATAATGATAGTGAACCATATAACAACAATACGATAACTAGAGTGAATTAGGCTGTACAGGTCTCGAATCTGTCACACCCTGATTCAAAGATACAAAGGTTTGTCCCTGAGTGTATACCTGTGCCCGAATACATGCGGGCGCAGATCCCGGATTAGCTGATCGATATTACCACCAAATGTCTATCAATCGCCTCCATTCATTCCCAGACCTTAAGCGCCTCACCGTACGGGTCTATCACCAGCTGGCACGGGATGTCAAAGAACATCGTTGCCCGGTTGTCGGCAGTATAAGGTTCCCAATTCAGCATTCCCGGATGGTTTGGGTCACCACTACGTGCGAAGGCTATCCATGCCTCGCTCATTATCGTTGCCAACTCATCATTGGGCGAATCAGCAGTGTTGTCGAACACATATGCTACCTCCATAAAATGTGGTGAGCCAAACCCGGGATATCTCTCGGATTCCATGGTAAACAGGTACATGTAGACGGGAGCCGAGCCGTCCTCTGCCTTGCGTTCCGCGAGTGTAATGGATGCTCGCCTGAAGCCTTCACTAAGAATCCAGATATACAGTTCCCAGGGTGTGGCCTCGGGGTCTGCACTCTGGTAGGCGGCAATTATCTCATCCGTATCATTACCGTATCTTGCTAACAGGCGTTCGCGTAGCTCTGATTCGGTCATGTCCACCTCAGCGGCACCACCAGTCATCATAATAAAGAATGAGGCTTCGTCATGGTTGGTCCCGATTATTAGTGGGACATTAGCTGCGGTCGGTGCGGCCACCGGGTCAAATGGGTGGGTGGGGAGGTAATAACCATCCACTACCGGCGCGAGCCCCTCAATCCCCTCGGACGATAGTACGCTTATCGCATCTAGCATTTCCTGTATCGGCACTTGCTGAAGCTGGTCAAGTTCATTTACCTCAAGGCCCAACTCTTCCAGCAGACTCTCAGCATAAGCTGTAGCATCTTCAGGCTCTACACCTGTTAGCCCAGGACCGCTCTGAATTATTGCACGATGGAACAGACCCTCTGCCGACGGCATGGCTAAAAGCGTACTTACCTTAGAACCACCGCCGGATTCACCAAAAATGGTCACATTATCCGGGTCACCACCGAAGACTTCAATGTTGTCTCGTACCCATTCAAGAGCCAGTACAATATCCAGAACGCCGGCTATACCAGAACCGGCATACTCCTCACCACCGATTTCTTCCAGGTACAAGTAGCCGAAGACATTAAGCCTGTGGTTGATTGTAACCACCACCACATCACCACGATTGGCAAGGTTAGCACCGTTGTATGTTGACTCCGAACCTGAACCGGACGAATAACCACCACCATGAAGCCATACCATAACCGGACGCCCGCCCCCGTCCCCTACGGCCGGCGTCCATACATTCAGCACCAGGCAGTCTTCACCCTGATTTACGTCTGGGACGGCGAGACTTCCATACTGCGGTGCGGTTTGTCCGTATTCAGTGGCATCGAATACACCTTCCCATGGTTCAGGTGGTTGCGGGGGCAGGAAACGGCCGTTGCCTTCTGTTGATGCGCCGTAATGGATACCTTTGAAGGTGAGAACATCTTTCTCTGTTGTGCCGCGGACTGTCCCGGCGTTAGTTCTGACAATGTATAAGGATTCCTCTAGCTCGTCAAGCTCCGCACCGGCGGCATCGAGGTCACTCTGCACAGTATCAATCTGGCCCTGTAGCGTCGTTACCTGGGTTTGCGCAGCATCCCTCTCAGCTAAGACGGCATCGTAATCTTCCTGGGATACACCACCACAGCTACCGAAGAGTGGTACCACGAGCACTAATACTATTCCAATAAGAACTATCCTTTTCATCGACAGGTCTCCTTTTCCAGATATTTGGCTGGTCATCCGGTCATTCCTCCTCCAGAGTGGTCCGCCCTCAGGCCTCTCCGTGGAGAGTGACCAGCGACTATTCAAATGTCACGGAGTTAATGATTTCTGTTTTGATACTTTCATCGGAGAAGGGATAAGAGGATAAGGTGTACACTTCAATGATAATCCAGCTACCATCTCTGACCACCCCGATGATTAGGCTGTCGTATGCTCCGTACCCGCCGCTATAGGCAACCTCGGCCTGGGTGAATTCAGTACCGTTAATAGTAACATCGCTTGCTGTGAAGGAATCAATCGTCTTGCCGCCATCTTCCGTCAGATGGGCGGTAAATACCTCTTCCAGGGTAGCTCCCTCGGCCTCATCACGAACAATGACTCTTACTGCGGGTATAGCATATTGACCTCCGCCTATCCGTACAATAACACTTGGGCCCAGACCCGACGTTTTCTCTGCCCATTCCTTGGGGTAATCAAAAGAGAATCCGTAGTCAGAATTTGTATAAACGGCTGGTATTTCTGCCTCTGCAGCAGCAGCTTCTATTTCGGCCTCAAGCGCTTCTAGGTCGGCGATTTCCTCGTTGGTAGCATCAAGGTCGCTCTCTAAGGCATCGAGCTGGCTTTGAAGAGTCGCTATCTGAGCTTGCGCACCATCCCTCTCAGCCACGGCAGCATCGTAGTCTTCCTGAGAAACACCACCGCAACCTGCCATCAGAGCTAATACCACAACAAAACTCATAAATAGCCATAAGGTATTGCGTTTCATAGCCTACCTCCTCTATCGATTTTATGTAGAGTGCCTGTTGTGTGCAAAGGATAACACCGTGAATATAGAAAGTCAACGCAGTACTAATGGAACCTTTCTTCACCACTTTCCAAACATTAAATCTTTATCCAGCAATGCGTATACACGCTCACTCTCTTAACGGAATGTTTGCAATATACCGTTTCAAATGATAAAAATAGATAGAGGGTGAATTTAAATGGCGGAAAAAATTGTTTGCCGTAACGGTGGATGTGGGTTAAATAAGAACGGTATCTGTTCACAGAATACCAAATGCTCTAGATGGTATTAAGCTGAAAGCTGAAAGATAGCAACAAATATTGAGTTGCTGTGTTGGCGTATCAGCCTCGAATGTATGTACGGACATCGTTGTGATTCGTTACGCAGACAATGCCGATAATTTTGAGGGCCAATACTCCCAGAATCTCCTGATATCTCAGCACCCTCTCCACTCGCCCCTTAGAATACCAAACATGACAAGATCATGAAATTGACCATTCTTAAATATAGCTTCACGCTGGCGGCCCTCTTCCTTGAAGCCAACCTTCTTGTGTAGCCTGATGCTGCGCTCATTAAAGGCAAATGCAGAAGATGAGATACGGTGCAGGTTTAGCTGCTGGAAACCATAGTCAAGTATGACCCGTGTCGCCTCAGTACCGTAGCCATTTCCCCAGTAATCCTTATCGCCAATAGTAATCCCGAACGAAGCACCATGGTCTTTCGGATTCATGCCTGCAAGCCCCATGCTTCCAATAGGTTTGGTAGAATCCCCTTCGATGGCCTCGATAACAAAGTACACGCCAGTGCCTGCTTGAGTCCTGGAGGCTGCATCCTCAATCCACTTCTCCTCGGCCATCTCCGTCATCGGCAGGTAGAAATTCAGGTACTGGGTCACCTCGGGGTCGTTGAACCACTTCAGGAAGTTGGTGATGTCCGACCTCTTCAACGGTCTCAGTAGAACCTTCTCACCCCTCAGCATGTCCTATCTCCTTTCGAGCTATAGCGGATTTACGCCCCAGTATCTTCCTGTGCCTCAGCGCCCTCGCCAGTGAGGGCTGCATCTTCATCTCGCGGAACTAAGTCCGTTTTGCGCCAACCATTACGAATGCCATTACACAGGGCTCTGAACTATTATTCCGCCAAGCATGACGGGTACCATTCTGCACTACACAATCGCCCTGCTTCAAGTGGACTGTCGCACCATCATCCAGCTCGAGCCATATCTCACCAGAAATCACGATTCCGTAGTCGATGGTGTCGGTAGTATGCATCTCAGGATCTTCGACCTCCATTACCCCTTCAAAGCCGGGTGTCTTTGCTAAATACTCCTGCAGGGCAGCAGTTAGATCAAATCCTTCTTCGATAGCTTGCACAAAGTTACTTTCGGGAGGAATCCGTGAGATTCTGAAACGTGTCCCTCTAGACCCGGGTATGAGAGACGACATCTCCAATGTTGGGTCACCTTTGCTCACGGGGATCGTAGGGATATCATCAGTCGCCCAGATTTCAACCATCTCATTGTCTGGAATGCCCTTAATTGAAGCTACACGAGGCGGTTCACTGTCACTCACGAATACAGATTTACCAGTCTCATTGTGTCCTGTGACTATACGTTTCATGATTCCCCCTTTCAAACTTCTGTATAATATTAGGATAAGTGTTTAGTACAACCAAGATTTATTCCCCCAGAATCTTCCTGTGCCTCAGCGCCCTCGCCAGTGAGGGCTGCATCTTCATCTCGCGGGACTCGTCGGTGGCAAAGTCCAGGCCACCGGGTTATTCTCCCTCTGAATCGTCCTGCAACATCGCTTTCATCATATCGATGCTACACATCTCACATGTTTCGCCTTCTTCGTGTTTCTCTTTTGCCAGCGAAGGGGCATTCAGAACAACATCGACTACGCGCGATATCCCGGAACTATCTGACTGCCATATGATATGAACCCTCTTACCTTCAGGGTCCAGATAGCTGTTAACGCCCGCAGGTCTTTCATCTCCCTCAAGCCATACAGGCATGGTAAAAGGAGTATCTCTCGTACAGCCCGTTCCGCTCACAGCCGCATAGAGGTCGCTAATTGTCCTTCCCGTATCACCATCGAAGCTAAATCCTTTTAAAAGCATCAATATACTATCCACGCTTTCAGACATATCCTCCTCCTAACTCAGTCAATGATATCATATTAAGCCCCCAGTATCTCCTTGTGCCTGAGTGCCCTCTCCAGCGAGGGCTGCATCTTCATCTCGCGGAACTCGTTGATGGCGAAGTCCAGGTGCTCAAGCGCTTCCTTTTTCTCATCCGGGTAGTGCTCCAGGAGCAGCTCGGCAAGCTGGAGGCGGGTAAGGGCTAGCTCAGGGCGGAACCTCATATTTGTGGCTACTTCCAGGGCTTCAGCGTAGTGTTGGCGGGCTTCTTCAGGTCTGCCTAGGAGGACAGCAGCAGCTCCGAGGTGGCGGGGGACGCATGTAGTGTAGTTTTCACCAGTTGTACAGACATTACTACCGGCAAAACGTTTCAGCAGCATCTCTGCTGCCTGCCGGTGGCCAACCAGAACAGCGGCTTCCAGACACGACATTTCCGTCATCACCTGAGTCTCGTCATCGGTAGTACCGAAGTAAGGGCGTTTAACCACCATTCGCTCCAGTATTTCTTCCACGTTGTCAGACCGACCCAAGTAAGCATTAATTAAACATAGCTCCGCATCAGGTTGCATACCCAAGGCCTGTAACCCGTCGCGATAGGCCTGTTCAAAACGTTCGAGATTTCTCCCGAGATAAAGTCTGGGTCTTAAATCAGCAATTCTTGCCTGTCCGAAAGCTAAAATGGGTATACCCAATTCCTGCCCCCGAGATATCATCTGGCGTCCTATATCGACAGCCTCCTCAAGGCGACCGTCTATGGCCACCATCACAGCATTCAAGGTCAAATAACGGAAGAAACACCAATTATGGCCGGTGCGTTCATATAGGTTCCGCAACTCGTCACAGCATTCCTGAGCCGGTTGCCGCTGCCCTGAAGGGAGAAAAGCAAGAGCTGCACTTCTGAACCCGACAGAGGCCGTTTCTAATCTCTGGGGGCGTGGTGCACGGATTATTTCCCCGGCCAGAGATGTGGCTTTTTCAAAGTGATGGGGGGCTTGAGAATAACCTATCCAGATTGAAGCTGTAGCCCAGAAAGTTTCAGGGTCACCAAGGCGACGGGCTTGTTCAACGGCCTTATCAAGAAGCTCACGTGCTGATTTCCAGTTGCGGGTGGCGAACCTTACAGCTCCGAGACATGCATCCGCCACTGCACGCTCTACCGTGTCCGGCCGAGCGTATTGGTCAGCTCGCTCTGCCCACAGGACTGCTTCCGGTGTCCTCACACCCGCAGCCTGCCCCTCGATGATAAGCGCTCTTATTGCAAAGATACAGGCCAGAGAGATATATTCATTGTTCTTTATAGTCTCGGCCAGTGAGAATAACTCCGGCAATTCTTTTTCAAGTAGACGCCGTGGTTCCATGGTGGCACACAAAGCCTCGCTCAAAGCCAAGAGCAGTTCGCACCGTTTGGTCTTGTTCTCCGGGTCAAGTACCTCTTGCACCTTGAGTGCCTGCTCTAGCAGCCTTACCGCTTCACTATATGCATAGACACTGCTCGCTCGTTCGGCCGCCATCTCACCATAGCTGACTGCTTTGGCCAGTCCTTCGGCATCCGGAGAGTAGGAGAAGTGCTCGGCCAGCTCGGCGGCATGTTCCTCAAGTCGCTTTTCGTAAACCTCCTCCAGCGCCCGACCTACCTGCTGGTGAAGTCGAATACGCCGCGGGGCGATAATCTCTTCATAGAGTGTTTGGCGGAAGAAGGCATGGGTAAAGCGGTAGGTCACCGCTGCCCCCACGGTAGAGCGCTCTTCCACCACGGCAGCCCCCTTGGCCTCCTCCAGGGCAGCAAACAACTCGTCATCGGATACATCAGCTACCTTTTGCAGTACTGCCAGCCGGAACTCCCTGCCTATTACAGAGGCGATGCTCAGTATCCGATTACACTCCTGGCTCAAACCCGAGAGACGCTTACCGACTACATCCCTTAATCCCTCCGGGATGCTCATCTCTAGCGTGGTAGCCTTCCACTGCCCTCCTTCACGACTGATAAGGCCTTCCTCAACCAGATAACGCACTACCTCCTGTACAAATAGAGGATTACCTTCGGTCTGGCGGTGCACCGCCTCGGCCAAGCCCCAGGGCACATCCTGCCTGGTAATGCTCTCCAGCATCCGCCTGACCTCGTCGGCATTGAGTCCCCGCAGCAGGACGCGGTTAAAGGTGGCCACACGCCTTAGCTCAGCCAGTGCTGCTGACAGGGGATGGGTCCTGTCCACCTCTACATCCCGGTAAGTGCCGACTAATAGAAGCCTTGCACCCGATAGGTTACGCGAGACATGAGTCAGCATCTCTAATGTACCCTTATCGGAATCGTGCAGGTCTTCTAATACAATTAATAACGGTTGGACTTTGGCCGCATTAGTCAGAAAGCTAGTGACAGCCTGCATGAGGCGATATCGTTCTTCCTCGGGGCTCTCAGGAGGTCTGGGCTCTACCTTCAACTTTTCTCTTACCTCAGAGACGATACGGGCAACATCGGCAGCCCCTGTGCCCAGTTCCTTCCTCAGGTCTCTGGTCTCCCGTGACAGGACATACGAGCGCATAGCCTCGACAAAGGCGAGGTAAGGCAGCGACAATGACCCTTCCTCATAGCAGTGACCCACCAGCATCTTACCGCCTCTGAGCGTCACATAGGTGGACAACTGCTCACATAGTGCAGTCTTACCGATACCCGGCTCTCCCACCACCATCATCAGGGCACCCTGTCCCGACATGGCCCCATCAAAGGCCGCCTGTAGCTGTTTCTGTTCCGGTTCACGGCCAACAAAGACACGGCGGTAGAGGGGACTCTCAGGGGTAGCCGTTACCTGTGACACCGGCTCGGTAACCTTACCCTGCTCGATTGACTCCAGGGCCTTGAGGACATCGCTTGCCGAAGCAGGTCGTTTATCCGGGTCCTTCTCAAGCAGTTGCAGGATGAGCACCTCAAGTCCCGGTGGCAGGTCGGCTCTATGCCAGGTGGGCGACACCACCGATGTGTTTATATGTTGACCAATGATAGCCACCGAGTCATCCCCGATGAAGGGAGGCCTCCCAGTCACCATCTCGTAGAGCATCGCCCCCAGTGAGTAGAGGTCTGCTTTCGGTGTTACCTTGCCGCCCATCGCCTGCTCCGGAGGCATATAGGATACCGTGCCCACCATCATCCCCGACTGGGTAAGACGGGAGAGGTCGACCGCCACCGCCAGGCCAAAGTCACCTATCTTGGCCGTACCATCGGCACTGAGCCAGACATTGCCCGGTTTCAGGTCCCTGTGGATGATGCCCTTGGTGTGGGCGAACTCCAGTCCCTGGCAGACGGCCTTGGCGATGCCGATGGCCTGCTCCAGGGGGAGCCGGTGCTCCGGCGCCCTCTCTATCAGCCCCTCGACGTCACCGCCCGGCATGAGGGGAATGACGATGTAGGGCTGGCCGCCCTCCTCGCCCATGTCGTGGATGCCCATGACGTTGGGGTGGTCTCCCAGCCGGCCCATGGCCTGGGCCTCCCTTGTGATCCTAGCCCTGGCCTCCCCGTCCAGCTTCTCGGTCTTTATCAGGGCGAAGGCGACATCACGGTCGAGCGTGTTGTCGTGGACGAGGTATACCTTCTTCTTGCCACCCTCGCCCAGCAGCCTCTTCACTTGGTAGCGTCCGCCGGCAAAGGAGGTGGGTTCGGGGGAGGGTGGGACTGGTGATGCAGTTGCTGTCTCTTGTGCTGGTTCAGCTAGAGAGTGTCCGCACTTGAAGCAGAACTGTGCTCCAGCAGGCAACTCAATACCGCAGGAAGGACATGTAAGCGACACTTCCTCTGCTATTCTGGCACCACACTGGATGCAGAAGATAGCCTCTTCAGGGTTCTCTGTCTGGCACTTCGGGCACTTCATAACTCACCCGCAGGCACGGGTTCAGTGCCCACAGTCTAGAGGCAAACCGGGTTGATGTCAAGCAACGTATAGAGTTATACACTACATCTCATTGTGGAATAACGATAAGTCGGTGAGTTTAATTGGGCATTAATTCTTACCAAAGAACTACCCGATCATAATCGCACGCACATTCTGTAGAGTATTTGCGGTACCCGCATAGGTTTGTTCAACCTTAATCTCTACTCCTTCTCACTTGCCCCCAACAATTAGTCATAAAATTGGAGTCGAAGAACTAGCTAATATGTGGCTAATCCCAGGGGAGATAGGTGTTAAAATTAACGATAAAAATAATCAATAAGGAGGTCCCCGGTAATGGCCTACAAGCTCCATCGGGAGGTGGCAGAGGGGAGGATAACAAGACTATCTCTCGGGGTAACCGAAGTAGACGCCTATCTCAAGTTTCTGCAATATCGATGCCGGCCCAATACGTGGGTAAGCTACGGTTACGATCTCCAGATATTCCTGAACTTCATCAGGAAGCCGTTACTGGAAGTGAGCTCAGCCGATATCCTTGCCTTCGTCGACAGTCAGCAATCGGCACCAAACCGACAGGGAAGGACAAACGGGCTTTCAAGTAAAGGACCCGGACTTTCCAACCGGACGATTAACCGGCGGCTGGCCGCGGTCGCCAGTTTCTACGAATATCTGAGAGTATTTCATGATCTCCCAGGTAACAAAAACCCGGTGCCTCGGAGCCTGGCCAAACGAAATGTCTTTTGGGCCCATCGGTATGGCAATACAGCTTCGCTGGCACTCATAAGAGTACCCCAGACTTTACCGCGGCCACTGGATCCAGAAGAGATCGCCCCTTTTGTGAATTCCCTACTCACTCATAGAGACAAAGCCATGGTACTGCTGATGCTGCTAGCCGGTCTCAGGAAATCAGAGGTCCTGAAGCTAGGTCTCAAAGATATCGACTTCGGTCAGCATACTCTCACGGTGAGGGAAGGGAAAGGCGGTCATCAGAGAGTGGTGGCCATATCGGATGCCGGT
This sequence comes from Dehalococcoidia bacterium, assembly GCA_011171075.1. Taxonomy (GTDB): domain Bacteria; phylum Chloroflexota; class Dehalococcoidia; order Dehalococcoidales; family Fen-1064; genus W589. Next base: position 1,153 of record DUFD01000037.1, on the reverse strand, counting down.
CTGCGGGAGCTTATTAGCTACCTGAACGAAGAGAGACCTCATGATAACTCGGATAAGGTATTTCTTGTCATGAAAGGAGAGAACAGGGGCCAGCCATTGACTGTACGGGCTCTGGACACTATCATCGAGTACCACCGGAGAAAAGCGAATACTCCTGGAGTACAATGTCACCGGATGCGCCACACCTGTTTCACCCGGTTACGCCAGGGAGGGATGTCGCTGGAAGCTCTGCAAGCCCAGGCCGGGCACAGCAGTATCAACACCACCAGGATATATCTACACCTCTGTCCGAAAGAACTTCAGCAAGAATATTTGCAGATGTCCGACCAACTCTTTTCGTCTTCTGGAGCGAGCAGGAGGTCAGTCATTGACTAGTGAACTTCTTCTGACCAGGGCTGACCTTGAACTGGCTCCAGGAGACGGCCAGGATAAGGACAACGAATCGATAGATGATATTAAATCGTACCATGACTGTCTGGTGGGGAGTTATATGTCGTACCTGAAAGCGGCCGGTTATTCGAAAATCCCCCATGAGGTCAAAGTGTTTGAGCAGGCAGCCAGGCGATTCCTCAACAAATTCCCCGATCCTCAAGAGTGGGTTACTCTCTCAGTAGAGGAGCAATATCGCTGTGACCATAAAGAGCGGAGCTTCGTGCATTACCTCATTTTACGCCGCCTGTTTCCCATGCCTTTGCCCTATATGCTGACGCCTAAGCGACGTTTTTATCAGATGGCCACTCGCCTGATGGAGCGTGAGACTTACCAGTACTACAAAGAGGCAGCTCAACGCCTCGGCTACAAAGAACAAGACATCAAAAGTCAGTTTTGTGCTCTTCTGTGCTTGATGGCCTGGTCACAGAAATCCATCGATGCCCTTACCCTCAATGACTTGGAGACTTTCATACAACAGCTACAAAAAGCATATCTAGCTGCAAAGCGACGGCACAAGAGCGTAAAGAACGGACTTCCATCCCGATGGACTAACCAGCTCAGCAGCCTGCGTAATGTGCTCTACCACATGGGGATTATCCCTCAGTTAAGCCGTAGCACTCGAAGAACCAGCTTCGAAAAGCAGTGGAAAGATATCCCTCCCGGTATCGCCGCTCCGGTCCACCGCTATCTGCGGCAGATGGGATTATCACTCCGCCCGGAG
>DUFD01000036.1 GCA_011171075.1 Dehalococcoidia bacterium | reverse complement strand
GCCATCGGCACCCGGATATTCACCCGGTGCTGCTCCGCCCCGGGTCCGGCATCCGCGTTCGGCTCCACCACGACCCGCAGGTACTTGCGCTCGTCCTTCGAGGTCTCACCAGCCGCAGAAAATCCGGTCCTCCCAGTATCAGGCTGCTCTACCACCGTGAGCAGTCGCTCCGCCTCATCGACAGATATCTTTCCCTGCGCCAGCATGTCCAGAACTCTTTTTCGGTTCTCACTCATTTTAATATACCTCCTTCAATTTGTGTTCTATTTGAACGATATATAGACCTGTTCTTTGCCATCACGGATGTCCACTTGGAGCCCGCGCATTGCACAGAGTACCCTCAGCACCAGTGGCCCGAACATCAGCACCGTCAGGCTCCAACCGAAGGGAAACAGTATAATCGCTGCCAGCAGGACCAGCGGCAGCAGCAGCAACGCGCCGACCAGAAACAACGGCCCGACAAGAAACAACGGCAGCCACAGGCTGAATCCCCGATGCTTTCCCTGAAAGCGTAACCTTAGAAACAATGGTGGCCTCATCATTACGACAACCTCTCAATCGCCTCATCGGCAGTAATTTCACCCTGCTCAAGGCGGGACAGGACATCCGCCTGCGAAGATGTTGGAGCAGTCTCGACGAACGGGAACTGTGCCGCGATGCGGTTTAGTCGGTTCTTTACCGTGGGGTAGCTGATGCCGAAGACCTGCTCCATCTCCTTGATAGACCCGTGGGCACGGACAAAGGCCATCACAAAGACCTGGTCATCAGATGAGAGGCGGGCCAGCGGCGGCAGCTCAAAGCTCCCCTCGATAGCGATGTCGCTGTTCACAAGACGCACCCGCTCGACGATGGTTGGTGCCCCCCGCGTGAGCCGGGTCAGTTCATACCAGTCTTTCGCCATACTCAACCTCCATTTATTTAATATCTATATTAACTTTCTTAATTATTTTAGCCGTCATATATTAATTTAGTCAAACTTAATCACATTGATTGAGATGAATTAGAGAGGACAAAACGCCGTGTATCACGTATTATCTCTCTCGTCCTGTTAATACTTAGCTTATGCTTAATTTTTTTACTTATAATAGCTCATTAATGTGAATATTATCCATATTATAATTGATTATATTAATATATTTCTCACGTTGATATATCCGTTGGGCTGACTGGCAGAAACCGCTTCGATATGGTTTAATATAGAAAATGCGCGTATCAGAACTATTCGGGAAGACCCAGCGGGAGATACCCGCCGAAGCGGACATCGTCAGCCACCAGCTACTGCTCAGAGCCGGGATGATAAACCAGGTATCAGCTGGTGTCTACTCTTACCTGCCCCTTGCCTGGCGCGTTCTGAAGAAGATAGAAAACATCATCCGCGATGAGATGAATAAGGCCGGTGGTCAGGAGCTTACCCTGCCAGTGCTCCAGCCTCTCGAGTTGTGGCAGGAAACCGGACGTGACAAGGCTTTCGGTAAAGGCCTTTTCACCTTGCTGGACCGCCGCGAACGTAATCTAGCCCTTGGTCCGACCCACGAAGAGGTAATTACACAACTGGTGAGTCACCACGTTCAGAGCTACCGCGACCTTCCCAAGCTTCTTTACCAGATACAGGTCAAGTTCCGCGACGAACCGAGACCCCGCGGTGGCCTGATAAGGGTCCGTGAATTTACTATGAAAGACCTCTATAGCTTCGACATGGATGAGGCCGGGCTTGATAAAAGCTACCAGAAAATGCTCCATGCCTATAAGAACATCTACGACCGCTGTGGACTTCCTTCAATGCTTGTAGAGGCTGACAGCGGTGCTATCGGCGGTAAAGAGTCGCATGAGTTCATGCTCCTCACCGAAAGCGGTGAGAACGAGATTATCTACTGCCCGACAGGTGATTATGCTGCCAATGCAGAAAGGGCCGAGAGTGTCAAGGAGAAAATCGATGGTGGCGAGCCATTGCCTCTGGAAGAGGTCGCCACCCCCGGCATGACCAGCATTGAGGACGTATCCGGTTTTCTCGGAATCTCTCGCAGTCACACTTTGAAGGCGGTCTTCTACATCGCCGACGGTGAGTTTGTCTTCGTGGTTATTCGCGGTGACCTCGATGTCAACGATATCAAGCTGCAAAATGCCCTGCACTGCTATGAACTGCGTCTGGCCACCGAGGAAGAGGTCATTGAGACCGGACTCGTGCCCGGCTTTGCATCCCCTGTCAGGATTTCAGGTATACGAATTGTCGCCGACGACTCTGTACCGGCAACAAGCAACCTGGTCAGCGGTGCAAACAAGCCAGATACTCACATCAAGAACACTAACTATAGCCGTGACTTTGTAGCCGATATCGTCGCTGACATCACGCTGGTCGAGGCCGGCGATAGCTGTCCGAAATGTGGCAATAAACTGGAGTCCACCCGTGGTATTGAAGCTGGCCACGTCTTCAAGCTGGGTACGTTCCAAAGCGAGAAGAACGGTGCTTATTATGTCGATGAAAATGGGGAGTCACACCCCATAGTCATGGGGTGCTACGGTATCGGCCTGGGAAGGTTGATGGCAGCAGCTATCGAACAAAACCATGACGACAAGGGTATTATCTGGCCTCTACCGATTGCCCCTTACCAGGTATACCTCTGCCCGCTTTACCGCGAAGATACGAATGTTTCGGAGATTGTCGAAAAACTATACTCAGAGCTTGAGAATGAAGGCATCGAGGTACTCTTCGACGACCGCAAGGAATCACCGGGGGTGAAGTTCAATGATGCCGACCTCCTGGGGATTCCCATCCGTGTAACCGTCAGCCCTCGCACCCTGGAGAAAGACAGCGTCGAAATAAAGCTGCGCTCTGAAAAAGATTCCGCACTCGTCCCGCTGGCAGAAGCGGTTACCCGTATTAAGAAAACCATCGAAGGGGCCAGTACCAGTTGATTATCGACCTTCACACCCATACGCTGGTCGGGTCTGACGATAGCTACGTAGACATCGACGAGCTGGTCCAACGTGCAAAAGAGAGCGGGCTTGACGGCGTTTGTATCACCGACCACGAGTGGTTCTGGAAGCAATCAACCATTGAGCGTTTCCGCCGTGAGCTTGATTTCCTGATACTGCCCGGGGTGGAGATGAACACCGAGGACGGGCATTTTCTGGTGTTCGGCCTGGAAAGGTATGTCTTCGGCATGCACCGTACCAACTTCCTGAAGAAGGAACTGGATAAAGTCGGCGGGGTGATGATTCTCGCCCACCCCTACCGGAGGAACATGTACTACGGCGAAGAGGTAGAGGACTCCGTGAAGCGGTACAGCAAGCGGAGCTTCTTTGAACTGGTGGATATAATTGAGACCCATAACGGGCGCGCCACCGAAAAACAGAGCCTCTTCTCCCAGTTGCTCAGCCAGCGACTTCACTTCAAGGGGACGGGCGGCAGTGATGCCCACCAGTTAAGGGATATTCCGTCATGTGCGACTTCCTTCGAGAGGGATATCTCAAACGTGCAGGAGCTCATAACCGAGCTAAAGGCAGGCCGGTTCCAGCCGGTTGACCTCCGTCATAAAGACTAGCTCTGCCTTCTTTTTATCTTCTCTACCTCTTTCTCTACCGCTGTTCTGTCGCTTTTATAGGGGAAGACAAAGGCACGTAGAAAGTGTGCAAAAACGAATACGCCCCAGATACATAGTGGCCACAGGAACCACATATACCCGCCACTGTTCGTCAACGCCCATACGATAATCAGAACGATATTAACGGCTGCCCAAGAACCGAAATTACTCCAGAATTCCTTCTTCGCCTTTACCCTTTTCCTGGCTTCCTCGTAGACTTCCTCTTCGGACATCTGCTGTACCATATATCGACCCCCACATGTTGATGATACAGGTTATAACACATTCGATATACTCACCACAAGACCCGGACAGAAATCGGAAAACAAAAGGCAGCAACAGTCTTATTTTAGTCTTGCAGCACGGACACTCACACTGAGTACAGCGCCTTCCAGCTCACCCGAGCCGAAAGACTGTTCGGAGACGACCTCTACGTTCTCAAAACCCGCTTTGGATATCGTCGCCAGGTACTCCTCTTTAAGAGAGGCTCCAGCTACGCAACCGGCATAAGCCGCCAGCGAATTCCTGATATCTTCAGGAAGCTCCTTGATAAGGACCATGTCCGAGACCATCACCCGGCCGCCCGGCTTCAGTACCCGGTAGGCTTCCTTGAAGACCCTCTCCTTGTCCGGCGATAGGTTGATAACGCAATTCGAGATTACGGCATCGACAGTGCCATCAGCTACTGGCAGGTTCTCTATCTCACCCAGCCGGAACTCCACATTATCGTAGCCACCATTTCTGGCAATATCGCGCGCCCGGTGGAGCATCTCCGGTGTCATATCGACACCGATGACTTGTCCGGTTTTCCCGACAGCCACCGCCGCCAGGAAACAATCGATACCACCACCCGCACCAAGGTCGAGCACAACTTCTCCTTCTTTAAGCGAAGCCAGGGCCGTCGGGTTACCGCAACCGAGTCCCCTCCTGGCCTCCTCGGGTATTGATTGCAGTTCTTCAGCCGAGTAACCGATTTCCATAGCCATAGCATCCGCCGGATTGCAGCAACCACAGGACGCCTGCACATCTTCAACCACCGTACCGGTGGTCTCCTCCGGTGTTCAGCAGCTGGCTGCCTCCTGCGGGACACAGCCAGCAGAATCCTCGGCTCTTGTCGCAGGCCGGTGCACCTTCTTGCCTATGGCTACCTCCCCATAGTGCTCACGAACATATTTCCTTATTTCGTCGTCGTTCATATAAACCTCTCCCCTTCCCCTACAGAATATCTCTCATTACCGGTCCCAGTGTCGCCTTGACCATATCGGTGAGCTCTTCGACTTTGGTCATCGTAATGCAACAGACCCGACCATCCCTCTCCCAGGTGGTCAGTGCCAGCTTATCGCCGGGCCGGATGCCAACCTTTTCCCTGAGCTCCTTCGGGAGCACCATCTGGCCTCTTTCGTCAATACTGACCAATGCCTCAACCCGACAGCAACTACCGGCCTCGGGGCTGCAACAGTCGCCATTTCCGATTGTATCCATTACGACTCTCCCACAGAATATTGATGATACTCTGATTTTTCAGTATGTTCTGATTATATCAGACAAATATATGGAAATCAAATGGTCAAAGAAAACAATTGTGCAGGTTTTTACGTAGATAGGAGCTCTAGGAACGCAGCGTAGCCCCAAGCTCGCGTGAGAGCTTGCCGAGAATTTGCTGTTCGACCTTATTGACCTCTTCATCAGTAAGGGTATGGTCTGGTAATTGGTAGGTAATCCGGCAGGCGAGCGATTTCTTCCCCGGCGGGACCTGGTCGCCGGAGTAAACATCAAACAGTGAAACCTGCGTAACCAGTGGAAAGCCCTCGATAATATCAACCACCTTCTGGTAGGCAGTCCCGGCATCAACCACAAGGGCGATATCCCTGAGCATGCTCGGAAAACGCGGTATCTGCTGGAACAACCGATACTCATGAGTGAACGGCAGCAACTCCGGCAGGCTGATTTCGAAGAGATAAACCGGGTCAGGGATATCGAAAGCCTCCGTTACGGCAGGATGCAACTCACCGACCACGCCAATCTGCCTGCCGCCGACCAGGATAGCGGCCTGTTTCACAGGGTGTAGGGTCTCATCAGTAGAAGGCTCGTAGCGAGCATTCACCCCCAGTCGAGTAAGCAGCCCCTCGACGATGCCTTTGGCATCAAAGAAATCGAATGATACCGCCTTATCGGTCTTAGCCTGCCATGACATTTCGCTACGGGGGCCACCGAGCATACCGCAGAGCATCTCAACCTCATCGGGCAGGTCATCGGGACGTGGAAGGTAGACCTTACCAAGCTCATAGAGACGGACAGGCCCCTCGGCATGCCGATTGTTTACCATGGCTGTTAGCACACAGATACGCAGGTTAGGACGGAGGTATTCATGCATTATAGTCATTGGATTAGCCAGCCTAAGTGGTGATGAAGCTGGCGAATGCGACTCCGGATACAGCCTATTCAATATCTCCAGGTTCACCAGAGGGTCGGAGATAATCTCATAGAACCCGTAACCAGTGAGGCTCTCACCGAGTTTGCGTTTCAGACCGATAATCGGTTCTGTGGTCTGTCGGGGTATCGGGTCACTCAGCATCGTGGTCGGTATCTCGTCATAACCAATAATGCGCGCAACCTCCTCGACAAGGTCCACTGGTATATTGATATCACTCCGCCAGTAAGGCGTGGTCGCCACCACCTCCGATTCTGAAGAACCGGGCCGGCACTCAAATCCCAGTAAAGTAAGAGTACCCTCAATCTGCTCCCGGCTGAACTCCACACCGAGCACCCGCTTTACTTCCCCGGTGGTAACAGCCACCGGTTGCGGCTCCACCCTGCCGGGGTACACATCTACGATACCCCTGACCACCTGCCCACCACCAAACTCGGCCATAAGCTGGGTCGCCCGTTTTATTGCCGGCATGGTGAGTTCGGGGCTGATACCTCTCTCAAACCGCATACAAGCCTCACTGGGCATATCAAGTGTCCGCCCCGTATAATGAATGCTCCGCGGGTTAAAGCTGGCCGATTCAAGCAATATCGTCGTTGTTTCCTCGGTGACCTCGCTGTTGGCACCCCCCATCACACCGGCCACGGCTACGGCACGCTCCGCGTCGGCAATGACCAGCATATTGCTGCCGAGGACCCGCTCGACGCCGTCCAGGCTAACTATCTCTTCACCTTCCCCGGCACGGCGGACTATTATCTTCCTACCCGCCAGCTTCTCGTAGTCAAAAGCGTGTAGTGGCTGCCCATACTCGAGCATGACAAAGTTGGTTATATCAACGATGTTGTTTATCGGCCGCATACCGTAGGATATAAGCCGCTCCTGCATCCATCGCGGCGATTCACCGATGCTAATCCCCTTAATCAGACTGGCGCAGTAACGGGGACATAGGTCGGGGGCTTCAATCTCAATCGAAATGTGGTTATCAATCAACTCGTCAGTCTCTTCATAGCTGGCGTCGGGCAGGTGCACCGTCCCACCAGTAAGGGCGGCAACCTCCCTTGCCAGACCGATTATCGAGAGACAGTCGGGCCGGTTGGGGGTAACATCCATGTTGAAAATGACGTCGCCCAGGCAATCAGCCAGCAGCCTCCCTACCTCGAACCCTTCAGGCAAAATCAGAATGCCGGTGTGGTCGTCCGAGATTCCGAGCTCTTTCTCAGAGCAGGCCATACCATTAGAGACCACGCCGCGTATCTTGGCCGATTTCAATGTTTCCTGCCCACCGGTGTGCGGATTAATAAGCCGGGCACCGACCGGCGCATAGGCCACCATGGCATCGACGGCAACGTTGGGCGCACCGCAGACGACCGTTTCCTCGCTGCTGCCAAGGTTGATAGTCACCAGGGTAAGTCGGTCGGCGTTGGGGTGGGGATTTACCGCCGTTATCCGGCCGACAACAATACCTTCCCAGCCCTCACCGATTACCTGCACACCCTTGACCTCGCTGCCGGCCATAGTCAGTCGCCGGGCTACCTCTTTGGGTGGCAGGTCTGTATCAACGTATTGCTTTATCCAGTTTAGCGATATCTTCATACTAAAACTGCTTGAGAAACCTTAAGTCATTCCCGTAGAAAAGGCGGAGGTCGTCAACGCCGTAGCGCAGCATCGGCATCCGCTCAATGCCTATACCGAAGGCAAAACTGGTATAGACATCAGGGTCGATGCCGCCCCGCCTGAGCACCTCGGGGTGAGTCATACCCGCCCCGAGTATCTCCAGCCAGCCTTCACCGCGACACAGCTGACAGCCTTCGCCATGACAAATGATACACTCAATCGCCATCTCAACACCGGGTTCAACAAAAGGGAAGAAATCACAGCGGAAACGCACCCGCCTGTCCTCCCCGAAATACCGGCGGGCGAACTCATAGAGCGTTCCTTTCAGGTCGGCCATGGTGATGCCCTTATCAACCGCCAACCCGTCGAGCTGGTAAAATACTTCACCGTGGGTAGCATCGATAGCTTCGTAACGGTAGCACTTACCCGGCTCGACTACCCTAATGGGAGGCTCCATGGACTCGATGACACGGGCACTGACTGAGGTAGTATGGGCACGCAGCAGTATCGGTCCCTTCGGATTCGGAGATTTCCAGTCAACCCAGAAGGTCGAATAATCGTTGCGTGACGGGTGCTCTTCGGGAAAATTAAGCGCTGCGAAATTGTAGTAGTCCCACTCTACTTCCGGCCCCTCAACTACCTGGAAGCCCATCGAGGCGAAAATTTCACACATCTCGTTAATTGTCTGGGTGATGAGATGCAGCCGTCCGACCGGATAAGGGCGACCCGGCAGGGTAACATCGCCACGGGCAAGCAGGGCATCATCCACCCGGAGTGACTGCTGCGCCGATTCTCTTTTCAGCTCCTCGGTCTTCTGTTGCAGCACCTCAGCCAGCAAGGTCTTGACCTCGTTAGCCCGCGCGCCGACCGCCTTTCTTTCTTCAAGCGACAGTGTAGCCAGGCCACGCAGAATATTTGTCAGTTCGCTCTTCCTGCCCAGGTAACGAATCCGCCACGACTCAAGGTCTTTGCCATCGTCGATACCCGCAATTTCTCCACGGGCTTTGGCCAGCAGTTCTTCCAGTTTTTCACGCATTGCTTGTTCTCACGTTGGATTATAGGGCATCACTCGCTGGAGGGTCAAGGTATTTATGCTCATTCATATAATTGGTAATACCTGGATGCTCGTTTATTTAATTTCCATCCCGGTTTGGTAGTGCTGGCCCCATCCCCTGTATCCCCTTCCCCTCCGGGGAAGGGGAAGATGAATATAAGAGGGGCTTACGCCCCTCTTTGACTCTCTTAGTAGTGCTAGATAGTGAAATGTCTCGCAGCCTATGTCTGGCTCTATTTTAGGTGCGAATGACCCTTGCCTGAAGAATGCCTACTCACCGTTTTGGGGTGTCCAGCTGTGGAACCCCTTTGGAACGGGGGTTCAAGGGGGTGTCCCCCTTGGGGGTTACCCACATTCAAGCAATATAAACTGTGTCACCATCAACTAGCAAGTAAAGCTAGCTGTTCGTTAGCGGAATCTATCAATTGTTTGAGTGAGCCAGATAGTCGTAGTTCATGTTCAATCAACAATCGGGTAAGCTCATTCTCACCTTGTTCCATTGCTGAACTAAGTTCAGCAATTAGCTCCTGTTTACGTTCTAGCTCAATAGGTACAGTGTCTGCAAGCAAACCAAGATTTGTAGCTAAGATAAACCTGTATTCGTTGAGGGTATTAATAGCTTTACATACGGCACTCTGAATAGAATCGCTAAATGCCTGTCGTCCGAGAGAGCTAATGTGTTTACCGCGTGCATTCACCATCTCATACCGCATTAAAATGACCCGTCTACTATCAAAGACCGTTGGTGGCCAGTCTTCAATATATGCGCAACTATCAACTTCCACTGCCCAATCAATAATCTGCATAAGTAATCGTTCTTTTCGTTGGTGTTTTTCGTGTTCATTACTGTTCTTGATGGTCCAGAAAGCAGCAAAGGCAAGCATCAAAGTAGCGAACGTTACTAATGCTTGCGGCAGGCTCTTCCAATACTCCTCGGTCTGGTCTGGAAGCCACATAAATAGAAGAATAAGGAAAAAGAAAGCAGAACCTAAAATGATGGCTGTCGACAGACCTATCAAATATTTCTTACTGAAAATCATGACAGGATTATACCACAGCAAAAGAACTTAAAAGGAGAACTACTATTCCATATTTCATTAGACCCCCCTTTACTAAAAGCTTTATGCCTCTTTACTAATCCTGTATAATCTTACCAAGAGAACTCATTCATGATAATCGACCCCGAGGGGGTGCACTATGGGCGACATCAAGAGCGCTCGCCAGATAGCCATGGAGAAGCTGGAAAAGCTGGGTGACGCCACCGAGGAAGAGCGCCTGAAATGGAAGCTGGAGCCGAAGGGACAGGAGCTGGCCGCCAAGTACCTTAAGGAAGACTGCAACCTGGTAGTCGAGCTCGGTATATACAAGGAAAACGAGAGAAAATATGTTGCCGCCGCTGCCGCAGAAGTGCTGGTGAGAAATGTCGAGCTACCCAGAAACGAGGCCATTCGCAGAACCAATAAGAAGGCAATGGACGGCCTGAAGCTCGTTAAAAACGACAAGGCCAGTGTCGAAAACGCCCACAGTCGTATCAGGCAGATTTTCAGCCACTACACGGAGCAGGGCGAGCAGCAACGCCGGCAGGCATACGAGCAGCTCAGGTCGCAATTCGAAGCCAGGGTACAGCAGGCCATCCAGCAGCAACTCGGCACTGCAGCCAGGATGAGGGTCGACGTCGAACGGCAGCCCCAGTTCCAGGAGGAATGGCGGAGACTCCAGATACAGCTTGAAGCACCCTACCTTGAACACCTCAGCGAATATCGACGGGAAATATTGAGTATAGATTGAACAGCATGGAGAGAGGGGAAGCAGGAGGATGACGGTGGATACCGACGACGAAAAAATCCGAAGAGCGGTTGAGTATACCGAGATATTGCGTGCGCCCCGCCAGAATCTTTATACCTTCGGGACGACCAATATCTACTACTACCTGGTCACCGAACCGGCCTATTCAGAGCTGGTTGACACCGGCACGGAGACCGTTGTCAGGGAAGGTCGGGTACTTGCCGAACGACCGAAGATTGTCACTCCCTACTACCTCTCACACCTTGAAGGTTTCAGTAGTGACGCCAGGAGATACTTCGAATCCCTGATACACGAGTACGGTCCTAACGTTCCCGGACTGCTCTATGCATATAAGAACGAGCCCAAGGAACTCAACATTATCTCCGGACACTGGCAGTCGGTGGTTGATAAAATAAATGCCGAGATTGACCAGCGCAGTGACCCCCTGGCTGCCATCATCAAAGGACTCGACGAGCTCTGGGACGTTGCCCTGATAAGGTTCATCTTTGAAATGACCCGAAGGTCGCTTAGCGATAATATCGGGCAACTGGGAGCCCAAGGGCTCCTGGATGTAGACAGCCGTGGCGTCCCCGCCGACGTCAGGCTCAGGATTGAGGAGCTTTTCTGGCAGGTCTCGCATGGGGAGACAGCCCCAGAAACGCTCAAAGAGGAGCTCGACCGCTGGGGCCTGTTCGATGAATACGAAGACAGATTTCTCAATATCTTCCGAAAACGGCGGTGAAGGAAATACGATAAAGTGCAAATTACAGTAATCGAGGCCCGCGACCTCTCCGAGGCATGGTTCATCTGCCTGAACAAGACCCTGACTCTGGGCCGGGAGTACAGGATTGACCGGGGAAGCTATGCCGGCGAGCGCCGTAAAGAGCTTGACATGGTAGTGCTGCAGATAGCTTATCCGGGAACTCGACCACTTATCCCCGATGTGCCACAGGGTGTACCACCGCCTACCACCATGGACTACATCGAGAGCTACCTGCCCTACCTGATGACAGCCCATAAGGCCGAGGGAGAGCAGTACACCTACGGCCAGTACCTGGAAAAGCAAATCCAGGAAGTCATCCGGATGTATAAGGAAGACGGCCACAACACCAACCAGGCCTTCATGGCAGTTGGTAACGAAGAGTCTATCAAGCTCTCAGACCCGCCCTGCCTCAGGGCAATCGACACCAGAATCCATGATGGCCGCCTCTGCTTTGTTGTCTATTTCCGCTCGTGGGACCTCTGGGCCGGGTTCCCCTCCAACCTGGCCGCAATTCAGCTCCTCAAAGAATACATGGCAGATGAAATCGGGGTCGCTGACGGCGAGCTGGTGGCCATGAGTAAGGGACTCCACCTCTACGAGTACTGCTGGGAGCTGGCCAGGATTGCCGCCCGCATCACCGAAGAAAGCAAAGACATCCCGACTATCTAACTCCGTCAGGTAAGCTCTCCTCGATTTCCGATTTGTCACCCGTACGGGCATTGTGTTAGCATTCAAAGCAGCGACATAAGGAGGTAACATCTCATGTTGACAGTAGCCGAGGCTATTGAGAAAAGACGGAGCATCAGGAAATTCAAACCTGACCCCGTACCTGATGAACTGATTAACCAGATTCTGGAGGCCGGTCGTCTGGCGCCATCCGGTACCAACCGGCAACCGTGGCGCTTTCAGGTTATCAAAGAAGGTGAGTTAAAGAAGCGGCTCCTCGAGGAAGCCGTCATCGGCGAGTCCCCGCAGGTAGCCCAGGCGCCGGTAGTCATCGTCTGTGGCTCCGAGCTACTCACCTTCGTCAAAGGACATAAGCTCGCCCCACCCAACTCCGATTACTTTGGTGCTGATAGCGCCGAATGGGATGATATGAGCAAGTTTCTGCCAGATGCACACATGTATACGGCCATCGCCATCGAACACATGGTGCTAATGGCCACCGCCCTCGGACTCGGTACCTGCTGGGTGCAGAGGATTAGGTTCGGGCAGACCGCCAAGACCCTGGGATGGCCGAGACATATCGTGGTATTAACTTTGCTGCTGATAGGCTACGCTGACGAAGACCCTCCAGCCAGACCCCGCGTACCGCTCGAGCAAATAGTGCTCAAAGAGGGGCAGATACCCGAGTAAGCACCCCTAGTTGCACAGCTATCTCTGGCTTTGCTAAACTGAGAGATGTATTCGGGCCGCTAGCTCAACTGGCAGAGCAGCTGACTCTTAATCAGCCGGTTCCAGGTTCGAGTCCTGGGCGGCTCACCAATAAGCAGACAAATGAGTTGGCGTTTGTTGACGCCGACTTTTTGTTTGAGGAGTTTATCAAGTCCCGTAGGCAAGGTATTTCACTACAGTCTATAAGGTTCTATAGGACTTGTTTGAAGCCATTTTTAGGTAGTTACCCTCTCACTAGCCAAGGGATCAATAGCTTCTTAGCTAGTCGTAAATGCACCAACGGCAAGCATGCCTACTACCGGGCGATTCGTGCACTGTGTAGCTGGGCTACCAAGTAAGGCTACCTTCAAGATAATCCAATCAGTAGAGTGGATGTACCCAATGTTGAGAAACGGATATTACCTGGCCTTACACCTGAACAGGTGGAGTATGTTATCGAGTAGGCCAAAATCCTGCGAGACAAAGCTAAAGGTATCAGCTATATATATGCAATAAAAAGAAAAATTACCCGGCCCTCTATTGAGCCGGGCAATTTCAAAGGGTATTGAGATACCCGAACCGAAGGCGATATACCCTACTAGGGTATTGTATATCACACAACTGCCTCTTTGTCAAGCCCAAAATTACTATTATCCTGGCTACAGCTGGGTAGTCGTAATGTATATAAGTTTCTAAATCGTGGGTACTCGTTATGGTAATCTGCGTTGTTTTTAGTTATACTGTAGTTGTTAGCATAAACAATATAAAGACAGGCAGGGCATATTAATGGCTACAGAAACAAAGGTGCCAAAGGAAGTTATACTAAAGCGGCTGAAGAGGATTGAGGGACAGGTACGGGGTATCCAGAAGATGCTCATTAATGATAGAGAATGTGAAAGTCTGGTTACTCAGCTGGCAGCAATTCGTTCAGCTGTTGAAAGTGTAGGCCAGCTGATACTGACTAACTACATGGATATTTGTTTACGCAAAGATTGGGATTCTGAAGAATCTGCGGTTGAATCGCTAGCGCGTGTCGTAGCTATCTGGGGCAGGGTGCGGGTTGGCGATGCTAAATAGGTCCTGAAGGAATAACAAACTTCGATTCAATGTTCGTTTGACCAGGAATACTAACATACCCTCAACTTGCATTATTAGTCTCAGAGCATAAAAGCGTGGGCAGCCTTTAACTGGAACCTGCCGCACCTGAAAACGAGGGAATACCTACTTCTATTGAGCCTGCTACTCTGCCTCTATCTTCTTCTTCCGCTTGAAGATGAACCAGAACGGCACGACGGCAACCAGGCCACCCATGAGAATACCGCTGAGCCACTGGAAGGGGACCTTTGCAGTCGCCAACTTCGGTTCCTCAGGGAGCCCGTAGACGGAAGGGCTATCATCGAGCACGTAGAGGACATGCAGACCACCTAGTTCGTTTTTACCGTAAAGATTAGCTGTGAGAGTCCCGGCATCTTTCAGGGCTTGAACCTGCGTTTCGGCTACCTCAAGCAGGTCGCCTCGCCTGCCATATTGAATTGCGCCGGTTGGGCAGGCATCAGCACAGGCGGGTATCTGGTCATTATTTATCCGGTCGATGCAGAAGGTACACTTACGGGCAGTTCCCAGATGTTCGTCTTTATGGGGAACGCCGAAAGGACAGGCCTGGACACAATAACCGCAGCCAATACACCACTCCTGGTCAATGACTACAATCTCTCCCTGGTGTGAGATGGCTCCCGTGGGGCATACTTCTTCGCAGCTGGCCTCGGTGCAGTGCATGCAGGCATGTTTTCTATGGCTCCATTCATCGCCCTTTTTCAGGGGGAACAGGGTGGACCAGCAGTCTGCTTCCAGCTCGGGCGGCTCTTCGGAGATAGGCCTGGAGGTCTCCGGATTGTTGTTATAGTTCTTGCAGGCAGCATAGCACCACCAGCAGCCAATGCATTTTGTAACGTCTACCAGCATGGCACGGTCCGACTCAGCGGGAGCAGCCTTTGCCACATTACCAAATTTCGTGCTTCTGAACAGGATAAGTCCTGCTGCCGCTCCGGCGGATGCCTTTAAGAAGTTTCTGCGCCCTAGTTCCATATCAGCTCCCCGATATTCGGTCTACTATCGTCAGTTACTGGGGGTCTGGGATGTCTATTACTATAACCCCCCGGTTTGCTTCCCTTTCCTCGGCTAGAATATCATCCTCGGTAAGGAACAGGTCCTCATTGCCGTGGCAGGAATTACAGCTCTCGTTCTGTGGTGTGTGTAACTGGATGTTGTGTGGTGTGGCGTATTTCCAAGTTGATACGGTGTCAAAATCGGGCATGAGATTTGACCCGTAGTAGTCGCAGGTCCCGGCACACGTTGGGACATGTCGTAGTACAACATATTTATAAGGTCTATCCGCTGACTGTATCGGGTTGTAGCCTATCTCGAACTGTAACTGCGAGGGCTCACTGGTGCGGCAGGGTAAACCTTCCTCATCGAGGGCCACATGGCAACCATAGCAGTTCTTGTAGGCTACGGAGTGACATACCTGACACTGGAGATCACCGATGTGCTGCTCATGCTGCGGGTTACCAGCCGTATCCGTCAGGACATCCGCGTGGCAGTCCTCACACTTAACTGATACTGTGTTGCTGTACCGGTCGCTGGCAATCTCTCCCGTGCCGTGGAGTTCCTGCCCGTGGCATCTGGCACATGTCATCGTTTCCTGTGTCCAGTGAACATCGGCCGGGATGCCGGTATTATTCCCCAGGTACTCGTCGCCGACCCGGGCACCGTGGCAGGCAACGCAGTTGTATTGCATCGATGGGGTCGCCTTAATAACATGGCTTGATATCAGTCCACCACCCAGTTCGTCCGGTCGGCTGATATGACACTGGCCGCATGTAGTGTGGCACTGCTGGCAGTGATTGTTAAAAGCCTCATCAAGGGCTGAACCTTCACTGAGGTCACCGCCCCGGGCTTCGAGCTTGCTCATAAAACCGCTGAGAGTGGCGTGCAGGCTGGTCTCATGGAGGAGCGTAATCTCACTATGGCAGATGGCGCAGCTCTCTTCGGATGGGTCGGCTATTATCCCGACGTGAGCATCGTCTTTCTCTCCAGCACTGCTGTCACCGCCGTGACAAATTACACAGCCAACCTTGCCATGAGCATCTTCTAAGAAGCTGGTATTCTTCAGGTAGACCTTTTCCCATTCCTCCAACGGAGGCAACTCACCCCCTCAGCCTTCGCCGGAGGTTGCTTCGGATACCTCCTCCTCTACAACCGAAGCCGTTTCCTGGAGAAGGTCTTTGTCGCTGTGACAGGTAACACAGGTGCTTACCTCCTCACCTGCCGGTGGCCCGGGAGAGACAGCGCAGCCCGATAATACGAGCGCAGCGAGCAAGGCAAGGCCAACGACGGCAAACGATACGCGCTTCATCTGCTACTCCAAAACTCCATCCTTATCGATACCCCTGATGGCAACATCCCTGAGTCCCTTCCGTCTTTCTCGGGAAGGAGCCACCTTGAGGAGTATATCTCCTCAAGGTGGCTATTTTCTCTACTCTACGTCGTAACCCGTGACTGTACTGGCGTTGAAGCATTTATTCATATGAACCGCCGGGTCCGAAGTCCACGAACACATACCGAACTTCAGGCTGTAGGCGTCGTACCCAAGCATCTGGAGCAGGGCGGCTGCCTGGCCAGCGGTATGTCCGGTATAGCAGTACACGTAGACCGGCGCGTCGGGGTCTATCTTGTCAAGATTGTCCAGCAGACTGTCTATGCCGATGTTGATAGCACCGGGGATATGACCAGCGGCGTAATCGGCTGCGCTGCGACAACTGATTATAGTCATGTCCTCTTCTTCGGCAATCTTCAGGTTAAGGTCCGCCGCCGTGATGTAGCTTGGCGAAACGGTTGCTGCGGCAGCCTCAATGATTGTGTCCTCATCACTTGAAGTAGTATTGTCCAGTTCGGGGTAATCATAACTTGTGGTAACGGTGTTGGCGGTAGTTTCGACAGCGTAGTCGCCCTGGTCTCTACTGGCATTGAAGCAGCCAGTCCCGGTAACTGCCGGGTCGGTCGACCAGGCACACATGCCGTGAAGCAGGTTCGTGACGTCATATTCGAGGACACCGAGCATGGCAGCCGCAAACGAGCCTGACTGGCCGGTGTAGCAATAGACCAGAATCTCCTCGTCATCGGAGAGTGTGGTCAACTGGCCAAATGTCATGTTAACCGCTCCCGGGATATGGCCTGCGGCATAATCAGCCGCGCTGCGTATGCTGACAATGTAAGGTGCGTCATCTTCGGCAATCCGCACATGTAAATCGGAGGCGCTCATGTTACCAGCCTTGTCGGCCAGATAGTCTTCAATGGCCTCCATGATTATTTCGAATTCTGACGCTTCCTCTTCTTCTTCCTCTTCTTCTTCCTCCTCCTGTTCCCCGTCTCCGCCACCACAGGCGGTAAGCATTGGCATGGTAAACAGCAATAGAACCACACTGAAAACCAACAGGATTCTCAGCCAATCTTTGATACGCATCCAGTATTCCTCCTTTGCCGGTTGTACATCAGTTTATTTTAACACTGGCATAAAAATAGGCATACATATTCATTGCCAATGCATGCCAATGGTTGTGAAGTGTTTGCCTTACGGTGTTCACTGAGCATAATTCGATACGCTGTCACCCAAGTAAACATGTTACCACTCAACGGCTAAGTGAGTCAATACCCTATCGGGGTTTGGTATGATTTATTCCTCATCCCTTTTAACCAGCACCCCTGAGCTTTGACACTATATTCCAAGTGGTAGTAGACTGGATGCAGGGTAACGGAGCAGGCAGAGGCATGAGGAAAAGATATTTCGTTGGGGGGGGTATCCTTGCCGTGGCAGTCGGTCTTCTGGTATACGCTAGCCTTGGTAGTGCGGTCAGCTACTACCTGACGGTGAGTGAACTCCTGGATAGAGGTAGCGAGTTATACGGGGAACGGGTCCGGGTGGCTGGCAAGGTGGTTGATAACTCTATAGAATGGGATGCCGATACTCTTAAGCTGGATTTTGTCATTACCGAGGGTGGTGAGGACCTGCTGGTTGTATATGAAGGTGCCCGGCCCAGCGGTCTCAAGGAGGATTCCAATGTTCTCGTGGAGGGTGAGTATCGCTCAGATAATACATTTCAGGCGAGCACAATCATTCTGAAATGTCCGTCAAAATATGAACCACAAGAGTGATTATTGGGTACAGCAGAGATAGGGCAGGGCGCTATAATACTGGCATTTCTGGCGGCACTCGTATCGGCGGTGGTCGCGGGGATAGGTGCTCGTACAGGCTCTCGCCGGTTCATCTCAATTACCCGGATTTCTGTTATCAGTATTGCCGTCCTTTACAGTCTGGCCCTGGCTACGGCTGTATTTGCCTTTCTTACCAGAGACTACAGCCTTAAGATTGTATCCGAGCACGTTGACAGCAGCTTGCCTGCTGCTTATGCATTAAGCGCTCTGTATGCCGATAAAGGTGGCTCGGTATTGCTCTGGGGATGGCTGATTTCACTTTTCTCTGCCTTGATAGCTTCCCGAAAACACGAATACGATAATTCAATCTTGCCTTGCATGCTCTGTGTCCTGGCAGCCATACAGTTGTTTTTCCTGGCGATGGTGACCTTCGTGGTGAACGTCTTCGAGAAAAACCCGGCTCCGGTTGCCGAAGGAGTTGGTCTGAATCCACTCCTTCAGAATGTCGCCATGCTGATACACCCACCGATGCTCTATCTTTCCTTTGCCGCAGTGTCCGTTGTTTTCGCCATAGTAATAGCGGCGCTCATCACCCATACCCCCGGTGCTCAGTGTGTAAGGTGGGTCAGGCGTTGGGCACTTTTTGGCTGGTGCACGCTGGGACTGGGTAACCTGATAGGGATGTGGTGGTCCTATAATGAGCTGGGTTGGGGAGGTTACTGGGCATGGGACCCTGTCGAAAATGCCGGCCTGATGCCGTGGTTATTAATAACAGCCTTCGTTCACTCAATCTCTGTCCAGAGGCAGAGGAATCATCTGCAGAGATGGAGCCTGGTGCTGGCTATCTTAACTTTTGAATTCACTCTGCTCATTCCATTCATTACGCACGGCGGTATTGAGTCTCCACTGCACGGTTTCTATGGTTCGCATTTCCCGCCCTATATACTGGCGGTAATACTGGTTACGCTGGCTGGCTCTCTGGGACTGCTTTACATGCGTCGTAAAGACTTCCAGAAGGACGAGAGGTCTTTTACACTCATCTCCAGAGAAGGGGCGTCTGAGGTTACCAATATCATTCTGGTACTGCTGACGGCGGTTATCCTTTTTGGAACAGTACTTCCGCGGGTAGTTGAGCTGTTCGGCGGTACACAGATAGCTATCGACCGCAGCTTCTTCGACCGGGTAGCCGGACCGATTATGCTCTTGCTGGTGTTTTTTATGGGGGTCTGTCCTCTATTAGGCTGGGCAAAGACCTCATGGCAATCCGTAAGGAGCAATTTCGTTTTCAGTCTACTGGCCACGCTGCTTGTCGTGGTAATCATCCTAATTGTCGGTGGCGGTAAATGGTATCTTATCTCGGCGGCAGTTTGCTCCTTCCCCGTTTTTACCATCTTGCTTGAATGGTTCCGACGAGCGAAGGCACGGCACCAGGATCGTAAGGAAAACTACCTCCGGGCATCGTTAGCCATGCTCAATAGTAATCGTCCCAGGTACGGTGGTTTCCTGGTACACATTGGCATCATTTTGATAACCCTTGGCATCATAGCCTCGTCCTTTTACAGTGCGGAGAACATGGTAAGTCTGGATGTCGGTCAGTCGATGAAGGTTGGGGAGTATGATTTAGCCTATGACGAACTGATATTAAAAGGAAGCCAGACGAAGGTGAGTGCTGTCGCCACAGTATCCATGAGCAGGCAGGGTCGCCATATCGGTAATTTATACCCGGAGAATAATTACTGGTTCAGCTATATGGATACCTTCGCCGAGGTAGCTGTTCGCACTACGCCAGCCGAGGACGTGTTCGTTTCTCTGGTATGGACCAGCTTTGACCAGCAGAACAAATCGGTTACAATCAGGGCTATGATAAATCCTCTGGTTGTCTGGATATGGGTGGGGGGCGGACTTCTATTGATAGGTGGCGTTGTTGCTTTTTCGCACCAGGAAAGACGTGATTCGCAGTATAAGGACAGATGATGCGGAAGCTGATATACATACTGGCGATTATCCTTGCCATAGGACTACCGGGTAACCTCAGTGCTCAGGACTCAAAGCAAGGCGTGATTGAGGGGCAGGTGGTCAATGAGACCGAGGGCGGGGGTAGTGTCGCCGGACTTGAGGTTGCTCTGATTGCCTGGATTGAAGACGGAGCAAGAGAGATACAGACCAGCGAAACAGATGGAGAAGGCAAATTCCGTTTCGCGGATATCTCGGTAGAGCAGAGCTATCTGGTGAGGGTCTGCTATATGCAGATTGATTATTACTACCCGATTGAGTTCGGGGACGAGGAGACAGAAAAATCTATCGAGGTACCGGTCTGTGATACGACTACCAGTGACCAGGCGATAAGGGTTAACCTTTGTCATATTGTACTTTATGCCGAGGATGGCTATTTCTCGGTGGCGCAGGTAATGTGGTTGCTTAATGATGGCGACAGGACCTATGTGGGCTCGGAAGATACAAATTTCGAGGGGACACAGGGGGTGCTGGTCTTCACATTACCAGAGGGAGCACTCGAATTTGAGGTACCGGAAGAATTCGTAGCAGATTACTTCATGGTCGATGATGACACTGTGAGCAACACTCTGATATTTCCTCCGGGTGAGAGGGAAATTGTTTTCTCTTACAGGTTTGAAAGTCCTGCTTCTGGTGACCTGGTTATTGAGTTATTCGCGGATTATCCCACCGATGCGCTACATATTATGGTTCAGGGAGAGGATATTGAAGTTGCCAGTACCAGATTAAACCCGGCCGGGCCAATAGTTACTGAGACCGGAGAGAAGTTCATACATTTTACGGTAGATGGTCTGGAGCGGGGTGATACTGTGGATATCCACCTCTCGAGTTTAGCCGGCGATAGCAGCCTGCCATTCATCATCATTGGGGCTAGTGCGGTTGTGGTGATTATTGTTCTAGTCACCTACTATATGAGGAGAAGAGCACAGGCTCAATCGCTAACTGCCCCGCAGCCGCCTGAGAGTGTAGATATTGATAATGGATGAGACAGAATCTGCCTTGACTGCTTGGGCCATCGAGGTTGAGGCACTGAGCAAGTCATTCGGGCGTAATCGCGCCCTTAGCAATATCGATCTGAAGATCGGCAGGGGCGAGCACGTGATTGTCTTTGGCCCGAATGGTGCCGGGAAGACAACTCTGGTCAAGGTACTGTCCACGCTCAGCAAGCCGTCTTCTGGAACGGTACGTGTAGACGGTGAGGATATTCGTAGTGACCCCGTTAAAGTCAGACGCCGGATTAGTCTGGTCAGCCATGATACCTTCCTCTATGATAACCTGACCGTTTATGAAAACCTCAGGTTCTACGGAAAAATGCACGATGTGCCTGACCTTGAAGAGAATGTCCGCGAGGTTATTGCCCGGGTGAGGCTGGAACCTCGTCTGCATGACCGGGTCGGTATACTATCGCATGGCATGCAACAGCGGGTTTCCATTGCGCGGGCAATAATTCACAATCCGTCAATACTGTTTCTAGATGAGCCGGAGGCAGGGCTCGACCCGCAGGCTGTTGTTATGCTGAGGGATGTGCTTGAGTCAGTTAATACACCGGAGCGTACGATAGTGATGACCACCCATAATCTGAGGCAGGGGGTTGAGATGGGGGACAGGGTGGTTATTCTCGACAGGGGTAAAATCGTTTACCAGGCCTCCAGAGACGATATTGATACGGTGAATTTCTACGAAATCTACCAGAGCTATACAGGAACAGGTGAATGAGGGGGTCGCTAAGCAAGGTTCTGGCTATCTTCTGGAAGGATATCCTGCTGGAAATCAGGACCAAGGAAAGTGTTACTGCAATCCTGGTATTTGCCCTGCTGGTGCTGGTGATTTTTAACTTCGCCTTTGAGCCTGAAACGGCTACGATGAATCTTGTGGCTCCGGGCATTCTCTGGGTGGCCTTTACTTTCGCCGGTGTGCTCGGTCTTAACCGGGTCTTTGCCATAGAGAGGGAGAATTCCCGCCTGGCGGGACTATTGCTCTGTCCCATAGACCCTATGCTTATCTACTGGGGGAAACTGCTGGGTAGCTTTACTTTCATGTTCGCCATCGAGATTATTGTTACACCGATATTCCTGGTTCTTCTTAACCTGCCGCTGTTTCTGCCGAGACTGCTTCTAATTATCGTGCTGGCGACCCTGGGGTTTACCTCGGTGGGCACGCTGTTCTCAGCGCTGGCTAATAATATCAGGGCAAGGGATATCATGCTGCCGATTCTTTTCCTGCCCATCGTTGTGCCGGTGATTATCGCTGCTGTCGAGGCAACGGCTCTGGTACTGCAGAGCAGCCCCTGGGGAGATATGATGACTTGGCTGCAAATAATGATAGCGTTCGATATAATCTACCTGGTGGTGGCTACGCTGGTCTTTCAATACGTGGTTGAGGGATGAACGGCTCAACCTGAGGAGATATGCACATGGATGCTAAAGGTGCCCTGAAACATTACGCACTTGTCGGTCTGGGCTTTGCTCTGATGGTAGCCGCCCTCTATATGGTCTTCATATACGTACCGACCGATAAGAACACCGGAGCCGTGCAGAGGATTTTCTATTTTCATGTACCCCTGGCTTGGATTGGTTTCCTGGCGTTCTTCGTTGTCTTTGTGTGCAGTATTCTCTATCTGACGAAGCGGGATGTAAGATGGGACACGATTGCCTCTGCTTCGGCGGAGGTTGGCGTTGTTTTTACGTCACTGGTCTTGATTACTGGCAGCGT
Organism: Dehalococcoidia bacterium; assembly: GCA_011171075.1. Taxonomy (GTDB): domain Bacteria; phylum Chloroflexota; class Dehalococcoidia; order Dehalococcoidales; family Fen-1064; genus W589. Next base: position 15,287 of record DUFD01000036.1, on the reverse strand, counting down.
ATGGGCAAAGGCGGCCTGGGGAATCTGGTGGACCTGGGATGCGCGGCTGACAGCCACTCTGGTCTTGTGGTTTACCTATGTAGCCTATCTTCTGGTACGCCACTATGTCACTGAAGATAGCCAGCGTGCCAGGCTCAGTGCCGTGCTTGGTATTGTCGGTTTCATCGATGTACCGGTCGTGGCTCTGGCGGTGATGCTGTGGCGGACTCAACATCCAGGGGCCATTATCTTCGAGGGTGGGCTTGTCCCGTCCATGCTCTTTACACTGATAGTGTGTATCGTTGCCTTCACTGTTTTATACTTTGTCTTAGTTGCTCAGAGCACTCGTCTCAAGAATATGGAGGCAGATATCAGGAATATAAAAGATATACGGATGGATTAGGAGTGTAGTAGACATGGAAAATTCGGGCTATCTTTTTGCGGCCTATACTATTATCTGGGCGGTGGTCTTCGGCTATGTATTTTTTCTGTACTACAAGCAGAGAAAGCTGCGACGACAGATGGGCTTGCTTGAAGACTCAATAGGCAAGCGGCAGAATCGAAACGGAAGTGAAGCGAGTACCGAGAGTAATCACGGTGAATGATTCATCACGAAAATCACGAGACGGAGGGTGAGAAATGTGGGATGCTGCTAAATGTGACCTTTGTGGCGACTGCCTGACTAAGTGCCTCTATGTCAGCAATGACAGGGACAAGGCCGTATCTGATATCAGGGCGCTTATGGAGGGCAAGGAGGCCGAGATAGTAAGTAAGTGCGTTACCTGCTGTGCCTGCCGCGAGTATTGCCCCACCGGGGCCGACCCGCTTAGCCTCATAATCGGCGCTGTGGAAAAGGCGGGAATTTTCCCCATCACTGAGGAAGAACTGACCAAAACCAGTTTTGAAACACCCGCTGAGGTGATACCCGGTGACCCCGCCCGACCTGCCCTTTCGATATGCACAATGGAGCGCTACATCCCCGAAGGAGCACTTGATGGTCAGCTGTTCGAGGGAATGACCCTGGTAAAGGGGGGAGACTACTACTGTCTCATTGGCTGGGAGCACTACGGCAAGGAGAGCCCAATCGGGAAATATGCCCAGAGGTTTATTGATAACCTGGCAGGGCTGAATAAGGACATCGTTTTCCTTCATGACGACTGCTATGCCATGGTACACGCCAAAATCAAGGACTACGGCATCGAGGTGCCCTTCAAATACATGCATATCTTCGAGTACCTGCGTGACTATCTCAGGGACCACCGGAGCAGCATCACCCGGCTGGGCAAGAAGATAGCTTATCAACAACCCTGTGCATCACGATACACGCCGGAGAAGAATGTCTTTCTTGATGAGATACTCGAACTGATTGGAGTGGAGCGGCCACTCCGCAAATATGAGCGTGAGACTGCCCTCTGTTGTACTGCCCCGATTATCGCTACCCGGCTGGATATGGCCGTTGAGTTCCAGGAGAGGAATGTCAGGGATGCCATCGAGTGTGGCGCGGATGCTCTGGTGACGCTTTGCCCGGTGTGCGACCGTGTGATGCGACGGCCTACCGGCCAGCTTGGGCTGAAAAAAATCTATATTACCGATTTGTGCCGTATTGCCCTGGGGGAGAAATCCTGGCCGGCAGAAACTGGTCAGGCGGATTAGCTACGCGGGTATTTGATTATAAACTAATTCACCTTGAAATCTATTGATAACTCGGCGTGTTGGGAGTAAGATGTCTTGGGCCATAATGGCCTTCCACATATTGTCGCGCGAGTAGGGGGGTAAAGCATGTACGAGCTTAAATTCAATGAAGATGAATGCTTGAGTTGCACGACTCAGGACTGCCTTACCAGGTGCCAGTACATGGACATCGACAGGGACACCGCTAAGGCAGAAATACTGAAGATAGCCCACGGCGAGGACTCGTTTGTCCTGCATGATTGCGTTACCTGCTATGCCTGCGAGGAATACTGCCCGGTCAACAATCACCCGTTCTACCTAATCGTTGAGAAACAGGAAGAGCTAGACGTACCTCCCCTGCCCAGACCCCTTATCCGACGGGGCATACAGACGGGTATTCCTTTTCGGGGGGAGCCAGACATCGAAGAGATAAACGGACAGGCGCTGGACATGGGGGTCTTCTCCGACCTGATGTATCTGATACAGGGTAGGCTCTTCGAAGGCCTTCCTGTGATTTCACAAGACCCCCGTAAGATGTTCCATTACTTCTGTCAGCTTATGTACCTGCATTATGGCAGAACGTCCGTAATAAAAGAGAGGCTGCCGGGAATTATCCAGACTATCGCCAAGCACAATGTTACCGAGGTAATCTGTTTCCATGACGAGTGCTATGGCACCTATACCTCATATTGTCCGGCAGTCGGGATTGACGTTCCCTTCAAAGCAGTCCATCTCTTCGAGTTCCTCTACAACAGATTGAACGAACTCAAGGATGATATAAACCCGATAAACCTGAAGGTTGCCTATCAGCGTCCCTGTTCCTCAAGGCTTTCCTCGGACAAGCATCACTTTGTGCGGGGTATCTTCGAACTGATTGGTGCCGAAAACGTCGAGAGGGAGTATGTTGACGAGAATGCCCTTTGCTGCGGTGGTACGATTCAGGGACAGCGACGGGAAGGTAGCCGCAAGCGTGCCGCCGATGTCCAGAAAAGGAATATTGAAGATATGAAGAACGCCGGCGCCGAGGTCTGTGTCTTCAATTGCCCCGCCTGTTATACTACCCTGGGCAGTATGGTTGCCAAGAACGGTATAAGACCTGTCTTTATGAGCGACCTTTGCCGACTGGCGATAGGCGAGAAACCGGCGGGATGGAGGTGATTTGATGGATTCTGTATACCAGGCACTGGTTGACATCGTCGGACAGGAACATGTCTCCAACCGACAAGAAGAGCTTTTTATCTATTCTTACGACCTAGGAACGACCGAACCTCACCGACCCGATTACGCGGTGATACCCAGGACGACCGAGGAAATACAGGAAATCGTTAAATTAGCCAATAAAGAAAAGGTACCGGTGGTCCCGCTCGGCGGGGGGCTGTCACTGGCCGGCCTGGCTGTTCCTTTCAGGGGTGGCATTGCCCTTGACCTGAAGAGGATGGACAGCATCCTGGAGGTGAACGAAAAGGCCAGGTACGCCGTGGTCGAGTGTGGGGTTTCCCAAGGACAGCTGACATCCTATCTGGAGAGAAATTTTCCGCATCTGACCCACTCGGAGCCGGGGGCACCACCCACGGCGACCATCGCCGGCAATGTAGCTATTCACGGGCAGGGTGACCTCGCCCAGCCTTACGGCTTTAACTCAGATATGGTCAACGGACTGGAAATTGTATTGCCCACCGGCGAAGTATGTAAGTTCGGCTCATGTTCAATCGGTTCAGGCTGGTATACTCAGCACCCCCTGCCAGATGTGGGGCTCTTCCTCGGTTGGTCCGGAACAACCGGCATCATCACCAAGGTGTCAATCCGGCTTTTCCCCAGCAAAAAAATCAGGGGTGTGGGGCAGTTTGTCGTGGAAGATGAAGAGCTTGTCCCGGAAATCATGTACAAACTCACTCATACCCAGATGACAGAAGATGTCATAGCTTTCAGCCAGGCGATACCACCTTTCGCCAGCGGGCTCCAGCATTTCACCATTAATATCGTCGCAGACTCCGAAAAGGAGCTTGAATTCAAACATGAAATAGTCTGGGACGATACCCTCGGAGAGTATATTCGCAGCGGTGCCGGTGGATTCCTTGGCTTCCGTAGCGGATTACAGAGGCCGCAGGTCTCGAAAACGTCCGATTGGAGAAAAGGTGGTGGTTTTGAATACGTGGGAGCTATCATGCCTGTAGAGACGTACCCTGAGTGTTACCGGCGGGGCCGTGATATATCGGAAAGGCATGACATTCCCTATACTGTGCTGGGTAGGTGCATCGGGGCGGCCCACGCCATGATGTTCTCGTGGACATACGCCTTTAACCGGGCCGACCCGGAGACCATCAGGCAGGCAAGGGAAGCCCTGCACGAGACGGACGACCTCGCTCTGGAACTGCACGGGACCATCTGGAAGCCCGGACTTTACGGGCAGAAGCTGGTTATGGAGAGGCTGGACCCGAATACTCTCAACCTGATGAAGAAGATTAAGCAGATGCTCGACCCCAACGGGATTATGAATCCGGGAAACTGGGAGGTAAGCTGATGACCCTGACTGATTATAAGTATGGCGACGTCATACACCGGTGCTTCAGGTGTGGTTACTGCAAATTTCCCATTAACTGGATGGATGTCAATAACTGCCCTGCCTATGCCCGGTTTCGCATGGAGACCTACTCGTGTGGCGGGCGGCTGTGGCTGACCAGGGCGTGGCTGGAAGGTGAAATCGAATGGTCGGACCACCTTGCCGATATCCTCTACTCGTGCACAGCCTGTAAGAACTGCGAGGTCAAGTGTCCGCTCAGCTTCAATATCGACATACTGAACATGATGATAGCCGCCAAGGGTGAGATGGTCGAAAGGGGGGAAGTACCCTCCCCTGTGAAAGAGTTCCTGGAGAATATTCAGCGTCAGGGAAACCCGTACGGTACTTCCAGAGCAAAAAGAGGCGAGTGGATGGAGGGGACGGGCATAGAGGCATATCAGGGGCAGGAGTTCCTGTATTACGTCGGCTGCGTCGGTTCTTATGATACCAGAGGGCAGGAGACAGCCCGTATACTGGGTAAGGTACTGCAGAAAGCTGGGGTCTCTTTCGGGGTACTGGGCAATGATGAGAACTGCGATGGCAACGAGGTAAAAAACCTCGGTGAAGAGACATTATTCGAGATGCTGGCTGAGGAAAACGTTGCCCAGTTCCAGGGTCTTGGCGTGCAGAAGATTGTTACCCTATCGCCCCATTCGTACAATACCATGAAGAACGATTACCCTGGCTTTAACGGGGAGTTTGAGGTTTCGCACTACACGCAACTCCTGCAGGGACTTATCCGTGACGGGGGGCTGGACGTCTCGGGTGGATATAACGCTACAGTAACCTACCACGACCCGTGCTTCCTCGGTCGGTGGAATGAAGAATACAATGCTCCCAGAGCAGTCCTGAAGTCCACCCCGGGCGTACAACTGGTGGAGATGGCAAGAAACAAGGATGGTGCCCTCTGCTGTGGCGGCGGTGGTGGCAACTTCTATATAGACCTGCTGGGTGGCAGCGCGGACAGCCCCGCGAGACGCCGCGTCAGGGAGGCCTGCGAGACCGGGGCGAACGTTCTGGCGGTCGCCTGCCCGAACTGCCTGACGATGCTTGAGGATGCCGTCAAGGCAGAAGGGCTTGAAGATAAGCTCGCTGTTAAGGATATTGCCGAGATTGTCGGAGAGGCCTGCGGCATAAAATAGTATGGATATCATCGCCTGCATCAAACGCGTTCCCGATACCTCGGAAGCGGACTTCATCAAGATAGACCCTGCTCAAAGAGATATAGAGAAGGACAGGCTGGCTTTCAAGATAAATAACTGGGACGAATATGCCCTCGAAGCGGCGGTTCAACTCAAGGAGAAGCTGGGGGGAACGCTGACCGCCATCACGGTAGGGCCTGAGGACTGGAATGAAGTCCTGCGAAGGGCCCTCGCCATGGGTGCCGATAACGCCATCCGTATCGACCGGGATGTGAGTGCCGATGACGCTTATACCGTGGCCGTCATCCTGGAGAGAGTTATTCAGAGGTTGTCGTATGATCTGGTGCTTTTTGGCGCTCAGTCCGAGGACTTCGGCAGCGGACAGCTCGGGGCGATGGTTGCCGAGATGCTTGGTATTCCTCATGCTACCCTGGTCACTGTTCTGGAAGCTGAAGAGGGAAAGGTTCACACGCAGAGAGAATTGGAAGCGGGTACTTTACAGTCGTACACCATCGAGTTGCCGGCATTGCTGACCGTTCACACCGGGATTAACCAGCCGAGATATATCTCACTACGTGGAATCAGGAGTGCAATGCAGAAGGAGTTGCAGGTGATGGCCCTCGATGACCCGGGCCTGTCTCCGGAGACGCTGGTGCCGATGGTCAAGCTGGAGAAACTGGAACTGCCGCCGAAAGGTAAAGAGGCAGAGTTGATAGCCGGTGCGCCGGAAGAGGCCGCCGAACGACTGGCGAAGATATTAAAGGACGCAGGTATTTTCTAATGTCCGGCATACTGGTCGTGGCGGAACACAGAAACCGGGCCCTGGCTAACGTATCTTACCAGGTGCTCAGTAAGGGGAGGCAACTGGCAGACCAGGCACAGATGGAGCTGCTGGCGGTGGTTGCCGGTAGCGATGTCGATGCCTATGCTAAGGAGCTTGCCGGGTGGGCCGACCGCGTGCTTGCCGTTAAAAGTGACCGACTTGAAGGGCTGCTAGCTGAGCCCTGTCAGAAAATAATCGCCCACCTGATAAGAAAGATAAAACCGAAGATTACGCTAATGGGACATAGCTCCTTCGCTATGGACATGGCACCTTCATTGTCAGTTGAGCTGGGGATTCCCCTGGCTACCGATTGCATTGATATATTCTGGCAGAACGGCGATATTCTGGTTACGCGGTCGATTTACAATAGCAAGGTCAACGCCACATATTCGTTTGCCCAAAGCGAAACGGTTCTGATAACCGGGCGGGTCGGCGAATTCTCCGTAGAAGAAGGTGGCAGGCAGGGGCAAATTGAAGAGATTGAGTTTGACTTTGAGGAAGAGTCTGACTACAAAAAATTCGAGGGATATCTGGAGGCGGAGGCCGGCGGTGTTGATATAACTCAGGCAGAGGTCCTGGTCTCCGTCGGCAGAGGGATAAAAGATAAGAAGAACCTGGAAATGGTCGAGGAACTGGCCAGAGTGCTCGGTGGAGTTGTCTCCTGCTCAAGGCCGGTAGTAGATTATGGATGGTTGCCGTCGGAGCGCCAGGTAGGGTTATCGGGTAAGACCGTGCAGCCGAAGCTATATCTTGGTCTCGGCATCAGTGGTGCTTTCCAGCATGTGGTTGGCATGAAGGGTGCCAGCATAATAGTTGCCATTAATAAAGATGCTAAAGCACCCATTTTCAGCGTGGCTAACTATGGAATAGTCGATGACCTGCTCAAAGTCGTACCGGCACTGGTCAATAAAATATCCGAACTAAAAGGCAAGACGGAGTAGCTTAATGGTGAATTGGGCACTCCGCAACCAGTGAGTCTCTGGTCGTGAAATTGGCTAAATCGTTGACCTCTTCTGGTCACCCGCCACGTTTCCTGCACCCATCCCAGTCGAACTGGTTCCGAGCTTCGACGATGCGTAACGTGTCTGCACCGACTGCACTAGCCATGTCTGATCTCATCGTACCGTTCTCTACGCTAGCTTTCCGAGTACGTAGCGCCTTCTTAATTATTGCGTTTCCCAACTATTACGGTGAAACTCAGTCCACTGTACTCGTATTACATGAGCTTTAGTTAAATCGAGAAGCGCTTCCTATCGTTCGGGTACCCATCCCATCTCACGCCATCTCTTGTACTCGTCTGGATCTGAATCTGGAGACTGCGATTAACCCCACCTATATCCAGCTACAAAATCCCAATCTGTTCTCTTGACACCACCAACCGACGTATACAGATTCTGCAGGATTCCTTCAATCTCATCATATTTAGAGATCCATATGGTCTCGATACCGTATGACAGGAGGATCTTATCTGTGAATTCATCATCAACCGTTTCTGATGATTTCAAGATCGCAAACTTTCTTTGGTGAGTAGCAGTTTCACCTATATCTTTGGTGAGGTGGAATAGGAATCTACGCAGGTTCTTGTCACCCAGACCGGAACCAATGAACAAACATGGGAAGCGGCGGAAGAAACTCATCGCGATGTAATTACCGAAGCCTAGAGGATCATAGAAGATCTCAAAGTAATCATCCTCAGCAATCACTACGTCTGACGTTCTTGGCAAATTATCAAGATCCACAGGTTCTCTGTAGCCCACGTAACCATGGATATGATAAACAGGGATTAGCCGCCTACCACGTATGAATTCTCGTGCACCGGGGCGACCGACGGGTTTTAGTAGATTACGCCGGTACTTCGTATGGAAAGCACCTTCCAGTAAATTATCATAGTTTGTCGTAAGAATTCCTCCAATCCTATCGTTCACCTCAATTTCATATTTGGAAGCTGGAGCAATTACTGTATCGGGCCGGGCTGCACAAAAGGTGAGAATAGCATCGAGTGTAGTGTTGTTTCTGAAAGCATCTCTACCTACAGTTCTTCTAGCTGCTACGTTCTTATAAAGTACTTGTTTAGTGAGTTTGCGCAGGAGCTTTTCGTCTGCTCCAAGATGTGCACGCGTAAACAGTACAACTTCATCCGGTGGTACTGTTTTACGGTCCTTTTTGGCTAGGAGTTCTCTCTGGTTCTGAACAAATGTGCGCACCCAACCCGGGGAACCCGAGAAACCTTTCTCATGAGATGCACGCTCAAGAAGACGGAGTGCTAATTCATCATACGTAGGTACACCTGAGTTGGCAGTTACACCAGCGCCGAGTACCAATCCGAACTTAGGTGCCTGAACGTAAGTACTCCGTAAGTCTTTCTTCCTCTCTTCATTTAGTATTGAGTTCATAGTGTTCTCCCTCCCATATTGCAGTTATCATGGGATGTGTTATTCGGTGACGACTAACCTATCTCAAATATCCCTTCAGATTACCTGTGTGGTAGCTCTCTATCGATTTCCACAAGAAATAATAAACGTGCTCCCTCACACGATACTGAGAATCTTCTCAGTAATACAATTATCACCGGCGAAACCAATAATAATTTCCTCAAAATCAGGTATTGAAACACTAGCCATTGTTACTAGAGTTTGTCTGTGCTGGAGGAGATGAATCACGACCGACTTCGGCTCTGGCAAAAAAGGCTTCTGCCACTCTCTTGAGCCTCGCCACTGCCTGTTCACTAAACATCCCAACCAGGAAAGCCATTGCCATAAAACCATATGGGCTGAGATCTAGAACATCTGTTCCGGCTGCGAAGAAACCACCTCTAATCACAAAATAGAAAGCAAGGCCAAGAGCTATCCCGCCGAACGGCATTAAAATATACTTCATTATCCAACTAAATATGAGTCGTCTGTTGCCAACATACCAGTACAGAGACCGAATTGCATGTGCCTGAGTACCAAGGGCACTAGCCAGTGTTACAAGGAGAATCATGTGAGCCTCTGCCGATATCGATAGAGTCCAGAATATGAATGCCGCTCCTGCATCTGCCTGAGAAGTATCACTTGCTTCGGGCGGAGGAGGCCAGAGTTGAATAATACCTAAGACGAGAACCACAGATAGTATCACGAGGTAGACGCCGAGGATTATTATACCATTCCGACCAACCCAGCGATTGCCTACCGGGCTTTCCTGTGTAGTATTATCGGTTTTGCGGTTTTCAGCCATGTTTCTTCTCCTATATGTTTATATGTTGCTCTTTAGCTATTAGCTCGAACTCAAGATCGTATCAACCTCTTCTTTAGCTGCAACTTCCCAAACCTTGCCACCCTTGATGATGTACTTCCAGGACAATTTATCACTGTTGGCCAAGTCTGCAGGAGTAGTGGCAAGTAGACCGTTTTCTGGAGTCAAGTCAGGAGAAGGAAAACGCGGATTAAAGATCACCTCCTGAAGTCTGCTATCATCCAGGTTGTCTTCTTTAAGGGCTTGACCGACACCGTTGTAATATGCCCATTGAACGAATCCACTACAGATATAGGCATTGACATTAAAGCCTGCTACCTTCTGTACCATCACCTTGCGTTGCGACGGGTCTTTCTTTCTTCTCTGCAGCGGGAACATGAACCCTAGGATTACCTGCCTTATGAATCTCCGGGCAATTGTTATTATCAACTTGTGATCGTACTTGTCATCTATCTCCGAGAGAGCAAAACCACGCACCTTCCTCTGATAACGAGAGCCACCTTGCCCAACATCGTCCTGAAACCAGTCCGCTTCGTATCGCTTTACGGCAACATCGTATTTGTCTGGTCTTTCGAAGTAGTGGGATATATTGTGGATATCGATACCAGCCCCTCCTGACTCAATGATGAAGGTGGTGTTGTATCCCTGTTCTGGACTCCTGAGCACGTAGATCATGAAAGCATGGTTCCAGTAGCTATTGGTACCGAATCTAATGAGAAATCCCAAGAGGCTACGCTTGGTACGGGATAACAGTATATCCGCCCTCTTCAGCTTCCCTCCTTCCACTAGTTCTTTCATTGCTGTACCTTGTAGTCTAGGCATTTTCCGACCTCCTTACTAAAGCAATATTATTACCACTGTACTTATCAGAGACTATCAGGCTGCCAATGCATATTGTTTGATCCAATACATACCCCGTTGATGAAGCCAATCATCATCATACCGGTTCAATCTATGAAAACCGGGACTACTATGTAATGCTTCCTGCGATGCAGCCAGTAATAAACCGTGCGTTATCTGTATGATTAAAGCTGGGAGGCATTCCAAGCTTCCATCGAAATTGGCTGGAAAGCCTGCATTGAGAAATGAAAATTTTTTGTTTCCCTTTTGCATTTTAATCGTTGCATGGATACCACGACTCCTTGTCTTCTCTGGTTCAATAACAAAGAAGTCGTCGGATTCTGACTCACATGCAAGGTCGACGAATTGCTCCCGGTTGAACTCTATCGCGGCAGATGAACCGCTCACTAGAACAGCGTCGTTAGACAATATTCCAACTTTTTCAACGGGGAAAGAGGTGTATCCGGTACAACCAAAAATAGAATCGTAATAGCCTTTGTCCGGAAACGACTGTAACGCAATGGCTTTGCCGTCTCTTTGAATCTCACCCTGCAAAATCTTCCATTCTTTGTCATATACCTCAATTAATCCTTCGTGTTCGAGCCTCGACAACTGCTCTGTGGTTGATTTACCTACAGGCCCAAACCCAATTACCAGAACACGTCCGAGGCCCTTGGTTAACCTACCGCTTTGTCTCAGGGCTCGAATAAATCCCCGCGATACAGCTACACCAATGAAACGGGATTCCAAGCTGTACTTTGTATGACTGCGTGCTACACTTACTGCTGGGATATTGAGGGTTCTTAGTAAATCTTTTCCCATTTCTGTTTCGAGGTAACGATGTCCTCGAGTTGTTTGTTCAACCAGATATGTACCGCGTTCCCTGAAACTCCTTACCAATCCTGCATCTGTAGCCAGTAGATAGATCAATGTTCGAATGAAGTAAGCACCGTCGTCCACAACAAGCAGCCTCTTTTTGTTATCTTGATTTGCCAGTATCCTCAAGACTCGAGCTACTCTGTCAAGCTGATTTCTGGAATATTGGGCAATCGGGTCGTTGAAGGGATCACTAATGTGTTTGTCAGAAAAACCTAATCCCAGTAGCGCTTTACGGACGGATTCGTTGGTGGAATACGGTATATCCACGAACCAACACCTGGATGGTTCCAATCCACGGTTCAACGTCGCTCGCAGCCGCGGTATGAACGGGCCAAGGTGGTGTTGAATGAAGACAACATCCATATCTGCGAATATATCGTCAGTCACCCTGCAGTTACAGAGTTCATCCACGAGTGGTAATGTGTCTGGAATATCCTCGGCGAGTTCACAACTACTGAATCGCTTCAGGGCTCTCTGTATTACTGCTTGGTCAGTCACAGTTTATCTTTTCCGTTAATCCAAATAAATAGAGCCGAGTTACCAGGTAATATCACAGTGATTCACTCAATAACAACCATGGCTAATTCGGTTAGATGGTCTGTATTGTACAGTAAACAGGATAATGATCGGATGCTTTTTTGGCTATAGCATCTTTATCTCCTATCCTGCCCGAATCCATTTTATAATGAACTTGATTGTTGGCTTGAAGCATGTCCGGAGAAACGAGGATATGGTCAAGCCATACACGATGCTTCCCGCCGAACGAAGTAGATACTATGGGGTCTTCAAAATCAGTCGTCCAAAGCTGTTTTCTGACTGCTGCACTGTTGTCCCTTTTCATCCAATAGAGTACATCGTGGAATATCCCATTCGGTTCGAAGACTGAACCAATTACGGTCTCAACAAAGCTGAGGCCAACGGTTTTCTCGTAAGGATCCAGACCGGGACCATCATTCATGTCACCTAAGATAACAATTGGAAGGGAGTCGTTCGGTGCAATGAGAGTATCGACACGGGAGCGGAGATGCATCGCTTGAGCTACCAATTTCTTTCGGTTAGCCAAAGCTATTTTTTGGAAATTGTGGAAGTCCACTACAGACGCAACGATCTTGGACTTAGTATGTACAAGAATGGTTCTGATCGTAGGGCCATTTTGCCCAAGCCTGAAGACTGCCTCAAGAGGCTTCCTTTCCCACTTGTAGCGTTCATCTAAACCATCATTATTGATATCGGTTGTCCATGGGTTGTAGTTAGAAATTGATGAATCCACGGATACTTCTTTAACTGGGTCTCTATAGTAAAAAACGAGATTCTGCCCTCCCCGGCTTGTGCCCATGCAGACAGAATAGTCATTGTTGAGATATTGCTGTATAAAGTGATCGTGTTCAGTTTTCTCGTTGGCTGCTTCGCAGATTCCGAGGATATGGGGGTGGATTCTCATGATAACTTCAGCGATAGACTCAGCTTGTTCCCGCTTGCTGTTCTTAATCTGACCAGACTGAAACATCTTGTTCATCCACTTGATGTTGTACGTCATCAATACGTAATCAGGCACTCTTACACCTCCCTTTATAGTGTACTCTCGTCATTTGTATTAGTCGTAACTGCTCTCCCGAATCTCTTTAAGTATCTGTGGTATATCACTGTATTCGTTGACCCAAATAACCTCGACATTGAATGAGTGTGCATCATATGTCTCAAACATATGAATTGCGCTAATTAAATCTTCTACAGTCTCGTTTATGGCCAATTCGGCTTGCGCGCTTTCATCAAGTGTATGATCATTCGTATTTAGGATGTTGATTAATGCCCTCTCAGTGTCTATAGTGCTATACCTCTTCTTGATCAGAAAGTGCTGAATATCATTCGTTCCCCTCTGTTGCCTAGCTATGTCAAGTAAACGACGTTGATTGGGATCAGTAAAAGATGTGCCGATGAACAAGCAATTGCAGTCTACGAACTTATTAATCTGTACAAGGTTACTCCACCTGTATACATCCGAATATTGCGAATGGTAAGCATCATCACCGAGAGTGATGGTATTGTCTTTGGTCAACCTGCCTGAATGTAGCAGGTAACCATGTACATGGTAGATTGGTAGTTGATTTGGCTTAGGGTTCTGCCCCGCTGAGAAAATCGACGTGAACGGTACACTTACACCTAGGTTTTTGAGATGTGTTTCAAGAAGGTCATCGTAATTGTATGAGACGATCGAATCCAGATTGTAGCTTCGGCCAGGGGCGACGCAGAATTGGACTATTTCTTCGAAGAGTGGCGTAGGATTCTGGTTAGATACCTCTTCATATAGGATATCACGCACAGCGTTCTCGAATAAAAGTGTCTTATGCTTTTCCTTCTCTAACTCAGTGAAATGAAGAGCCAGACGTCTCGCAGCTATCAGGGGATCTGGCCCAAAAATCATATCAAACATCTCAGACATGAACGAAGCTTTTTCCGGATCGGCGCTCTCGCTCTCAAATGTCTTCCCCAAGAGTTTTTGTAGTAGACCTTTCCATGTCGGCATACCGTAGTCTTTAGATACACCAGAACCAAGGATAAGAACAAGTTTTTCATTTCGATATGCCGTACCTATACGCTTGGATGCGGTAGTAAGATCTAGTGGCTGTCTCCCTGATGCAAGTATCTGCTCTTGGATCTCAGCTAGATCTCCGATACCTTTTCTCTTCTTTAGTACCTCAAATACCTTAGATACAGGAATATCTCCAGAAGAAAGCACTGAGGCATGTAATACGTCCATATAGTTCCTCCTAATTCTACGTCCGTTGCTTTCGACTGTTTATATGTACTCTACGAGCGTCATAGAGCAAACGTCAGCGAAACTCTCGGAGTCCAGTTTTTCAATCCTTGAATTTACACAGAATCTTTATTCATGGTATACGAAAAAGGCACCAGCTATCGCTATTTTATTGGTAATCCTGGTAATCTTGAACCTGCCACCACGCACCCCCCGACTTAATCGCTCTAGAGGTCGGGTATGGCTGGGTATAAGTTGTGTACGTAGATGAATTGTACTGGAGTGTTGATTGTAGTACTTCGAGACGGTATTGTCAATACCACAATTGACAATACGCTGAGGAACAATACGATTTAGGAATATCTCTCGGGCTGACCACTTCAGCCATTAATTTTGTGCCTGGTTTCCAGGCACTAGTCTCTATCGAAAAGTGTGAAAAACAATCCGTTGTGAACCTAGGCCTGATTTAATTCTGACATTGACAGTATGTAGCGAATAGTTTACCTTCGTATAAAGAGTTTGGTACCTATCACAGCTCTTTTCAGATTAATGTATTTGTAAATCGGCTCGAAGAGTCTGTAGATAGTGCCTCGCATTGCCTCAGCAAGAGTCTGTGGAATGGCGAAAAGATGCCTGACTACCCGCGAGATACGACTATATCCAAGGTTTATATTCCCACAGCGACGATTTCTACTGGGCAATAATCGCCATAATCTAGTTATATGGATACAACTGAAAAGGAGCTCAGATAATGGATTATCAGGATATCATCTATGCCGAAGAAGGTGGCATCGCCACCATGACCCTTAATCGACCGGATGAAATGAATGCCCTCAGCCCCAGTATGCGAGAAAGCATGTACCAAGTAATCGAAAATATTTCGAAGGATAAAACGGTGAGAGTGCTGATTATCACCGGTGCTGGTCGTGCCTTTTGCTCTGGTGCCGATGTTAAGTCACTGGCTGCGAATGCTAACCGTCCAATCAGTCAGGAAAGACCTAGTAGAACGGGCAGCGGTCGTGTCTCAGTTCACGTCCTTATGCAGAAATGTGAGAAACCGATAATTGCGGCAGTTAACGGAGTTGCCGCAGGTGCCGGGCTCGATCTTGCCATGGCTTGTGACATCAGGATTGCTTCGGATAGCGCCAGGTTCACAGAGGTCTATATACGTCGAGGACTTCTCCCTGTTGAAGGAGGCATTCATTTACTACCAAGGCTTGTCGGAATAGACAAAGCCTGTGAACTAATCTGGACAGGTGACATGATTGATGCCAGGGAAGCCGAGCGCATAGGGCTAGTAACTATGGTCGTTCCCCATGACGAACTGGAAATCGCTACCAGAGAACTGGCCGAGAAGCTGGCCAAAGCAGCCCCGCTGGCGATTCAAAGGGCTAAACGTGCTAT
>DUFD01000035.1 GCA_011171075.1 Dehalococcoidia bacterium | reverse complement strand
GGGTAGGTTACTTACGTGTTACTCACCCGTTTGCCACTATTCTCTATTCCGAAAAACAGAGAACCGTTCGACTTGCATGCATAAAGCACGCCGCCAGCGTTTATCCTGAGCCGGGATCAAACTCTCCATGCAAAGTAAGAATCGCTTTTTTAGGCCTTCCTTCCACTATCCAGTTGTTAAAGTGCTGTGCTATTACGCAAATAATTATAGTACCACAATCAGGTAATCATGTCAAGAAAAACACACCTGTACATGAGCCTGCTATTACCCATATTTTCAGGACTGCGCCTGCTTTCCCCTGGACTGCTCCCGCAGCTTATCGAGGTCATGAACAGTTCCGGCCCGGCCAACACGCCCCAGGGCATTAAGCTGCCGGTGGTAGGTAAATACAGCACCTCTGCCCATTATTTCAGCATGGGTATTGAAGGCCTCCTTCATTATCATCATACCATCCGGCGGCACTTCAGCCATTAACTTCGCCATCTCCCACACCTCTTCCTCCAGCTTATCCGCCGGCACAGCCTTGTTCACCAGACCAATACGCTCCGCCTCTTTCCCATCAACAAACCGCCGTGTCATGAACAACTCTTTGGCCTTGCGCAGTCCCAAATATGTCACCCAAAGAGGCATGCTGTCAACCCCTCCACTTTGCGTGGCCGGATGACCGAAGATAGCATCCTCCGCAGCCACAGCCACGTCGCAGAGCATCTCCAGATAACACCCGGCCGCAAGACAGTAGCCGTGCACCTGAGCAATTACCGGCTTGCTGAGGTCCATAATCTTCAGGTAGCCTTGGCTGAGACCACGCAGGGTCTTGAGGGCATTACCAGTAGTCCAGCGGTCATAGCCTGCCGGTGTGTTAACATAGTAACTCTCCTTAAGGTCCCAGCCACTGCAAAAAGCAGAGCCGGCACCGCACAGGATGACAACCCTCGCCTCCTGGTCATTATCAGCATAGTCAAAGGCGGCAATCAGATCGTCCCACAGGGCATGATTGAGCGCATTCTTTTTATCAGGTCGGTTCATAGTTATTTTGGCGATGTTATCCTTGACTTCGTAGATGACTGTTTCCAGATTCATGGTGCTTCCTCCTTCCATAATTGACCGATTCAATTATCAGCAGATTGCCGCCAACCATATTACTGCAAAACCAGTCCGCCTACAAGGAGCCATGCAACATCGGGGTCAAGTTTACTTCCAGAATCGGGCGTAGTAAAATGAACTATACGGCAGACTACAGATATCTGGAGGAGTGGCGAAGAGGTGATGGCAAAAGCGAAGAAAGCAAGGACTATTGGTGAGCTTAAGGCTTCCGGCTACAAGCCGGTTGCTATCAAAGAAGAATTGAGGCGCAACCTGCTGGCCGCCTTAAAAAAGAAAGAGGATATTTTCCCTGGCATAATTGGCTACGAAGATACCGTGATTCCCCAGATTGAAAACGCCATTATTTCCGGCCAGGATATCATTTTTCTCGGTGAGCGTGGACAGGCAAAGTCACGGATAATGCGGCAGCTGGTCTCACTCCTCAATGAGGAGATTCCCGTTATCCAGGGTTGCGAGATAAACGACGACCCCCTTAACCCTATTTGTAGGCAGTGCCGGGACAGGATAGCCAGAGATGGAGACAACACACCAGTAGAGTGGTTGCCGAGAGAGGAACGGTACAGCGAGAAACTGGCGACACCGGATATCTCGATTGCCGACCTGATAGGCGATGTCGACCCTATAAAGGTAGCTGAGGGGCGGTATCTCTCCGACGAGTTGGCGATTCACTACGGCCTGATACCCCGCACCAACCGGGGGATTTTCTGTATTAACGAGCTCCCTGACCTGGCGGAGCGCCTGCAGGTAGGGCTCTTCAACCTGATGGAGGAAAGGGATATTCAGATACGGGGCTACCGCATCAGGCTTCCACTAGACATCTTCCTCGTGGCCAGTGCCAACCCGGAGGACTACACCAACCGGGGGAGGATAATTACACCGCTAAAGGACAGGTTCGGTGCCCAGGCAAGGACACACTACCCGACCGATATCAGCGAAGAGATTGTTATCATGGACATGGAGCGGCGGAGGCCTGCTGATGATGGCATTGAAAGCTATGTGCCGGACTACATGAAGGAAATCATCGCCGAGATAACCCACCAGGGAAGGAAGAGTCCTGATATCAACCAGCGCTCCGGGGTCAGTGTAAGGATATCCATTGCCAACTACGAGACAATACTGAGCAACGCCATCAGGCGGGCGGTACTGCTAGGTGAAAAAATGGCGGTGCCCCGCATTACCGACCTGCCCCATATTCACTCATCGACTGCCTCCAAGATAGAGATGGAGGGTTTTGAAGAGGCCAGGGAAGGCAAGATAATTAACGACCTCATAAGGAAAGGTTGTCAAAACGTCTTTAACCGGCACTACAGGATTGGTGAACTGGAAGAGCTGGTTGGCCAGTTTTCCGGAGGGTTCAGTGTAGAGGTCTCCGACATGATGCCTGCCAAGACCTACGTGCGGAATGCCAAGGAGATTATCGGCCTGCTGGAAGCGGTCAAGAAGGTAAGTGATTCCGAGAGACCGGAAATGATAGCCTCGGCGATGGAGTTTGTTCTTGAAGGTCTCCACCTGAACAAACGACTGAACAAAGCAAGGCAGGATGGCAAGACCATCTACCGGAGCTAAGCATGAGTATATTTAGTTATTCGGAATGGGACGGGACCCAAGACCTGTTTGACCTGGACCAAGACGAGCTAATGGACGAGCTTGCCCGTAACCTCATGTACGACGGCGACATGGCATACTCGCTCTGGAAGATGCAACGCCACGGTATGAGGGACAGCCAGGGAAGACGGCTGCCGGGTCTCCAGGACCTGATTCAGCGCCTGCGCCAAAGAAGGCAGGGGCAGCTGGAAAAATATAATCTCAGCTCGGTGATGGACGAAATCCGCAAGAAGCTGGAAGACGTCCTGAAAACGGAGCGTGAGGGAATCCAGAAACGACTGGAAGAAGCCAGGCAAAAGACCGCTGAAGGCCGCCAGGAGACCGAAGGCCTGGACAGTGAAATGCAGGAAAAGCTGCTCAAGCAGCTTGAGGATATGGCTGCCCAGAACCTGGAGAAGCTGGACAATCTCCCGAGTGACATCGGCGGGCAGATAAAAGAGTTGACCGACTACGATTTCATGGATGCGGAGGCGCAGCAAAAGTTCCAGGAACTGATTGAGATGCTGAAGCAGCACGCCATGCAATCGTATTCACAGGAGTTGACACAGAGAATTAAAGACATGGACCCGGAGTCGCTGGCGGCCATGCGCCACCTGATTGAGGCGATTAACCAGATGCTTGAGCAGCGCATGAGGGGTGAGGAGCCGGACTTCGAGAAGTTCATGGAGCAGTTCGGTGATTTCTTCGGCCCGGAACCACCCCAGAGCCTCGACGAGCTGATAGAACGTCTCCAGAAACAGATGGCCCAGGCACAGTCCCTGCTTGACAGCATGTCGCCAAAGGACCGGCAAGCACTGGATGACCTGCTGAGGTCGATGCTGGACGAAGCGACCCAGTACGAACTGGCCAAGCTGAGCGCTAACCTGGAGACACTGTACCCCAGTGACAGGCTGCGACAGCGTTATCATTTCACCGGCGAGGAGTCTATCTCCTATACTGAGGCGCTGAAGCTGATGGAAATGCTCCAGCAGATGGACAACCTGGATTCGCAGCTAAGGGAGTCGCAGTTCAGCCACTCACTGGACGATATCGACGAGGACGCGGTCAGGGAGTTCTTAGGAGATGAAGCCGCAGAAGACCTGGAGAGGCTGCGGAACATAACCCGTGCCCTTGAGGAGGCTGGTTATATTCAGCGCAAGGGCAGTGGCTACGAACTGACACCGCGCGGTATTCGTAAGATTGGGCAGAAGGCACTCAAGGATGTTTTTTCACAGCTCAAGAAAGACCATCTCGGGCTGCACAGCACAAACCGTCGTGGTATCGGTACCGAGTTGATTGACGAGACCAAACAGTACGAGTTCGGTGACCCATTCAATCTGAACCTGCAAAAGACCATTATGAACTCAATCATGCGTGAGCAGACACTACCGGTAAAGCTCACGCCGGATGATTTCGAGGTATTCCAGTCGGAAGAGATGACCCGCTCGGCGACTGTCCTGATGCTTGACCTGAGCCTGTCGATGCCGATGCGGGGCAATTTCCAGGCAGCCAAACAGATGGCCATCGCCCTGGACGGACTAATCCGAACACAGTATCCCCGGGACACCCTGCATATCATCGGTTTTTCCAGCTACGCCCGCATGATGAAGAAGGAAGACCTCCCCTACCTGGGCTGGGACGAGTTTGACCCATACACAAACATCCAGCAGGGCTTCCAGTTAGCGCGAAAACTGCTCTCCAAGGAAAGGTGCAGCAACAAACAGATACTGCTGGTATCGGACGGCGAGCCCACCGCTCATATCGAGCAGGGGCAAATATACTTCCAGTACCCGCCGAGTCTGCGCACCATCCAGCTGACCATGCGGGAGGTGAAGTACTGTACCAAGCAGGATATCGTGATAAACACCTTTATGCTCGGTGAGAGCCAGTATCTCAATGCCTTCGTCACCCAGATGGCCCGGCTAAACAAAGGGAGGGTATTTTTCACCAGCGCCGATACTCTCGGTGAGTATATACTGGTAGACTACATGTCCAACAAGCGCAAACATCTGGAGTAGTTGTAGCACCAATCAGGGGTTTTTTCGGGCGTAGTAATCGTATAGCTTTCGTGCCGCGTTAGCTGCCCGCCCGACAGTCGGGTAGAACGGGATTCCCGCAGCAATCAGATTGCTCCTGACTTCACTAACAAGCTGCCCGTTCTGCTGGCCGTATTCGTCGCTACCGGAGCTGTCATCACCAACGATTGCCAGTAACGGCTTGCCCGTTTCCTCTTTAACCTGCTTATAACCTCCGACCGCGCCCTGGAGTCGCTGGGCTATCCCCTCTGGCAACGATAATGTCTGCATCACGTTCTCATTAATGAGACCGATCAGCAGGTCAAAATTCTCATTAAGGCCCATCATACGCAGCATATCAAGGTCAGCAACACCGAAACCGCCAATGATAGAAACATCCACCGGATTGCCAATCCAGTCCCATATCGATACTCCCTTATCCTTCAGTTCCTGGCGGATTTCTGGAGGTAAGGGAACGACCTCCAGCCCGGCTTCTTCACATTCATCGGCGGAGAGAACGCTGGGACCGCCACCACCACCAGCAATACCCACCCTCGGTCCCCTGACCGGCGGAAGGACACTGAAGGATATTGCCAGGTCAGCCAGTTCATCGAAGTTCGCCGCCAGGATTGCGTTTGCCTGGGTAATCATCGCCTCCCAGGTATTCATTGAACCGGCCAGAGAAGCGGTGTGTGAAACGGTAGCCCTGTTTCCGGCCTGTCCGCGGCCACCCTTGACGATAATAACCGGTTTCTCTGATGTGACATGTCGAAGCATGTCAAAGAACCTCTGCCCTTCTCGCGGACTTTCGATATATACGGCAATAATCTGCGTCTTGGGGTCCCAGGCGAAGTACTCCAGATAATCACACTCATTCAGGTCAAGGGCATTGCCGTAGCTGATAACCTTGCTGAAACGTATGCCCCGGTTAGCTGCCACACGCACAAAACCGGATGCCCCACCTCCACTCTGGGACAGCATCCCCACCGGTCCTGGCTCTTTGGGCAGGTTATAACCAAAGGAAAGACCATGTTCAGGATGGTAGACTCCCATGCAGTTCGGCCCGATGAGGCGAATACCGACTTTCCTTGCCTGCCTGAGTATCTCCTGCTCCAGTTCGGCGGCATCCTCACGCCCCGTCTCACTGAAACGGGCAGTATAGAGATGGACTACCTTTACCTCTTTCTGGACACATTCAGCAAGTAGCGACAGGACATCTCCAGCCGGAACGCAGGAGACGACATAGTCCACCGTTCCAGGAACACTACTCAGATTAGGATAGGCCTTGATTCCCAGAATTTCCGGGTAATTCGGGTTCACCGGATAGATGTCACCGCGGAAGCCGTATTCTATCAGGTGGTGTGTGTAGCTGTAGCCCCAGGAGCGGGAATTAGCGGAAGCACCAATAACTGCTACAGACTGCGGATGCAGGATTTCCTCCAATGTTTCAACCGACATCTCTGAACCTGCGATACTGGTCTGCACGGGGTACTAGCTGAAACAGCTAGCCCTTTTTCTCATAATAACCAATCATCTTGCTGACGGCCGAGGCGGCGCGCTTGATGTTTGGATACATCGGATAGCCATCCTGAATAAACTTGGCCTCCATTCCCTCGACAATTCTGTCGTATTCGGCCATCTCGTCAGCATTGATGGAGTAACGAGGTCTATCCTGAAATACCATTACCAGCGGTTTGTTCTTTACGTCATTTAAAGAATATCGCTCAAGGTGTTTCTCGAGAGAAAAAGACTCAGGGTCACGACGCCACGGACCGCTGACGAAGGTTATAAGAAAATCAAAGTCAGGATGAGCGGCCATTAGCTTGGTTACCTCTTCAGCGCTGGACTCATCACCCATTGAAATCGAGAAATCAGCCGGGTTTCCAATCCAGTCCCAGATAGCATTACCCTTCTTCTTCAGTTCCTGTCGTATGACATCAGGCAAGGGGATAACATTGAGACCAGCCTCCTCACAGAGGTCCGCCGCCATCACACTACTACCGCCGCTACCGCCGACCACGCCAACATTCCGACGGTGTATCTCGGGCAGGAAATTAAAAGCCAGGGCAATATCAACCAGTTCTTCAGTATCCCCAGCGGTGACCGCTCCTGCCTGATTAACAACAGTGTTCCATATTTCCCTGGAACCGGCCAGTGACGCAGTATGCGAGGCAGTCGCCCTTGTCCCGGCCTCGCCACGGCCGCCCTTGAGGATAACAACCGGCTTTACTGTGGCTGCGGCACGCAGCGAATTAAGAAATCGCGGTCCGTCCCTGACTCCCTCAATGTACATGAGAATCAACTTTGTCTCAGGATCCTGCGCGAAGTAGTCTAGGTAGTCACACTCATTAAAATCAATGGCATTACCGTAGCTGATAGCTTTACTGAAGTAGATGCCACGCTGTGAGGCAAAGCCGGTGATTTCGCCGACCGCCTGCCCGCTCTGGGAAGCCAGTCCTACCGCTCCTGACTCCTTGGGCATACCCTCGTTAAAGGCAATCCCTTCAGCCGGATAGTAAAGGCCAAGACAGTTCGGCCCTATGAGACGGATATTTGCCTTCTTTGCCTGTCTCAGTATCTCCTGCTCCAGTTCGGCGGCATCCTTACGCCCGGTCTCACTGAAACGGGCAGTGAAAAGGTGGATAATCTTTACCCCCTTTTCGGCGCAATCAGCAATCAGCTCCAGGACACCGGCTGCTGGAATAGAAGAGATGACATAGTCAACCGGTCCGGGAATGTCTCTCACCCTTGCATAGGCCTTGAGTCCCAAAACCTCTGAATACTTGGGATTTACCGGGTAGAGGGCTCCCTTGAAACCCTGCTGCACCAGAGGAGAGAGAAACCCACCACCACGACCTGAGGTAGAAGCTCCAATAACCGCAATTGACCTCGGATGAATGAGTTCCTCTAAAGGGTGAGTGGACATCAAACAAACCTCCTAAAATAGTGACCGCTCATCGTTGCCAGAAGCACCACCGAAGTCACGGCAACAATCAAGGCATACGGCAACATAGAGCCTGTTAAGCGAATAGCAACACTCCGGTCCGGTCTGTCAGCTCGGTAAGGCCACAGGTTGATTGCCACTCCATAGATGCTAACGACAATTGCTAAGCCGATTTATCTCTCTATAAAAACATGATACACAATTTAGATACCGCCTGACAAATGTGGTAGAATGTACTCCAGCAATACACTGGGGAGAATCACCATGGCTGGTCCAAAAGTTAAGCGTCAGAAGCGTGGGAAACCCGAAGCAACAGTACCAGAGCCAAAACTGAACGTGGAAACATTGACCTCCGAGGAAATGACCTGGGTCGACATCGAAGGGCCGACAACAAAAGAGACCGAATACCTCGCGGAGAACTACGGGTTCCATCCCCTGGACCTGGATGACTGCCTGAGCCGGATTCAGCGACCCAAGATAGATGAGTACCCGGACTATCTATTCATGGTCTTTCACTTCCCCGTGTTTAACCAGCAGGCCCGGGTGACCACCCCCAGCCAGGTCTCGGTCTTTATCGGTAAAGACTACCTGATAACCCTGCACAAAGGAGACCTCAAGCCACTGGTGAAGCTATTCCGCGAGTGCCAGCTTGAAGAAGAATCACGAAAGGAGAACCTCAGCGGAGGCTCCGGGCAACTGCTCTACCAGATTATCGACCGACTGATTGACTACTGTCTGCCGATATTGAATAAAATCGGTGATAATATCGAGCGGGTCGAAGACGATATCTTTACCCAGAATATCAAGCCAGCGGCAATTCGGGAGATTTCGATACTGCGCCGCGATGTTATCTCGTTCCGGCGTATTATCTGGCCCCTGCGGGCAGTGGTTGCCAGCCTGAAATCAAGGCTCAGCCGTTTTACCAAAGCGGAAATGGGGCCGTACTTCGACGATATGGTTGACCATCTTGACAAGATATGGGACGGTCTTGACGAATACAAGGAGATAATCGAGGGGCTGAACGATACCCACGACTCGCTGGCGACCAATCGTACCAATGAGGTCGTCCGTATGCTCACCGTTATCGCCACCATCATGTTGCCAATTACGGTGGTGGCCAGTATCTTTGGCATGAATATTCCGCTCGGGCCATTCGGTAACTCTTCCCTGTCCCCCCTCTACGTAACGCTCATCTGTGTGTTCATCATTGTCGGCATGCTCTACTTTTTCCGCCTCAAGCGCTGGATTTAATAATAATGAATACCTCTCACCGTTTTATCATTATTGCCGTCGTTTTCGTTACCTGCCTCATCACCGCTAACACCATCGCCGTAAAGGTGGTCAACATCTGGTCGTTTGAGTTGCCAGCGGCAATATTCGTCTTTCCGCTGAGCTATATTTTCGGGGATATCCTCACCGAGGTCTACGGCTACCAGCAGGCGAGAAAGATTATCTGGCTCGGTTTTGCCTGCAACCTGGTCTTCGTCTTCTTCGCCTGGGTGGGACAAATCCTGCCGGCCGCTGACTTCTGGCAAGACAAGCAGGCAGCCTATGTGAGTATCCTGGGCCAGACACCACGAATCCTGGCTGCCTCGTTCCTCGGCTATCTGGTCGGGGAGTTCACCAACTCCTTTATTCTGGCGAGGATGAAGATTATGACCAGGGGGCGCTGGCTCTGGTCGAGGACCATCGGCTCAACGGTGGTGGGACAGGGACTTGATACGGTGATATTCATTGTCATCGCTTTCGCCGGTCCCGGCTTCAATCCGATGATGATTCTAAACCACTGGCTGGCCAAGATTATTATCGAGGCCGCCGCCACGCCGCTTACCTACCGGGCAGTAAACTACCTTAAAAAGAAGGAGTCGACCGATACCTACGACTACGACACCAATTTTAATCCGTTCCTGCTCCGCGACCGGGCAAGGAAGCCCATTGGATAATGGATATCATTTTACCGGGGGCACATAACCTCGAATCCTGCGACACGGGGTTTACCTGCCTCGTGGTTGACGATGTGCTGGCAATAGACGCCGGAGGCCTCAGCACCAACCTCTCCTTCACAGCACAGCAAAACCTGAAGGCGATACTGCTCACCCACCACCACTATGACCACATCAAAGACCTCCCCGCCATAGCCATGAATTTCTATGTCTCCGGCAACACCGTCAGCGTCTACGGCACACGGGAAGTATACAACGAGCTTACCAGTCACCTTTTCGATGGCAAGCTATACCCGAACTTCATGGAGCGACCACCGGAAAAGCCGACAGTCCGCTTCATCGAGGTGGAGCCTTACCGGAGCTTTAAGATTGACGACTACGAAGTCCTGCCTGTGCCGGTGAAACACGGCGTACCGGCCGTTGGCTACCAGATTACGTCGCCTGACGGTCAAGCGATATTCTATACCGGCGACACAGGACCCAGCCTGGAGGAGTGCTGGCAGCATGTTGCTCCCCGGTTGCTGATTGTCGAGGTGACCATGCCCAATGAGCTGGAAGAGGTCGCGGTGGAGGCAGGGCACCTCACACCGGCATTGCTCAAACAGGAGATGCTCGTATTCCAGAAGCACAATGGCTACCTGCCCCGAATAGTCACCGTGCACATGAACCCGGAAATGCAGGAGGAGATAGAGACCCAGTTGCAGGAGGTCGCCGAGGCCCTGGGCCACCCCGTCACCCCCGGCTATGAGGGTATGCGCCTGAAGCTTTAGGTCTTACTAATAGCCCGTTGCTCAGGAGGGAAGATATAGACAGCCCGAAGTTCATCGTTGATATAAACGTCGGGAAGGTGGCCCGGTGGCTGCGCATGATGGGCTACGATACCGTGCTCTTCGACCACGGCCACGATGACCGCATGATACGACTCGCGCTGGCGGAGGGGCGGGTGGTGGTGACCAGGGACACCCAGCTCATGAAACGGCGGGTAATTACCACTGGCCGCTTGAGGGCCGTCCTCATCAGCAGCGACCGACCAACAGAGCAGGTACGCCAGGTGATGGACGAGCTGCAACTGGACGCCAACTTCAGCCCGTTCAGCCTGTGCCTGGAGTGCAACCAGCCACTGGAAAAAAGAAGCAAAGCGGAGGTGGCGGGCCTGGTGCCACCCTACGTGTTCAGGACCCAGGATGCCTACGTGCAGTGCCCCGAGTGCTTCCGGGTCTACTGGAAGGGCACCCACTGGCAGGCGATGACAGAGAAGCTGAGGGGATTGGGGGAGGGTGGCTAATGGGGAGGCTAATCAATTTTTATTCCCTCCATTGATGTCAAAAATGCTTCTCCAATCTCTTCATCGGTTCTACTTAAGTCCAATCCTCTTATTATAGCTCCAATTTCTTTAGGCTCAACCATTGCGCCCACATATCTCCAGTCCTTTGTTAGTATGTTCATAAATATGTCTTCAAGCTCAGCGGTGCTATCTATTCTTGAGAAACCGAAGGTTTCTTTAGGATTCCTATTACCTGGTGACTTTGTTGATTCTACAACTAGCGGTGTAGGAGTCAAAGAAATCCACTTTTGTATTAATCCTGACCTCACAGTTCCATCGATCTTATCTCTGTATGCAACAGGTGGTGGCGCATTACCCACCACTACAAAAGGAATGCGTTCACTTCCTCGGCATGCTCTAGTAATGGCTGCTTTACCTATTGCCTTTAATATGCTATCTGTCCGGTATATACTAGGCCTTCCAGCATGACCATCATAATCCGCAAGAGGTTTACTCCTATCCTCATAACTCCAATTCCATATTAGTGACATTTTAACTTCAAAAATACACTTTATCTTTTCGGGATGTATAGGGCCGTCCAAATTGTCATCCAAAATAGCTAGGTCAGCTTTAGTTCTACCACGTAATTCCAGCTGTGGACATTCCACATTTCTCTTTATAAAGAACTTACCCTTCAATATGTCCGAATTATTTACCACACTTTGAAATAGCTGAAGGGCGAATTTTTCTGTATTATCCGCTACAATTGCATTTCTTTGATTAAACTCCGACACGACCAATCGTCTACTTCCGCAACTAGGACACTTACCAGAGGAACCACGAAATACAGATTTCTCCACATATCCACATTGTCTACAACTTATTGTCGCAAACATAGTGTCAGTAAGAATTTCCTGTTCGATTTCGTGAGACCAAAGCGCATCATATCTTGTTTGAATCACTTGTTATTACCCCTATTATGCATTTTGTACTACGCGGTCTAAGCCCTTTCCGCTTTTACACTTTCTACAAGCGACAACCCTGGTATAGTAGGCCTATTTAAATACTCACGAATCCTTCTCTCTGCTAATTCAATATACTTTTTATCTACTTCGTATGCTATATAAAATCTATCGTTCTGCAAAGCTGCTAAACATGTAGCACCGCTCCCAGCAAACGGATCAAGAATCACCTCACCTCTGAATGTATAAAGCTGTATTAGTCTTCGTGGTAATTCTATTGGAAAAGGCGCTGGGTGGCCTACTTTTCTTGCTGACTCAGCGGCAAACGTCCACACGCTCTTTGTGAATTCCAGAAATTCACCCTTAGATATTGTGCTTTCTCTGCCCTTAGGTCTCTTCCTGCTGAAAGTATCCTTGCAGAACACCAATATGTATTCATGGATGTCCCTCAGTGTAGGATTCGCAGCAGACAACCAGCTCCCCCAAGCTGTAGAAGGGCTTGCGCTAGATGCCTTATTCCAGATTATTTCGCCTCTCATTAAAAACCCTATTTCTAAGGCATCTTCTACTATATAAGCGTGTAAAGGTATATAAGGTTTTCGCCCTAAATTAGCAACGTTTATACAAGCTCTCCCACCAGGTACAAGTACACGATATACCTCATTAAAAACCCTCTTTAGTAACTGTCTATATTCATCTAGTGAAAGGTCCTCGTCATATTCTTTCCCTACATTATATGGCGGTGAAGTTACCATCAGATGAACGCTACTATCTGGTAATTCAGCCATGTGCTCACTGCTTTTATTTAATATCCTGTTTATAAATTCGGATTCTATCTCGTTCTCTCTATATATTACTTGCTCATTCTCATTAAACCCTTTATACAACCTGCTTCCATAGAATTTTGACGAGTCATGCCCTATTCTACCAGGCGAGCCGAAGGCGCTCGTCTCAGTACCATTTCTTCGATAGCGGTTAATTTTTTTCTTTTCATTCATTATCTTTACCAAAGCCGGCCCTACCGTCAGTTAAACTGCTTGAGTTTGAGCTATTATATACCGCCGCGGCCACCTTTACCTTTCTTATCTCTATACTTCCAACTCTCGTACCAATAGATATCTTTTGAACTCAGATATCTTTGCAATGATTCCTCGTTTGGGTCCAATTCTGTACTCGTATTGTCCTCAGGCACGAATCCACTTCCTTCAACTAGTTCTCTAAATCTTTCCTCAGCTTTTTTAAGTGACCGATAATCTTCTATGATTTGCCCGTGACTGATAATATAGTATTTCCCATCGTTCGGCACCCTTGAGGTGTACCTTTCAATCGCCAATTCGAGTTTCGGAATAAAATGTCTGTATGGCCCGCTTTGTGCACTCAATAAATACCCCGTCGTAGTCTTTTATCAAACTGCTTCCCTAGTATACTGCCTCACCTTTGCCCTAATCAATAATTAAAATTAGCTATTACCACCCCAATCTCTAAATCCCCCTCCTTCTCCCCGGTATCTTGACCGTAGCCCGGCTTATTGCTACACTGCAAGCAGGAGTCACGTTAAGGTTCAGGAAAGGCCGGAGCTGTGAAGGTAGTAACCGTCGAGGAGATGCTCCAGCTGGAGGAGGTCTGCAGCAAGATTGACCTGCCCTCCGAGAAGCTCATGGAAAATGCCGGTCAGGCCGTGGCGGAGCAGGTCAGCTTCACCCTGGATGAAATCGAAAAACAGCACATCCTCCTGCTCATCGGGCCGGGCAACAACGGCGGCGACGGCCTCGTGGCCGCGCGTCACCTCAAAGACTGGGGCGCCGACATCAGCGTCTACCTTCTCAGCGAGAGACCCGACGACGACCCCAACCTGAAGCTTGTCCGTGAGCGCGACATCACCTGCATCGAGGCGGGCCAGGACGAGAAACTCACCAAGCTCCGCGAACTACTGTCATCGAGCAAGGCGGTCATCGACTGCATATTCGGCACGGGGAGGAGTCGACCGCTCGAGGGTGTTTTCAAGCAGGCTCTGGAGGCGGTAAGCAACGCCCAGAACAACCATCCACTACTGCACACCTTCGCCCTCGATATACCCTCTGGCCTTGACGCCAATACCGGAAAGGCCGACCCCGCCTGTCTGCATGTTGACGATACGATAACGCTGGGACTCCCCAAGCTGGGCCTCTTCAACGGCGCCGGCGCCGAGAGAGCGGGACAGATAACGGTGGCCGATATCGGTATCCCATCGTACCTGTCGGAGTACATCAAGACGGAGCTTATCACCTGGGACTGGGTTGCCTCGGTGCTGCCGGAGCGACCCTTCACAGCCAACAAGGGCACCTTCGGTCGCATCCTGGTTGTCGCCGGGTCGGGCCGATACATCGGGGCCGCCTACCTGGCCTGCATGGGAGCGATGCGCGTCGGGGCGGGGCTGGTGACGCTGGCAACGCCGGCCAGTCTCAAGCCCATTCTGGCAGGCAAGCTCACGGAAACGACCTACCTGCCACTGCCGGAAACCTCTGACGGTAATATTTCCTCCGGGGCCGCCAAACTGGTACAGCAGGAACTCGGCAACTACGATGTCCTGCTGATGGGGTGCGGACTGGGACAGGACAGGCAGGTGGCGGACTTCATTAAGAACACCCTGCTCGGTTCAAAAAAAGCGCAGCTGCCCCTGGTGCTTGACGCCGATGCACTGAACAACCTGGCCACGACCCCGAAATGGTGGCAACAGCTACACGACGATGCTATACTAACGCCGCACCCCGGTGAAATGTCACGGCTGGCGGGGGTATCCATTGATGAGGTACAATCAGACCGGGTAGGTACGGCCATGAGGATGGCAAAAGAATGGGGCAAGATAGTCGTCCTCAAGGGGGCCTACTCTGTTATTGCCAACCCAGAGGGAGCATGTCGCATCAGCCCGATGGCCAATCCGGGCCTGGCCTCAGCCGGTACCGGTGATGTCCTCGCCGGGGTTATTGCCGGACTGCGTGCACAGGGCATGACGCCAGCAGAAGCGGCGGCCTGTGGCGTTTACCTCCATGCCGAGGCCGGAGAGGTAATGCGAGCCGAAATCGGGGATGCGGGTATGATTGCCAGCGACCTGCTGCCTGTACTCCCCATGGTTATACAGGAACTGAAAGAAGAGCTGGAAAGCAGCTCCACTGAAGAGGAAGAAAATGTTGCTAGCGGTTGATATTGGCAACACCAACATTACTATAGGAGTTTTTGAAAAAGAAAAACTCCGGCATACCTGGAGGATGGCAACTATGGCCAATAAAATGCCAGACGAGTATGCTATCTTCCTCCTCAGCGCATTCAATAACGAAAGCCTGAAGCCTGCGGACATCAGCGGGATAGCCATGTGCAGCACCGTACCACCATTAGTAACGATATTCACCGAAGTGTTCCAGCGATATTTCAACAATAGACCGATGGTGATCGGGCCGGGGGTCAAGACCGGTGTACGCATTCGTATGGACAATCCGAGGGAGGTTGGACCGGACCGAATCGTTAACACCGTTGCCGCCCATCACCTCTACCAGGGCCCCGTAATTGTGGTTGACGTCGGTACCGCCACCACCTTCGATATCGTTACCGGCGAGGGTGACTACATAGGAGGCGTCATCGCACCCGGCATTTCCCACGCCGCCGAAGCCTTAACATCACGCACCGCTGCCCTGCCACGCATAGAGCTGGTTGCCCCTAAGCAGGCCATCGGACCAAACACCATCTCGGCAATGCAGTCGGGGATTGTCTTTGGCTACGTCGGTCTAATCGAAGGTATCACAGAGCGTATCCAGCGTGAACTGAAAAAAAAGGCGACAGTGGTGGCTACTGGTGGTTACGCTTACATTATCACACCGGAAACAACCATTTTCGACACCGTTAATCCTGATATCACACTAATCGGGCTAAGACTAATTTACGAGATGAACCAGGCTTGACCCGGCAGGGAGGTAGCAAGATGCTGAACGATAAAAACATAGTACTGGGTGTTACGGGAGGTATCGCCGCTTACAAGGCGGCAGACCTGGCAAGCAAACTAACCCAGGCCGGTGCCAGAGTCGACGTGGTAATGACAGAATCAGCCCTCGAGTTCGTTGCACCCCTCACTTTCCGTGCCCTGACCCACCGGCCGGTGGTTACCAGCATGTTCGAGTTGTCCTCAGAGTTCAGCGTCGAGCACGTTGCCCTTGCAGAAGCAGCCGATATCGTTGTCATCGCCCCGGCGACCGCTAACATCATCGCCAAAATAGCGGCAGGAATCGCCGATGACATGCTCACCTGTACGGTCCTGGCCACCGAAGCACCTGTAGTTGTTGCCCCGGCGATGAACGTCAACATGTGGCAGAACTCCGTAACGCAGGAGAATATCAGTAAACTCAAGGCGAGGGGATTCACCATCGTAGGCCCGGAATACGGTAGACTCGCCGAGGGAATGATGGGTATGGGGCGGTTTGCCGAGACAGGCAATATCATCGGCACCATCCAGCATGTACTGGGCAGGAACGGAGACCTCGCCCAGAAGCGTTTCGTCGTTACCGCTGGCGGCACCCGCGAGCCAATCGACCCGGTACGCTATATCGGGAACCGCTCGTCAGGAAAGATGGGGTTTGCCCTGGCCGAGGCGGCCCGCGACCGGGGGGCGGACGTAGTACTGGTTATGGCAGCAACATCCGTTCCCACGCCAGCAGGCATGGAGGTTATCAACGTTGAATCGGTAGCCGAGATGAAAGAGGCAGTCATCGAGAGTACCAGGCAGGCTGATGTGCTGATTATGGCCGCTGCAGTATCGGATTTCCAGGTGAGCCAGCAGGCCGGACACAAAATTAAAAAGCAGGGAGGCAAATTATCCCTGGAACTGGTGGGGACTGAGGACTTCCTGCTGGAGCTTCCTGATACTTTTGTCAAGATAGGTTTTGCCGCCGAGACGGAGAACCTGCTGGAGAACGCCAGGAAAAAGCTGAACGAAAAGCGCCTGGGGTTCATCTGCGCCAACGATGTCACCGCCGCCGACAGTGGTTTCGGCACGGACACCAACAAGGTAACCCTGCTCTATAGTGATGGTAAGACCGAAGAGCTGCCCCTGATGAGCAAGCGGGAGGTCGCCGATGTAATCCTGGACAGGGTGGTAGCGATGCTGGGAAAGAAAGGCTAAAAAGTGACCTCAGATAGTCTATCATTGGCAGCCGCAATCTTGGCATTTCCGTCTGTGGCAGTTGTAGGTTTAGTGCTACTGACAGAATCGTGGGGTAACCCAGGCGTGAAATTGCCTAACTGCTTAGTTAAGATTAGGTCTAAGATGGCAGAGAACCAAGGTAAATGGAACACTAGAGAATTCTATATGAGGTTATGGGGCTTTTGTGGAGCATTGATAGCTATCCTACTTCAAATTGTAGCTCTAACTGTTAGAATCTGGTTTGAATAGCTACTTCGAAAGATGAATAAGATGACAAACATAAGCAAGCAAGATGTGATTAATATTACCGTTCACTATATCAATACTCTTAGAGCCTATGAACAGCTTGTTCGAAAACATGGACTGATAACCACAAAAGAAATTCTTGAAACCTATGAGAAAGTTGAGGAATCACATAAACTCTATATTGAGGTTACAAAATCATACATACAGAAGCCAAATGACAGAGGCCATAGTGAATAATGAACAAAATTGCATCTATCTATCACAGATTTACTAGTAAGAGGTAGAGGTGAGCATGACACAGACCCCACAGGTTGAACCAGAGATGCCCAAGACCTACCAGGCCAATAAGGTTGAGTCGAAGTGGTACCAGTTCTGGCTGGAAAAGGGCTACTTCAAACCCGAGATAGACAAAGACAGAAAGCCCTTCGTCATAATCATGCCACCAGACAATCTCACCGGTGAAGCCCACGTTGGCCATGCCTTAGGCGCAATACTGCAAGACATTATGACTCGCTGGCACCGGATGAAGGGCGAGCCGACGCTCTGGCTACCCGGGGTTGACCATGCCAGCATCGCTGCACACGTCGTGATGGAACAAATGCTGGCTAAAGAGGGTACGGACCGATTTCAATTAGGCAGGGAAAAATTCCTCGAGAGGATGAGACAGTGGGCAGCAGAATGCCGGCAGACTATCACAGAGCAACACTGTAGACTCGGGGCTTCCTGTGATTGGGATCGTGCGCGTTTCACCATGGATGAGGACTCGAGTAGAGCAGTACTCACCGCTTTCGTTCAACTCTACGAAAAGGGCCTCATCTACAGAGGAGAGAGAATCGTCAACTGGTGTCCTCGCTGTGCGACCGCTATCTCTGACCTCGAGACAGACCATAAGGACCTGACGGGGAACCTCTGGTATGTCCGCTATCACCTGGTGGATAGGGACGACTATATTACCGTGGCCACCACCCGTCCGGAGACGATACTCGGAGATACCGCCGTAGCTGTCAACCCGGACGACAAACGGTTCAAGCATCTAATCGGTAAAAAGGCTATTCTACCTGCCGTAAACCGTGAGATACCGATAGTGGCTGACGAAGCGGTCGACCCCGCCTTCGGCACGGGCGCCGTAAAAATTACACCCAACCACGACCCCGTGGATTTTGAGGTCGCCCAGCGACAGGGCCTGCCGCTGGTAAATATCCTCAACGATGACGCTACCATGAACGAGAACGCCGGACCTTACCAGGGGATGGACCGCTATGCCTGCCGCGAGGCGATAGTGGCTGACCTGGAGAAAGAAGGACTGCTTGTAAAGATAGAGCCTTACAATCACGCTGTGGGACACTGCCAGCGCTGCAAGACAGTCATCGAGCCGATGGCCAGCAAGCAATGGTTCGTCAGTATGAAGCCCCTGGCAGAACCGGCGATAGAGGCCGTCCTGGACGGGCGAATCACCATCCTCCCGAACCGTTTCACCAAAGTCTACCTTAACTGGATGGAGAACATCCGCGACTGGTGTATCAGCCGCCAGCTCTGGTGGGGGCACCGCATCCCGGTCTGGTACTGTCGCGACTGCGACGAAGTAATAGTAGCCATCGACGAGCCTACGACCTGCAGCAAGTGCAGCTCGACCAGTATCGAGCAGGACCCGGACATTCTGGACACGTGGTTCAGCTCGGCACTGTGGCCTCACGTTACACTCGGCTGGCCTGATGATACTGAGGACCTGCGTTACTTCTATCCGACTTCGGTGATGGAGACAGCCTATGACATCCTTTTCTTCTGGGTAGCCAGAATGATAATGATGGGCTTTGAGCATATGGGTGATATCCCCTTCCAAACCGTTTACCTTCATGGCTTGATACGGGATGAGAAGGGGGAGAAGATGAGCAGGACCAAAGGTAATGTACTCAACCCCCTTGACGTTCAGGATGAATACGGTACTGATGCCCTGCGTTTCTCCCTGTCTACCGGTATATCGCCGGGCAATGACAGTAAGCTCTCCATAGAAAAAGTGGAGGCCGGGCGCAACTTTGCCAACAAGCTGTGGAATGCCACCCGGTTCGTGGTAAGGAGCACCGAGCCGGGTATTACCGACCTCGAAATCAAGTTAGAGCAGCTTCCAACCGAAGACCGCTGGATACTGAGCAGGCTGAACCGCACCATATCTAGTGTCACCGGACTGCTGGACGATTTCCAGCTCGGGGAAGCCCTGAGGCAGATACATGATTTCCTCTGGGGCGAGTTCTGCGACTGGTATATCGAACTGTCTAAAACTCGCTCAGACACCGGTGAAGGGATATCTCCACTGCCTATCCTCGTCCATGTCCTCGAGACATCGCTGCGGTTGCTCCACCCCTACATGCCCTTCATTACCGAGGAGCTGTGGCAGCACCTGAGGCAACGCCTGCCGGCTGACTGGCAGGATACGGACTCCATCATAATTGCCCCTTATCCCACAGCGGATGTTAGCGCCATTGACCCGGAGGCCGAACGCATCATGGAAGCGGTTACAGAAATAGTACGCTCCATCCGCAACGTCCGGGCGGAGCACAAGGTGGAACCGGCACGGTGGATTGAAGCTCATGTATACGGTGGCGAAATGACAGCAGCACTGGCCATGCACACACCATCAATTGAGACCCTGGCACGGGCAAGACCGGTAAGCCTTCAGGAAAGCCGAGTAGCCAGCGATACTGGCGACAACTCCCTGGTGATGGTACTGAAAGAGGCGGAAGTGGTCATCCCCATGGAGAGCATGGTAGATGTAACGGCTGAGCGGGAGCGCCTCAACAAAGAGATAGAGCAGGTCGATATGGAGATTGGTCGCCTCGAAACAAGACTCAGCGACCGGGCATTCCTGAGCAAGGCCCCGGAGGCTGTTATCGAAAAGGAGCGTACACGGCTGGCCGAGAGAAAAGACCGTGCCGAACGACTCCGACAGGAGCTGGCGAGGCTGGGCTAGACCCGTACCTCATTCGATAGCAAGGCTGTAAGAGCTTCACAATCAATCGGCTAATGGAGGCCCCATCCCCTGTATCCCCTTCCCCAGAGGGGAAGGGGAAGATAAAGTAAGAGGGGCTTCGCCCCTCTTTAACTCCCGCTAAGGGTAATACTTCCTAGTAGTTGTGCCACTCTTAGACTCCCTTTTATTGTTATGAATAACCCGGTCCTCTTTTAGGTGAAAACAACTACCGGCCGGAAACCAGCCTCCACACCGTTTTGGGGTGTCCAGAGGGGTGTAACCCCTCTTGGCGGAGGATTTCAAGGGGGTGTCCCCCTTGATTCACACCCTGTTACTCGCTAGCGTGCTCAGCTTCCCACTGAGCAGCCCAATCAGGAGTGCTGGCAGAAACATGGTCCGTGAAGAACGCATTGAACTCATCAGCTTTATCAGCAGGAACGTGGTTTCTGAAAATGTTATAGATGTCCTGATAACCGCCACGATTACCTAATTCCAAATCCTCTGCAAGTTCCCGATAAGCGCTTTGCATTGCTGACTCGCCCATTATCTGCTCAAGCTGCATGAGCCTGTATGAAAATACTCTACAACAATTGGATGCATCCATTGCATCAGAAATCTCGTCAAAAGAGGTATCAACTTGAAGTTTCCCATTCACACGTATAGTGTGATACTTGCCTCGCTCAAACCAACTAATATCCTTTTCAAGAGTATATACACCTACATCAAGATTATATTCTGGCGGCGCACCACTACCGTAATCATAAGCCCAGCCACCAACCGCTTCATCAAGCCTCCTAAACCAATCTTCAGGCTCAGGATGTTCAGAAACATAAATAGCAATAAACTTATTAGGTAAATATTCTACAGTCGCTTCCTCCATCGACACAGGACCGAACTCATAGCGGTGAGTTGTTTCGTGCCCCTGTCTTACCATACTATGTTTACGTGAGCTTGTAATCCTACTAATAAAATCACTAGATCTCTCGGGATCAACATCCACAAATATGCTATAATTAGTCCTGTGGGCAGGACTTGCGTTTTTAGGGTTAATGAAAGGAATGCCAACATATGCCTGAAGGAATTGCACGTAAGACATCTGGAATTCAAGAATGTCCTCAGCGAGCTGCCTATCTGTAAGCTCAGGATTGTATACAATTGAAATATACAGGTCGCCAAAATCTGTCTCAATCTGCCTGCTGACATAAGCGTCAGAATGATTTCTTATAATCTCATCAAGCTCAGGAAGACTGTCAGACCTCGTAGCATAAAAAGACAACGGAGCCAGAGCAATGATAAAGCCTTTCTGCTCATCAGTAAGATTATTGCCATCACCGTACCAGTTAGACTGCTCAAGAGCCTCTTTGAAAGGAGTGCTTGTTGCAAGGAGATAATCCCTGCGTTCCTCAAACAAAGTCTCAAAGTCAGGCAGTTTTAGCGGAGTAAAAGTGTACTCACCGTTTTCTTCCTCGCCATTAGGCTGCCCTTCTTCTTCCTCCTCTTCTTCCTCTTCCTGCTCGTGATTGTCAGGAGGCGTGCTGGTACAGCCTGCCAGAATAAACATTGAGACTACTGCAATGACCGTGAATCTAATAATATACCGCACCAAAGAATCCCTTCGTCAGGAATTAAGTGGGTGCCCGGAAAGGCCGTTGGCGTTCAGCCAGTCCAGACCTTTCTTAGTATCGCTGGCTATGCGAGCCTTGTCGCAGTGCTTTAGCCGGTACTTGAATAGCCAGTAGGTGAACTCTTTCATCTCAAGGAGGGTGGTCGATTTCAGATGTCGGTAGCCGTTTTCTTTGCGGAAGTCCTGCAATAAAGCCTCCCGGTCCTGCCGGTATATCCGACGATAAGCCTCATCTTCGGGGTCACGCTCCCTGGTGAATCCGGATACACGTCTTTCTTTACGTATCTCTTCCCGCACCGCCCAGAACAGCGCCTCCTCAACGGTGACGCCGTAGAAGTAGTTGAGGTACTGGTGGTGGCGGATACTGCCGATGAGCTGCTTGAACTGCTTCGTGGTTATATCAACCGGAAACCTGCCGTGAAACAGGAAGTCAAGCTTTTCATCCTCCGGTATGAGGCTATCAACCGCCTCACAGAGCCGCTCCGCCAGCAGCCTCCAGTCAAGGGCTTCACCGGCAATCAGATAACGATAGGTGCGTTCGTGGCGGGTCTCCTCCGGGCAGTCCCAGAGGGCAATAGCTTCGAGGAGGGCCAGGTACCATTCTTTGCCATCAGTAATCGACTGCTTAAGGTGCTGGATAGCCGCACCGGCATCAAACAGCTGCATAACCGACTGGCTATCCGGTGCACTCAATCTGTCCCCTCTTGAAGCTCAGCCTTTAACTTCTCATAGAATTCAAGGCTACCGGTGGTCACCAGCTCCGTGATTTTCTTGGTGATGGCCTCGCCCACCCCCGGAACCTCCTTCAGCCTGCCCTCGGCTACCAGCTGCCCTACCGGTACCGACAGTCCCTCAATAGAATCGGCCGCCTTGCGGTAGGCCCTTATCTTGAACCAGTTTTCCTTCTTCTCCTCCAGAAGGGCGGCGATATCCCGAAAAACAGCGGCGATTTCAGCGTTGTCCATGAGCAAACCTATGTCTCGGTCGCTTCAGGCTTATAAGAGCCACGTTTTTCCAGCAAAAGGCTTTGTTTGGTCAGCTCAGTTTTCCTTTTGGTGGTGGTCTTACCTGTTCCTGATAATCGGGTCTTTGGTACTTGTGGTTTTTTCCCCGTTCTTCCAACCGATAGAGGTAACTCACGAAGCATTTCCGCTGTTTCCAATCTTTGTTCGGCTATTTGGCAATACCTCTGCGAAATGTCAATATGAGTAAAATGACGACCAGTTTTATGAGCCACTACCGCTACTGTACCCGTTCCCCCAAACATGTCTAGAACCAAATTACCCTTATAAGTATAGAATTTAATGAGCCGGTATATCAGCATTTCAGGAAATGGAGTAGGATGACCTCTTCGCTGTGATTCTGGTGGTATATACCAAAAGCCATCCGAAAATCTCATAAACTCATCATTTGTTATATCACTATCAGCACTATGACTTTCAAGCGTCCAAGTATCTTTGCAAAAAACCAAAACATACTCCCAAGATGGTACAATGTGAGGATTCGACGGACTCTTCCAGCTTCCCCAAGCTGTTCTCCGCCCCATGGTCTGTTTATACCAGATTATCTCCGTCCGCATTATCATGCCAACGTCTCTTAGCTGGTTTGAGAAATCATGATGTATCGGTCTGAAATTCTTGATACTTGTAGGGGCAATATTTAGGGCAAACCTTCCGCCTGGAACAAGCACCCTCTTAGTCTCAACCCAGACACGCCTCATCCATTCAAGATAGCTTTCATAAGCTAGGCTATCATCGTGGTTATCATACTCAATCCCTAGATTATACGGTGGTGATGTTATCGCAAGATGAACAGTACTATCCGGTATCTGCCCCATGACTTCTAAACAATCACCGCATATTATTTGATCCAAAAAATTCATAATTCCACCGGCGTGCTATTCTAAATAACGATAAGCCGACCTGCCTTGAACAGATAAAATGTTTTTACCTGATCGTTGTCTTATTCTACGCAGAGCTCTCTGCCAATCTAGAGCCCCGCCAGAAACCAATCTTATCATTTCTGACGGTATGTCCTGATTTGGGAAGTTATCAAACAAGGCTTCGATTCGTGCCTCAACAGTTTGCTTGGACATAATTTCACTCATATTCTGTGATGGCATGGAATCAAGCCAAGCCTTTTTCCCCCTGTTACATTCCTCACATAGTGTTTCAAGATTCGAAATATCATTGGTTCCACCCCAATCAACCGGGCGCCTATGGTCAATCACCAGTTTTACCCCATCACTTATCCCACGTCCACAAGCCTGACACTTGAAGCCATCACGATTAAAAATCTCGTATCGTAGCCTCTCACTAACAGCTTTCCTTTTACCACGTGCAACACCTTTAGCAGAAGATATTAGGGTCACATATCCATCCCCATGAACATCTATATCCCATCCATCTTGCCTTAATTGACGGATAGTCCTTGGGACATCATTTAAACCGGTGAGATCCCGTAGCTGTTGATTATGTATCTTCTCACCTAAGTGGTTCCTTAGGTATTCTATTATTTGTTGCTTCCTGCTTGGCTGTTTCATCTGTCTCATCATCTCCCGCAGCAGTACTTGTACTTCTTGCCGCTGCCGCAGGGACAGGGGTCGTTACGCCCAACCTTCTTACCACCCACCTTCACCGCCTGCGACTGCTTCGGAGCGTCGTCACCCCGTCCGGCAACCATCCTGGCCGCCGGCACCCGCCTCCTGGCCGGCTGACGGGTCAGGTTAACATGATAGATAGAGTGGACGACATCATGATGTATGGTATCCATGAGAGCATCAAACTGGATGGCGCCCTCCCTCTTATAAGCAACCAGCGGGTCCCGCTGGGCGGCTGCCTGCAACCCGATGCCGTGGCGCATGTAGTCCATCTCCGTCAGGTGCTCCACCCAGAGACTATCAATGATGCGTAGCATGAGCAGGCGCTCCAGCATCCTCGTGTTATCGGCTCCGAGCTCCTGCTCTTTCTGGTCATAGACAGACTCGGCCTGCTCGATAAGCCGTTCTTCAATCTGCCCCGGCTTCATCTGGACGAGAGCAGCAGCACCAAGCTCCGACGGCAGCGGGAATATGGTGGAGACCTCAGCGAGCAAATCGGTTATTGCCTCCTCATTGCGTTCATCGCTGAGACGACTGGCAACAATACTCGCTATTTCATCGGCCACCATCGACAGGATATTAGCCTTGAGGTCGGCCCCGCTCAATATCTTTCGCCGCTCACTGTATATAACTTCACGTTGCTGGTTTATGACGTCATCGTACTCGACCAGGTGTTTGCGGATATCGAAATTATGGCCTTCCACCTTGACCTGGGCACTCTCAATCGACCTGTTGACCAGCCTGTTCTCAATCGGGGTTTCTTCGTCCATGCCGGCCCATTCCATCAGGCCCCTGACACGGTCGCCACCGAATCGCTTCATTATGTCATCTTCCAGCGATACATAGAAGCGTGAACTGCCGGGGTCGCCCTGTCGGCCAGCACGGCCCCTTAGCTGGTTATCAATCCGCCTTGCTTCATGACGTTCGGTGCCGATGATGTGGAGTCCACCGAGACTTATTACGTCGTTGTGCTCATTCAGCCAATCATCCTGGCTTCTGCCTTCAGGATTACCGCCAAGTACAATATCGACACCGCGTCCGGCCATATTGGTGGCAACGGTTACGGCACCGAGGCGTCCTGCCTGCGCAATAATACCGGCCTCCTTCTCATGGAGCTTGGCGTTGAGTACCTGGTGCTGGATACCCTTCCGCCGCAAACGGTCACTCAGGTCCTCCGATTTCTCAATCGATACGGTACCTATCAGTATCGGGCGATTTTGACTGTGCAGCTCGTCTATTTCCCGCACCACCGCCTTGAACTTGGTATTTTCGTCCTTATAAATCTGGTCGGCATTATCGTCGCGAATCATGGGCTTGTTGGTGGGCACAACCACCACATCAAGCTTATAAATCTTGTAGAACTCTTCGGCCTCGGTAACGGCGGTGCCGGTCATCCCGGCAAGTTTCTCATACATGCGGAAGTAATTCTGAAAGGTGATGGTGGCATAGGTCATGCTCTCACGCTTCACCTGGACGCGCTCTTTGGCTTCAATGGACTGGTGCAGTCCCCCGGAATACCGCCGACCCGGCATTAGACGTCCGGTGAACTCATCAACAATTACTACCTGTCCGTCCCTGACCACGTAGTTAACATCCCTGCGGAACAGGAACTGGGCCTTGAGGGCATTATCAAGATAGCGGGTCAGAGAGGCATTCGAGGGGTCGTAGAGATTGGGCGACTGAAGCATTCCGTCATGGCTCAAGGACCTCTCGACATTACTGATGCCGTTGTCGGTAAGGCTTATCGAACGCCGCTTTTCATCTATGGTAAAATCCTCGTCCTGACGCAGGCGTGGCACCAGCCGGGCAAAGACCTGGTACTTCTGCTCCGCCTCTTCCGCCGGGCCGCTGATAATCAACGGTGTACGCGCCTCATCAATCAGGATATTGTCCACCTCATCAACAATGCCATAGTACAACGGACGCTGGACACACCGTGACAGGTCGACAACCATGTTATCGCGAAGATAGTCAAAACCAAACTCGTTGTTGGTGCCATAGGTAACATCAGCAGCGTAGGCCTCCTGTCGTGTTACCGGCCGCAGGCAACTCCACGTCTCGTCGTCCGCTACGTATTCGGGATCATAGACGAAGCTTTCATCGTGCTGGATGCTACCAACGCTGACACCCAGGGCGTGAAAGATAGGGCCCATCCAGCGGGGGTCACGCTTTGACAAATAATCATTGACTGTTACCAGATGGCAGCCCCGGCCGACCAGCGAATTAACATAGAGAGGTAGTGTGGCGACCAGGGTCTTGCCCTCACCGGTCTTCATCTCAGCTATCTTGCCCTGGTGAAGGACAATGCCCCCTATCAACTGGACATCGAAATGGCGTTGCCCGAGAGTACGTTTAGCAGCTTCGCGCACGGCGGCAAAGGCCTCAGGTAGAAGCTCGTCAAGCATACTACCGGACTGAAGGCGCTGTTTGAACTCTCTGGTCTTGGCGCGGAGCTCGTCGTTACTGAGCCTCTCGTACTCCGGCTCAAGCTCATTTATTCTCTTTACCGTCGGCTGAAATCGCTTAAGCTCTTTCTCGTTTGAATCAAGCAGTCCGCTTAGCCACTTAGGCATCAGTATTTCCTCTTATCAGTTCCCTGGCATCCTTCTCCGCCGACCTCCAGACCATGACCCTGACCTCACCCAGGCCATCTATGGTGAAGGCGTGTACGGACGGCGAAGCCGTTGATTTCAGCAGAGAGGGAATGCCATAGCTCTCGAGTAGACCCTTGATTATCTGTGCCTCCGCTTCCCCTGCCGCCCGATATACCTCCACCATATCTTCTTTGCTACTCAAACATTGCCCCCACGGATATTCCAGTATGAATGCGGTGGATAGCCTCTCCCAGTAGCGGAGCAATCGGCAATACCATAATCTTATCCAGCTTTTTCCCACCAGTTACCGGTACCGTATCGGTAACGACCACCTCTTTCACCGGGCTGGCATCGATTTTTTCAATAGCCGAAGAAGTAAACAGGGGATGGGTACAGCAGATATAGGCCTCTTTTGCCCCCCTGTCCAGTACCGTGTTAATGACGTTGAGTATAGAACCGCCGGTAAGAATCTCGTCATCAAAGGCAAGGGCGACCTTACCTTCAACATCGCCGATAACATTGAGTATTTCGGTGCTGTCGGTATTGCCCAAACGACGCTTCTCCATAATGGCTAGTGGCACATCCAGCCTTGCAGCCATGTCACGAGCCCGCTTGGAGATGCCAATATCGGTGGCCACTACGACAAAGTCACTAATAGCCTTCTTCTTGAAGTAATCGCTCTGCAAAGTCAAGGCTGTCAATTCATCAACCGGTATACTGAAAAAGCCCTGAATCTGCGCGGCGTGCAGGTCTACCGTGAGCAGTCGATTAGCACCAGCGGTGGTGAGCAGGTCGGCGACAAGACGGGCAGTTATCGGCACACGAGGCTGGTCCTTGTGGTCAGTGCGTCCATAGCCATAATATGGTACAACCGCTGTAATACGACTAGCCGAAGCCCTCTTGAG
Source organism: Dehalococcoidia bacterium (assembly GCA_011171075.1). Classification (GTDB taxonomy): domain Bacteria; phylum Chloroflexota; class Dehalococcoidia; order Dehalococcoidales; family Fen-1064; genus W589. The sequence goes on along the minus strand of DUFD01000035.1, from coordinate 11,695 downwards.
GGCATCAATCATAATTAGCAGTTCCACCAGGCTTCTATTGACCGGCGAGCAGATAGGCTGGACAACGAAAGTATCCCTCTCACGGACATTGTCGAGAATCCTTACGAAGATATTCTCATTGGCAAACTCGAAGACCTCAGCCCGGCCCAGTGGCATGCCGAGATAGTCCGCAATCGCTTGAGCCAAGGCAGGATGGGCATTACCGGAGAACACTTTCAAATCATCCATGACCACTTCCTCTTTCAATATTCTTCATTCTTCAATAGCTACACCGTAAGGCTATTATATCACTATCGACAACCATCCTCACCCCCTAAGTTCAGGGGGTTTACAGTACAACTCAAATTGCTTATTTCTCTGCTTGCTGAAACGAGGACAGATATGCTATAGTCGATTTTGGTGTATTAATCATTCACGCAATCACATTACGTGAAAGGAGACAAATGAAAGAAGCAGTCATAGTAGATGCATGTAGGTCACCAATTGGCCGGGCGGGAGATCGGGGTGTGTACCGGGCTATTGGTCCCAACGACCTGATGATCCCGGTGCTGAATGCCATAATTGAGAGGAATAAGCTCGACCCGAACCTCATCGACGAAGTGGTTATCGGCTCGGCTGCTACCATCGGTAACGCCATGACGAGAAATACCGTGCTGATTGCCGGCTTACCGCAGTCAGTCGCCGGCAGCGATACTGCCCGACAGTGTGCCTCATCGTCCAATGCCATTGCCGTGGCCGCTCACTATATTATTAATGATGATGCCGATATCATCATTGCCGGTGGACTGGAGACCATGGACCGCCGCGGACCGGTACCACCATCACAGATTGGCAGGCGTGGTGCTGGTGGAGGCGGCGGAGATTTATCACGACTTCTCGGTGGACAGGACGAGGGAGAGTATCCCCCGGACTGGAAAAAGGCCAACATTTTACCAGCATTCTTACCACCGGATATACCAATGTGGATTTACGACATGGGCCGCACCGCCGAGGAACTCTCAATGCGCTATGGTATCACCAAAGAGGACTCGGATGCATTCGCCCTGACCAGCCACGATAAAGCCCTCGCCGCCCAGGACGCGGGTCTCTTCAAGGACGAGATTGTCCCCATCACCATTAACTACGAGGACGGCTCCACTGAGGTTGTCGATACCGACCAGTGCCCCCGCCGCGGTACCTCGATTGAGAAAATCGCCGCAGTGCCACCCGCCTACCGTGAGGACGGTCTGGTCACTGCCGCCAACTCCTGTCCCAGGAGCGATGGTGCTGGTGCAGTACTTCTCATGTCCAAGGAAAAGGCCAAGGAACTCGGCTACAAGCCGATGTGCACCTTCCGGCATGCGGTAATGATAGGCGTCGACCCCACGGTTATGGGTATCGGTCCGGTCCCGTCCACCCAGAAAATCCTGAAGAGGACCGGAATGAAGATTTCTGACTTTGACATCATCGAAATCAATGAAGCCTTCGCCTGTCAGGTGGTCTATAGCATGCGCGAACTGGGCTTCACCGATAAAGAGGTCGAGAAGCTCAATCCCAAGGGTGGTGCCATTGCTATCGGCCATCCGTTGGGTATGACCGGTTCCAGGCAGGCAGCCGTCATCGCCCACGAGATGGTCCGGCGTGACCTTGAGTGGGGGCTGGCGACCCTGTGTGTTGGTGGCGGACAGGGTATGGCCACTATCTTCCAGCGGGAGAACTACAACTAGCAGCATTCTCTGACATCACGTAAAACGAAAAAGCCCCCTCCCGACTGGGGAGGGGGCTTTTGTACTCCTATCAATCATCTATGCCAGGCACCGGGAAACGAGTGGCTATCTGTCGAACTTCCTCCTTAACCTCCGCAGCAACAGTGGTATCATCTATATTGCTAATAACCCGCACAATCAACTCGGCCAGCCGTTTCATCTCCTCAGGTCCGAGTCCACGCGTGGTTGCCGCCGGTGTCCCCAGCCTGATACCACTGGTCACCCAGCGCGAGCGGCGGTCAAAGGGAACGGGGTCGCGATTGACCACGATACCGGCTTTCCCCAGGGTAACCTCCGCCTGGATACCGGTAACCCCTGTTTCTGTCAGGTCTACCAGTACCAGATGATTGTCCGTTCCACCGGATATGAGACGCAGACCAAGTCGTTGAAGCTCGGCAGCAAGAACGAGCGCATTATTCAGGGTGGCCTTCTGATATTCCAGAAAGTCAGGCTGCATCGCCTCGTGGAAACATACCGCCTTGGCAGCAATGGCATGTGGCAGGGGACCACCCTGCATCTGGGGAAAGACCGCGGCATCTATCGCCGAAGACAGCTCTTCACGACACAAAATGAACCCACTCCGCGGTCCGCGCAGTGTTTTGTGGGTGGTGGAGGTGATAACATCAGCGTATGGCACCGGACTGGGATGGAGTCCCACGGCTACCAGACCGGCAATATGGGCTATATCAACCATTAATTTTGCATCAGCTTTGTCCGCGATATTCCGCAGGCACTCGAAGTCGATTATCCGCGGATAAGCACTGGCCCCGGCAACTATCAATTTGGGACGGTGCTTCAGTGCCAGATGTTCTATCTCCTGATAGTCAATCCTCTCTGTTTCCCGGTTTACGCCGTACTTGATGAAGTTATATAAACTGCCCGAGAAACTCACCTTCTCGCCATGGGTAAGGTGCCCGCCATGAGTCAGCCTCATCCCCATAGCGGTGTCACCATGGTTCAGCAAGGCAAAATAGGCGGCCATGTTGGCCTGGGCCCCGGCATGTGGCTGGACATTGGCATGCTCAGCGTGGAACAGCTCTTTGGCCCGCTCAATGGCCAGGTTCTCAAGCAGGTCTACATTCTCACATCCGCCATAGTAGCGCTTATGAGGATAGCCCTCGGCGTATTTATCGGTAAATATGCTACCCTGCATCTCCAGTACTGCCCTACTAGCATGGTTCTCCGAAGCAATCAGGTTGATTGTTTCTTTCTGCCTTTTCTTCTCGAGTTCAACGATACGGCTGGCCTCAGGGTCGACTTCTCTCAAACTCATGTTTTCCTCCCCCAGTGCAGTCTACAACTACGTCCGTTTTGCTGTCAACAAAGTACACCATGTACCTTCGGCAGACACCCGTACTTAGGTACCGGTTAAATTGACTTGCCAGAGTGGCCATGATATCATTGTGCCAAAGTTATGTCTGCTCAACAGGCTAATAAGATACCATGTCGGCACTGACTGCACTCAATGAAGAAATCGCTCGCTGCCAGCTATGCGAGATTGCCAGAACCAGGACTAACGCTGTCCCCGGAGAAGGAGCCGAGGATGCCGATATACTCTTTATAGGCGAAGGGCCAGGCTGGCATGAAGACCAGCAGGGGCGGCCCTTTGTCGGGCCAGCCGGTAAGTACCTGGACGAGCTACTGGCATATATAAATCTCGACCGCACTCAGGTGTTTATCGCCAATGTGATTAAATGCCGTCCGCCGGGAAACCGCGACCCCCTGCCCACCGAGATTAATAATTGCAGCCGGTGGCTGGACCGACAGATTGAGATTATTAGCCCGAAGATAATTGTCACCCTGGGCCGCTACTCCATGGCGAAGTTCTTCCCCGGAAAGACAATCAGCAAGATACATGGCACCGCCCAGAAGTGGAACGACACCATATGCTTCGCCATGTACCACCCGGCAGCCGCCCTGCACCAGCAGAGCCTGCGCCATGCAATCGAAGAGGATATGAAAAAGATTCCGTCACTCCTGTCAAAAGCAGCCGAAATGCCGGAGGCCAAGCCACAACCGAAGCAACTTGGCATGTTTGAGGTCTGACATTATGGCCAAACCAAGACTAAAGATAATCCCCCTCGGCGGCTTGAGCGAAATCGGCAAGAACATGATGGTCATTGAGTCACCGGACGACCTCATTGTAATCGATGCCGGCCTGATGTTCCCTGAAGAAGAAATGCTGGGCGTCGACCTGGTAATCCCTGATATCAGCTACCTCCTAGAGAGGCGCAACAAAATAAGAGGGATACTGGTTACCCACGGCCATGAGGACCACATTGGCGCCCTGCCCTATATCCTGCCTCAGCTGAACGTGCCCGTCTATGCTACACAACTCACCAAAGGCCTGATATCCGTCAAGCTCAAGGAGCGAAAGGTGCTCGCCGGGGCCGACCTCAGGGTAGTATCACCCGGGGATACAATCACTCTCGGCGAATTCCAGGTGGAGTTCTTCCCGGTCTGCCACAGCATCCCGGATGCCGCCGGACTGATAATCAGGACCCCCCTCGGCACCATAGTCCATAGCGGAGATTTCAAGCTCGACTATACGCCGGTCAGTGGTAAACCCACCGACCTTTCGCGACTGGCCCAGCTGGGCAGCGAGGGAGTGCTGCTGCTGCTCTCCGATTCCACCTACTCGGAACTGCCGGGCTATACACCCTCGGAGAGAGTGGTGGGGGAAGCCCTGGACCGTATCATGGCGGAAGCGCCCGGGAGGGTAATCATCACCACCTTTTCCTCGCTGGTATCCCGTATTCAGCAGGTAATTGACTCGGCAGCCAAGCACGGACGTCGGGTATTCGTCGTCGGACGTAACATGAATGCCATCGTCCAGATGGCACTGGAGCTCGATTACCTCCACGCCCCAGACGGGATAATGGGTCGGCTCGATGAAGTAAAGAAAATGCCCCACGACAAGATTGTCTTCGTCACTACCGGAAGTCAGGGCGAACCGACCTCTGCGCTGGTCCGCATAGCCAACCGTGACCACCGTCAGCTTCATATTCTGCCTGAGGATACGGTAGCCATATCAGCGACACCGATACCAGGTAATGAGGCACTTGTAGCCAGGACGATGGACAACCTGCTGAGGCAGGGGGCACAGGTGGTTTACAGTGCCATCGCCCCGGTACATGTCCACGGACACGGCAGTCAGGAAGAGCTGAAGCTCCTGCTGAACGTGGTCAAGCCGAAATACTTTGTCCCTATCCACGGAGAGTACCGCCACCTCAGCCAGCATGCCAAGCTGGCCGAGTCAATCGGCATCCCCCGTGAAAGTATTTTCGTGATAGAAGACGGTGAGGTACTTGAGATTGGACCGGAATCAGCTAAGATAGACGGACGGGTCACATCGAGCAATGTCTATGTCGATGGTTTGAGCGTCGGCGATATCGGTACCGTGGTGCTTCGCGACCGTAAAATGCTCTCCAGGGACGGAATGGTGGTGGTCATTATAGCTATCAACCGCCAGACCGGCAAGCTGGTAGGCCGTCCTGATATCGTGTCACGGGGCTTTGTTGATACCAGGGAAGCCAGGAAGATGCTGGACGAGAGCCGCGACCTGGTGGCTCGCACCCTCGACCGCGGGGGTGACCGTGCCGCCCAGTGGGGCTTCGTGAACACCAAGGTCAGGGACACACTGAACAAGTTCTACTACGAGCAGACCAAACGCCGTCCCATGATTTTACCGTTTATGGTCAAGGTCTAGCCTAAAAATGTGGTTATAACCGGAGTGATATGGCCAGAAAAAAGACCCCTAAAAGTAGAAAAACAGTTAAAAATACACCCAAAGCGCAGCCTCAGAGGCAGACCCGGTGGGGCGTTGTATTCGGGACTCTGGTAGTAATTGCAGTGGTTGTCCCGCTGGCAATCCTGTGGGACACGATTACGGCCTGGGTCGGAGATGCCGCCAGCAGTATCTGGGACGCGCTTGGCTGGGGTATCCTGTTCGTTATCCTGTTTATCGTAACACCTCTGGTGCTGTTGAGAACACAACGACTCTATCTCTTCACCCGAAGGTGGAACCAGTGGCTGGGTGGTGTTGCTATCATCGTAGCAGCCTGGGGAATACTCGGCCTCATTGATGCAGGAGGCAGCGTCGGCACAGGCATAATCGGTAAATCAGAGCTGGGCGGGCACCTGCGCATCGCGGGACTATTCGTTGCCGGCATTATTTTGATGTTTCCGGAGGTCGGTTACCATATCATTGTCAGACCGGTACAGTGGTGGCGTAACCGGCCAAAACGACCAGTTGTCACGCAGACCCGCCAGAAACAGGTAGCACCTACCATCACCCCCGCTCCAACAGTGAAACCGGCACCCCCCGCAACCAGACCGGCCACGCCCACACTAACTCCCCCGCAACCCCAGCGGGGACTGCGACAGGTAGCCCAGGACGTATGGAAGAGGTACGGTGAGCCGACATCAGTCACTGTCGACGGCTGGCGACTGCCCCCGATTGACATCCTGGACAAGGCAACCGATATCGAGTTCAGTGAGGCAGATAATATGCGCCGGGCGGAGCTGATTGAGGAAGCCCTCGCCAGCTACGGCGTCGAGGCCAAAGTAGTCCAGATAAATGCAGGGCCAACCGTTACCCAGTTCGGTGTGGAACCGGGCTGGGACCGGAGGATGAAGGAGGTACGGCAGAAGGACAAAGACGGCAATGTGCAGATAACGACCAAGGAAGTGTCCAAGACCAGGGTGAAGGTAGAGCGGATTACGTCTCTGTCCAATGATTTAGCCCTGGCGCTGGCGGCACCCAGTATCAGGATTGAGGCACCCGTGCCCGGTAAGTCCGTGGTCGGCATCGAAGTACCAAATATAGTCACCAGTGCCGTTAACCTGCGGGGTGTCATCGAGACCACTCAATTCCAGAAGATTCTCGGCCGGTCAAAGTTGGCGGTAGCCCTGGGCAAGGGCGCCGGAGGCGAAGCGGAGGCATCGGACCTTGGGAAAATGCCTCATTTACTCATTGCCGGGGCAACCGGTAGCGGTAAGACCGTCTGTTTGAACTCCATCATCTGCTGTCTGTTGATGCACAACACACCCAACGACCTGCGCTTCATTATGATTGACCCGAAACGTGTGGAATTGACACAGTTCAACAGCGCACCACACCTGGCTGTACCGGTTATCGTGAAGACAGATAAGGCACTGGACTCGTTACGCTGGCTCAACTACGAGATGGACAAGCGCTACCAGCAACTGGCTAAAAGTGGAGCACGTAACGTCGAGGGGTACAACAAGAACAAACAGGGACCGGAGAAGATGCCCTACATAGTGCTCGTCATTGATGAGCTGGCCGATTTAATGATGGCCGGCTTCGATGAGGTGGAACATATACTGTGCCGCCTGGCCCAGCTGGCACGGGCTGTCGGCATCCACCTTGTGGTCGCCACACAGCGGCCATCGGTAGACGTCGTCACCGGACTCATCAAGGCCAACTTCCCCACGCGTATCAGCTTCGCGGTCACCTCACAGGTAGACTCCCGGACGATTCTCGATGGCGCCGGTGCAGAAAAGCTGCTGGGCAGGGGCGACATGTTATTTATGCCTACCGAGGCTTCAAAACCGAAGCGCCTCCAGGGCTGTTTTGTCTCCGACACCGAGACCGAGAGACTGGTCTATTTCTGGGGAAGCCAGAAACGGGACGATATTACACCGCTACAAATCGAGGATGACCTGCGGGCACCCTCGAACCTCAAGATACGGGAAGCACCCAGGGACTCACTCCTGGAGGCAGCCAAGCAGCTTGCCAGGGAGCACGAAAACGTCTCGACATCCTTCCTGCAAAGGCGTCTACAAATCGGCTACCCCCGGGCAGCCCGTCTCAAAGAGCAGCTTGACGAGGAGCTGGCCCGTGAAGCCGAAGAGGGTGACGAAGCCATCGACGAGCTGGAAGACTAGGTTCAGGTCATCAATCTACGCTGCCAGCACGGAGCAACAATGGACGACGAATTTGCAGACATCGCTGCATACTACGATGAACTGTACGTGAAACCCCAGCAATATGAGCGTGAAGCCGCAAAAGCTTTAACTCTCATAGATTCCTACAAGTTGAGTGATGGCAATGCTTTGCTTGATATCGCCTGTGGAACCGGTGGACACATACCCTACTGGCGTGAACAATACACCGTCACCGGGTTGGACCTCAGTCCGGCAATGCTGAACCGCGCCATCCTAAAGTTCCCGGATGTTGAGTTCCACCTCGGTAACATGGTGGATATCGTCTTGGGGCATAACTTCGATGCTGTGGTGTGCATGTATGGCTCAATCGGTTGCGTACGTACACTGAACAACCTGAAAAAAGCGGTGTCGAATTTTGCCGTTCACCTAAAGCCTGGCGGCATTCTGTGTTTGACGCCCTGGTCTACTCAGGAGGAATTTAAGCCAAAGATTGTGGTTGACGCCGTGAAACAACCCCACGTCTGCATCAGCCGCATGGAGAACGTCAAATTCAAAGCACCTGGCCTGATAGAAGTAGATTTCCATCATCTAGTAGGGCGGAATGGTAAGGTTACGTACCACACACAGTCAATGGAGATTGGCCTGTTCTCGCGGCAGCAATATTTAGACGCTCTCGGCAACGCTCGGTTAGAGCTGATGGAGTACTACGAAGGCTCCGACATGCCTATGGGCGTCTTCGTAGCCCGTAAATCTGCTGAATAACAAATAGAGCAATAGACCAAGGAGGTGACCACATATGGAGACTAGCGATTTTGTTCTAGATACGCTCGAACAAGTGCAAAACGCAGTGACGACAGCTGTGAAAGGACTGAGCCACGAGGAATTGACGTGGCGCCCGGGAGACGAAGCTAACTCGATAGGATTCATTCTATGGCATCAAATACGAGCCGAGGATGTATTGCTTCATGACTGGATTCAACAGAAACCCCAGGTGTGGGTAACCGAGAAGTGGCACCTAAAGCTCAAACTGCCCGAGGAACCCCATGATGATGGCTGGGGCTACACTGCCGACCAAGTTGCTGCCTTTCCCGTACCTGAACTCAAGGACCTTATGGGGTATGCCGAAGCGACACGAGCGCAGACTACTAATTACCTGAAGTCCACAACGGCTGATAAGCTTGATGAGAAAATCCAGACACCCATGGGAGAATATACTATCGGCCAGACTATTGCCATACTGTTGTGTGAGATAATACAGCATACCGGACAGATAGCCTACCTGCGCGGGTTACAGAGGGGACTGGACAAATGATGTCAGCCAGTATGGGCAAAACAGTTGTACTAGCGGTCGGAGAAGGTTTCCACCTGAAACGGGGCAAAGACCGGATTGTTTACGCCGGAATGCCATCCGAAGATATATACTCTATTGTTCAGATTAAGGCATCGGGCTATCAGGGATACTCCTGGAACCTGTACTTTCCCAGAAGGAAGCTGGATATCACCATTGACGGCGTGGACCTGTATATCGAGAACGTCACCCCTGAAGAAATCAGGTTCCGGGTGTAGCAGGCATTATTCCCAGTATCAACCATAAGGCAACAGAGCGTAAACCCCGCTAAAGAATGCAGCCATGTTACAGAACATTCAAATACGGGAATTCACTGACGACGATTTACAGGCCGTATATCAATTAATTCAACACACGATTGACGTGTCGTACCGTGAAGCGTATCCAGAAGAGGCAGTGGAGTTCTTCAAGGACTACCACTCCGAAGAGCAAATCCTGAATGATGCCGCCAATGGTTATACCGTAGTTGCTGAGTGCAATGGTGAAATATTTGGCACAGGCACCCTGTCTGGTACAAATATCCGCAGGGTATTCGTCAATCCGCACCATCAGCAAAAGGGCACAGGTAAACTGATTGTACGACAGTTAGAGAAAAAAGCCCTGATTGAAAAGGTTACCACTCTTGATTTAGAGGCTTCTCTGGTGTCCAGGCAGTTCTGGGAATCCCTGGGGTTTGTTATCCAGAGTGAGGAATATTTTCCGGTGTCGAACGACAAGAGGCTGCACTATTCTCGGATGACTAAAACGCTTGATATCAGTTAGGAGCTATCTATCTTTTAATACTCTGACGCTTTGTCTCGGCCATGTTATCGGCATGACCCTGAATCCCCAGCTCTCTAATCTGCTGGATACAGGCAGGCCGGTCGGAACGAAAGATAAAGCTGAATATCTTGGCCATGAAATTATTGAACAGCTTGCAGTCTTTGAGATTATCATACTGCTGGCAATCGGCACAGGACAGATACTTATTATCGATACAGCATACCCTTATCTTGCACCACTTCGCTTTCTCATTTTCATGGCAACCGGGACATTTATCTCTCAAATATGAGCGACAGGCCCCGCAATAGAGACCACAGTAGGCCACCAAATCCGGATTTGACAGAACCTCTTTCATATCCTTTCGTTCACCTCCCGCGTTTCAGTCGCTTGAGGATGACGTTCCTGTACATGGAAGCCAGTCCCTTGCCATGTTTGCGAATACGCTCCCGTTTCTTCCTGAGCTTCTTCTCTCGTCGCTCCTGTCTGGTCTCGACACTATCCGTTTGACTATCCAAGGCTACGATTTATCCGTCAGCAAACTTTCGATAGACTTCCAGCGTCTGCTGGGCTGTCCTGTCCCAGGAGAACTTCTTCGACTGTGTCAGGCCTTTCTTGACCATTTCGTCCCTGAGTCCACGGTCAGTAAGTACCCGCTTCATCGCTTCAACCCAGCCATTAGTGTCGTCAGGGCTTACCATGATACCGGCCTCGCCAACGACCTCGGGGAGCGACGAGGTATTGGAGGTAACCACGGGACAACCACTGCACATTGCCTCCAGAGGTGGTAGCCCGAAGCCCTCATATAGAGACGGATATGCAAGCAGCTCCGCCGAGGTATAATAGCCGGCCAGGTCTGACTCCGGAACGTAATCAACAAAGACAACATCATCCATTATCGCCAAACAGCTGAGTTTCCGCATGGTGTCCTGCCGATATGACCTGGACCTGCCTACCGGTCCAACCTTGACCAATTTCAGGCCGTCGAACTCCGGTTTAAGCCTGGCAAAGGCCTCGAAAAGTCGACCCAGGTTCTTTCGAGGTCTCTCCGAACCGACATAGAGGATGAACCTGCCATTGAGAAATTCACCCTCACCGTTCAGCGGCTTGAACACCCGACAATCAGAGCCGTTATAAATCACGGTAATCTTATCTTCGGGTATACCCAGATATTGCACAAGGTCATCTCTGGTATGCTGTGAGGTGGCGATAATATGAGCGGCACGCTTGATACCGAGCACATCCAGCTTCAGCATCAGGCGCTCGAGTAGCGACTCCCGGTCGAAGTTAAAGCGAAACCGCGCAATATCATGCACGGTAACAATGAAAGGCCGACGACGAAACAGGGCATACCTGGCAAAGTGCTGGTTCGGAAGGTGAACGATGTCCTTCACCTTCCAGATAATACCCGCCAGTCGTAGGGTCTGCCAGAAAGACAGATACCGCCGGCTCTCTATCGTGCGGACAGGTAACCTCCGGGCGAGCTCCTGGCTGTATTTGTCCATCCCCGATTGCTCGAGGGTCACAATTAATGTCGGTGCCATCTTTGCATCATAATTGGCCGACCAGAAAATGTCAAAGAACCATAATTACGTTGTCTAGGGTTTGTCCATATCAAGTTGTGATCCCTTCCCTCATGACGCGCGTGGGCGACGTGCTCCGTAGATGATTATCTTACTGTCCTGTGTCGCGTGGTCATCGGTGTAGTCACCATAAGTAGTGATGCTATCAAACCCAGAATTTTCAAGCATCATGATAAACTCATATTGAAAATACCATCGTAACCAGTGGGCATGAGTTTCAGACCGGACGCATTTTCCGTCTATATAAACGTCATACCGCCGTTTCGACAGTAACACCTGCTCAAAAAGATCCACGGATTCCGACCACATAATGGTTTTTACCTCACCCTCCGAATCCCTAAGCAGCATAT
>DUFD01000034.1 GCA_011171075.1 Dehalococcoidia bacterium | reverse complement strand
ATGCGGGGAACGAAAACAGACAGAGACCGGGAGATAGCGAGGGCCATACACAACTATAGGACTGCGGCAGAGGCTTTGCGTAGCGGTCCACCCATAATTTCGTATCCTCCCACACGTGTTATTCCGGTAGATAAAGTGATTAAGGCTGAGACAATAATCCAAACCTATGACCAGGTCGTAGCCTATATTGAGAAGTCTGAACCCATTGCCGTAGGTACATGTTACTGTCGTCACCAGGCACTGTTACTCGATGAAGATGATGACTGCGGAATGCCTAACGAGGTATGTTTCACATTCTTTGCCACTGCCGAATACCTTAGTGAAAGAGGGCTAAGTCGAAAGGTGACCAAAGAGGAGGCCATAGACATAATGCGCCAGGCAGAGGAAGCCGGTCTGATGCATGCCACCGGCAATAGTCAAAGACTTGATGCCCTCTGCAATTGCTGTGGTTGCCACTGTGCGAGGCTTAAACCAATCCTCATGCAGCCTAAACCTGCTGAGGTTGTTCCCCACGGATTTGAGCCGTCCTTTGACTCAGGACTATGCACGTTTTGTGCAATCTGTATTGATCGTTGCCCGGCAAACGCTTTGGTTTTGGGAGATGGGGACGTGCCAGACCGGAACGTAGACCGGTGTATTGGTTGTGGCGCCTGTGCCTCTGGTTGTCCGGAGGGCGCAATCATCTTGGTGGAAAGGCCCGGAGCCTCAGTCCCACCTGTTGACCGATATGCCCTGAGGGAAGAAATGATTAGGAGTTTTACCCAAGGAGGTTCTTCATAAGCCTCCTTCGTCGTTTGAGAGGTCATTGAGGCACAAGTAGATATTACAAGGGCATAGGACCTTTTCGCATCGAGGGTCTGTATCATCTTCGTAATGACCCCAGGGTTATTTAAATCGACGAAATGCAATAATGTCTTCCAAGGCATATAAATAGTAGATTCAGAAGTATTGGCATCTACGTTACCCGCTGAGTTACGTGAAGTGTATGTCAATTCTAGTTGGAAACGAATATTAACTAGCAGCATCGGCGCAGAGTAAGCTGAGATAGACTGTGAAATTAGAGGTACAATGAAAGGAAGGCGGTCTATCCGCTAAGGAGGGAACAGAAATGCCAGAATACGTACTCTATGAGAAGAAGGGGCACGTTGCCTATATCACCTTGAACAGACCAGAACGTCTTAATGCCCTCGGTACAGAACTTGGTCAGCAACTACGCGAGGCAGAGAATAATTTCGCTGAAGATGAAGATGCGTGGGTTGCAATCTATACCGGTGCGGGTGAACGTGCTTTCTCCGCAGGACGGGACCTGAAGGAGGTTGCTGGACAGGACTCGCAGAGTGGCAGTACTGTACCATTCGCGCGTAGGGCTGCCATCGAGCACAACAAACCGACTATTGCGGCTGTAAACGGTCTAGCGTACGGTGGAGGATTTGAGCGTGCTCTTGGTTGTGACATCCGTATATGCTCGGACAATGCTACATTTGCTCTCGCTGAGGTTAAAGTAGGGCTCTGCCCACCGACTGCCATGTTTACCCTACCGCGTCTCGTCGGTCTATCCAATGCTATGTGGTTGTTACTGAGCGGGGAGCCCATCAACGCCGAGGAAGCGTACCGAATTGGCTTGGTCACTAGAGTTGTCTCTCTTCCTGAGTTATTGCCGACCGCTACACAGATGGCCGAGACTATCTGTGACAATGCACCACTTGCAATACGTACCACCAGACAGTTGACGACACTCGGCCTAGAGGTACCGATAGATTATGCACGCCGTCTCGGCCAGGGACTTATCAGTTCAGTATGGGGGTCAGACGATGCCGTTGAAGGAGCCAGGGCATTCGTAGAAAAGAGAAAGCCTGTCTGGAAGGGTAAATAGCCCTACATATATGCATTGCTAATCATAATTTGATAAAAACTAAACGGTATCAAATAGCTATACGCATGGTTGGACAAACATCCCGATGTTTGTTTAAAAGCTCATTTCACCCCTTTGACTTACTAAGTTTATGGTGGTATTGTTTGTGCACTCTATCTAATTCAAAGAATGAAATCGGTTATGTATTGGCGAGATAAATAATTATGATTACGCTGAGCCCTTTAGTTAAAGACAATTGGATTGAGTGTATCGGGCTGAAGGTAAGACCAGAACAACAGGATTTTGTAGCAACGAATCTCTACTCAATTGCACAATCAAAAGCAGACCAGTCATTGATACCAATGGCTATCTACAATAGTGAAGTGATGGTTGGATTCACCATGTATGGCAGAGACCCAGAGGATGGTAGGTACTGGATAGTGAGATTAATGATCGATGAGCGGTATCAGGGCAACGGTTACGGTAAACAGGCAATGTACAAAGTTATAGCTTTATTGAAACAAGAGGAAGACTGCACCGATATTTACCTCAGCCATAAGCCAGATAACATATATGCTGATACTCTATATCGCAAACTAGGTTTCAAAAATACTGGAGAAATTGTTGGTGGTGAGGTTATAAAAAGGTTATCTCTGTGATTGTATAGATGCTATGAGATGGATGAGTATATACGGCTAGCAGGTCTTCAATGGTCTGCTAGCCTTCTTCTGATCAGAACGCAAGACTGTTTTGTTAACGTACAGAAAATGCAAACGGTATTATCCACTCGTACGCATGGCTGAATAAATATCCGGGATGTTTGTCCGATGTCACAATCTAGTAGATTGGGTTTCTTGAAGAAGACTCAATTTTAAATGATGAAACTAAAAACTAAATCGAAGTCTTTACCAGTACTACCTATTGATACCTCGGCTCCACCAAATCACTACTCTGGAATTCAGTTGAAAGTCTTTTATACGGGCTTTTTAGTGTTTTTAGACAAGAATAAGCATCGTAAAAAGGCTACTGTACTCTTTGGCCCCTACGAAACAGGAGATTAATTCTTTGGATAGGCAACAATGGAAATCCTATATAGACCGATGCGCATGAGTACGCTAAGATAGGATATACTACTTATCGAGATAGTGGTGCATATCTGTTCATAACATGCGATTATAGTCATAATCACAATTGTTAATATCAAGCAGACATTGTAAAAGGAGATTTGCATGAATATCGAGAGTGTACATACGGTCGGGGTAATTGGTGGAGGTGTCATGGGGAGTGGCATAAGCCAGGTAATCGTAACTGCAGGGTATAGGGTCATCTGCTGTGACCTGACAGATGAAATACTGGTTAAAACTCGAAGTGCCATCGTAGATGGGCGTTATGGACTGAAAACCGGCGTTGAACGCGGTAAAATCACGGCGGAGCAAATGGAAAATGCGCTCGCCAATTTGGTACTATCAACCAGACTGGAAGACCTCAAGGACTGCGAGATTATCATTGAGTCTATTGGTGGAGGCACAGTGGAGGTTCTGGAAGATAGAGATGCCAAGCTGAAGCTGTTCACTATGCTTGATTCTATTGTGAAAGAGAACTCTATTTTTACTTCCAATACCTCATTTCTTACTATCACCAGTCTGGCAGAAGCAGTAAAACGGAAAAGCTGTTTTCTCGGTATGCACTGGTTTCGTCCGCCTGTCGTGTTGCCGGTTATTGAACTGGCTTACACGCCCGATACTTCTGAAGATACTCTGCAGCTCATGGAAGCTTTCTGTAAGAGCATTGGTAAAGAAGGGGTGCGGGTGAAGGATGTCCCGGGTGATCCTGGATTCATAGGCAACCGGCTGTATCGTGTGGCCGCTACTGAAGCGCGTAAAATGGTGCAGGAAGGTATCGCCCAACCCGAGGATATTGACAAGGTTATGGAGCTTGGCTACGGTTGGAAAATGGGTATATTCGGGATGGGAGCCGCTTTTTCATCGACACGGCAGGAATTTCAGGAAAAGAAATAGATGACTCCCCTGGCAATGTTCATTAAGTATGATTTGAAAAAAGCAACTCTTGCACCGCTGGTATAAATTCACTCTTCTCAAATGGGAGTTGTGTCCCCAATCCCTGCCTGCTCTCCCAGACCTCATACATATTGCTTGAAGATATATCCGTTTTATTGTATAATAAAATTTGATTAGTGTCGGTTTAGGTTATTACAAGCTTCTAGAGCTTTTTCAGCCCACGTAAGCATTGGATGACCCGGACTCTAACTAAAATACCAAAGAGAGGAGGTCGTCCAGTGAGTTTCGAGGACAAGTCGATCCAGTGTGCCGATTGCGGCGAGAGCTTTATCCACAGTGCAGAAGAGCAAGAGCTTTTTCAGTCCAGAGGATACACCAATGAGCCCAAGCGCTGTCCGGCATGCCGCCAGGCAAGGAAGGCAGACCGCTTCAGTGGTGGTTACCGGGCTCCACGCCAGATGTTTCGGGTAGTCTGTGCCGAGTGTGGCAAGGACACCGAGGTACCCTTTGAGCCCCGCGGTGACAGACCGGTTTACTGCAGCGATTGTTACCGCAAGGTCAGACCGGTAAGATAAACTGATTTAAGACATCGGACTTGCACAGGCTGGAGAATATCTGGCCTGTGCATGTCTCTAGAAGTAATGGAGTGATATGGCGTTAGAAGTTTGGATACGTGAAGGTGAGTCCCAGGAGGCGTTGTTACGTCGCTTTCAGAGAATGGTGCAGATGGAGGGTATTTTGCGCGAGGCAAAGGCTCATCGGCATTTTGTGTCCAAGAGAGAGGCTGCCCGCATAAAGGCCAAGAGTAACGCCAGACGGAGACGACGGCAAAGTAGCGGCTAGGGACATTAGGACTATCATTTAATAGTCTGTGCTTGCTGAATAGCGATTCTTTGAAGTACCAGCCCCACGAAGGCTGGTATTTTATTTAATCAGGTGGTTTACCGGTGTACCTCCAGAAGCCGGACCCCGTCATCTATCTTAATCGAGAAAACCTGTGCCCCGGTTTCCTTAATGGCTTTCGCTATCACCGGTATGGTGTTAGTCCGGGCGAGAGCAACAACGGCCCCACCGAATCCCGCGCCGGTGAGCCGGGCTCCACTAACTCCTGGCGTTTGCGACAGCGTCTCGACGGTGCTATCAAGCTCTTTACAGGATACCTCGAAATCGTCCCGCAGGCTTTCGTGTGACTGGTAGAGGAGACGGCCGACCGTTTCTGCATCCCGACGGCGAAGGGCATCCACCGTTTTGAGGACACGTTCATTTTCGGTGATAACGTGTCGTAATCTACGGTACACCTTGTCGTCACATACCTGTCTCAATGCAGGGAGGGCATCGCTGGAAACATCTCTCAGGTTTCTGATTTCTCTGTTGGGGAATAGAGTACGGGCAACAGCAAGTGCTTGTTCGCATTCACTGCGTCTCTGGTTGTATTCTGAGTCTACCAGTCCCCGCCTCTTACCTGAGTCAATCACCAGCCACGAGTATCCCGGCAGGTTCGCATCTACCGGTTCTACTGACAGGCTGGTGCAGTCAATCAGCAGGGCGTGGTCACGTTGCCCCATTCTCGAAATTAACTGGTCCATGATTCCGCAGTTCATGCCCACGAAATCGTTTTCCGCCCTCTGGCAAAGGAGGGCTGCCTCCCTGTCATCCATCCTGATTCCCAGCAGCCCTTCTAGCGCGGTGAGTACTGCCATCTCTAGTGCCGCGGAGGAGGAAAGTCCGGCACCAATGGGGATATCACCACCCACCGAGAAGCAGAAACCAGGCACGAAGTGACCGGTGCGCTCCAGTTCGGACAGCACACCGGCAACATAGTGGAACCATTCCACCGGATGCTCCGGGTCATACTCACCGACAGGGCAATTCGCTATATTATCAAAGTCAACAGAGTAGCCGGTGACTTTGGAACCGTTTGTTCTCTTCGCAGCGACCACAATGTGCCGGTCAATCGCTGCAGGAAGCACGAATCCGCCAGTGTAATCGGTGTGCTCGCCGATGAGGTTTACTCTACCCGGGGCAATGCTGACCACATCGGGAGTTGTCGACCAAGTTTTCCTGAACGAATTGGATACCCGGGCGGCCAGCTCTATCATCCTGTCCCCGGTAAATTCGTCAGGGTAGACCCGTTAGAAGCTATCACGTCTTTATACCAGTACGCCGAGTCTTTTGGGGTACGCTTCTGTGTGGCATAGTCTACGTGTACTATTCCAAACCGCTGCCTGTACCCGTATGCCCACTCGAAATTATCCATCAGGGACCATACGAAATAGCCATTAACGGTTATCCCTTCGTCGATGGCGCGCTTCAGTTCACTAAGGTACCGGGCCATATAGTCGATACGCTGGGGGTCATGGACCCTGCCGTCACGATGAATCCAGTCGCAATTTGCCATCCCGTTCTCGGTGACAACTATGGGTAGCTTGTACCGTTCGAAGAGGAACCGGGGGCCCCAGTAATAGCCTGCCGGAGTTACCTGCCACTCCATGGTCGTCAGTGGTGGGCCGTCGGGACTCTGGATAATCTCGGAGCCGCCATCATCGGTGGCACGAACACCCCGCCCTTCATAATTATTCAGTCCGTAGAAGTCAAGCGGCTGGCAGATGGTTCCCATGTCGCCGTCGGGAATATCAGGTAGTTCACTCTCAAAGAGCCGCAGGCCGTCCTCCGGGTATCTGCCCAGTATCATGGGGTCGGCGAACCAGGTGTTATTCCAGCAGTTCTTTCCTGTTATAGAAAACATCCGGCTATGTGCAGCCTCTATGTCCTCCTGTTTTTCCGTACCTGGGAAGTATATACTGGCTGCGTGTACGGCGCCGATATTTGGCCTAGTCTTGGCGTGGGCACGGATTACCTGTACTGCCTTACCATGCGCCAGAAGTGAATTGTGGGCGGCTACCAGGGCGTCTGAAAATTCGAGGTTAAGTCCTGGTGCGTGATAGTCACCCTGGTGTCCGAAGGTAATAAAGACCTGGGGTTCGTTCAGTGTCATCCAGTGGGAGACGCGGTCTGAGAGCCTATCTACGACCACGCTGGTATATTCGGTAAACCAGTCTGAACTTTCACGGTTAAGCCAGCCGCCGCGTTGTAAAAGTGATTGGGGGTAGTCCCAGTGAAAAAGTGTTACCCAGGGCTGGACTCCGTTCTCCAGCAGCACGTCAACCAGTCGGTCGTAGAAGTCCAACCCCTTCTCATTGACTGCCCCGGTGCCCTCAGGTAAAACCCGCGGCCAGGAGATTGAATAACGGTAGGCTTTTAACCCCAGCTCACCCATCAGCCGGGCATCTTCCTGATAAAGGTGATAGTGGTCACAGGCTATGTCGCCGTTGTTACCTCCCCAGATTTTGCCCGGTTGTCGACAAAACACATCCCAGACCGATAGGCCTTTACCGTCTTCATAGGTGCCACCCTCAATCTGGTAACTCGCGGTGGCGGCGCCCCAGACAAAATCCTCCGGGAAACTCATGACAGTCCTCCCTGTTAAGATTTAGTGAAAGATAATGGCCAGAAGCGGGTTTACCTGCCTCTGGCCATTGAGTTTAAACGCTGTTTTGAGGACTGTCAAATGTTTACAGCGCGATTTGAAGCCTGTATGAGGACGGGTCCGACGAAATTCCTATTTAATCAGGACACAGTCCGCCAGCACAATATTCGTCACGAAGCCGTCATATCTGCCCTGGACTGTAAGCTCCTGGCCTACCGTGAGTTTATGGAGCTCTGGAGCATCCTTTTTCTCAAACTTGCAGTAGATGTCTCCCAGTGGATGCGGTTGTTCATCCGTCAGAGCGATACGGTACTGGTCGACGACTTCCTTGGTTACGATGCTATCGACAATACCCCTCACCCGGAAGACGCTGTTCTTGAATTCATCGTGGCCTGCCATCCCGTAGCCTTGATATGAGGTGCACAGCTCCGACACAGTTACTTCCTGTATTTGCTGTACTACTTTTTCCGGGCTTGTTTCGGGTTTTGGCTCTACCTCAGCCTCAGCCACTTGGCTTGTTTCTGGTTCGGGTTCCGGTTCTGCTTCAGCCTCGACGACCTGGCTTGTCTCTGGCTCGGGTTCTGGTTCAGCCTCGGCTTCGACTACCTGGCTTGTCTCGGGTTCGGGTTCTGGCTCAGCCTCGGCCTCGACAATTTGGCCTGTCTCGGGTTCTGGTTCTGGTTCAGCCTCGGCTTCGACGAGCTGGCTTGTCTCGGGTTCAGGTTCCGGCTCAGCCTCGGCCTCGACGAGCTGACTTGCCTCGGGTTCGAGTTCTGGCTCTACCTCGGCCTCGACGAGTTGGCTTGTCTCGGGTTCAGGCTCCGGTTCTACCTCGGTCTCGACTACCTCGTTTATCTCGGGCTCAGGCTCTACAGTTGGTTCGGTTTCAACCAGCAGGGCTGTGCTTACCGCGTTGCCTTCTCTCTCCTGCTTGAGTTCCGCAAATGTCTTGGATGTTTTACCGTAAATCCCCGAGACCAGCGGGTAACCGCACCACTGGCAAGCCCAGTCCTTGGTCCGCATCGTAGACAGACCACAGTTTGGACAGTTTGCCATCAAACACCTCCTGACGCCCCCCCTAACTGGCCAGGGATTGCTCCCCTGCCGGCGTTGTATCGTGCTTTTCTTCAGCACGTGGGCTTATTATAACATAATAATGCAATACCCGTCCGCCGTGGCCAGTTGCCCACCACCTTTGCTCACGCCTGTATTCTTTTTGTACTGACCAATTGTGATGCGAATGTAAGAAACGAAAAAGTACCAGAGGTGCCAATTTACTGGCCCAGGGGGCTATTTTAATAAGACCTGGTGGTTATTTACCGGTTGTTTATCTCTGCAACATGAGGTTATACTGGGGCAAGCTCTAATAACGGGAGGCCAGCTTTATGAAAACGGCGATTATATACCGGTCATTTCTCGGCTCGACACGGAAATACGCAGAGTGGCTGCATGAATCTATTGATTCCTCAGACCTTTATAAACCAGGCCAGGCAAAAAACAGGAAACTGACGGAATACGACCTGGTGATAATTTGCGCAGGTACGTATGCCGGATGGATAAGCCTTCGGGGTTACCTGAAGAAAAAGTGGCCTGTTTTGCAAGGGAAAAAGGTCATCTTGCTCGTGGTGGGGCTGGTGCCCCCGGAGGATGCCGAGAGTACGGCTGCCTATGAGAAAATCCCGGAGAACATCAGGCAGGAAATCCGGTACTTCAAGGTGCCGGGGAGGTGGGGGTCCAGGAACCGGGATGCCGTTAAGAAAGAGAACCTGCAACCTATTCTCGATTATATTAAGGAAATCTCCGAGTAGGTCATTTGAACCCCCTCGAGGGAGGGTTCAAATGACTCTCGAAGCGCTGCTAGCTTTCTCTAAATCTTATGCTATTACGATACTCTTGTTTGTGCCCGCAGTAGCAGGACTCCAGTAGCGCCCAGGGCAATCCCCACGATAATCATGAAGGCGCCAATACCGGTGATAACCGTGGTGACACCATAACCCATAGTTGCTATGTACATCGAGTTCATCAGGGTAAGACCATCAAGGTATGAGGTCCGTTCGGGCGAACCCCTGCCCGTGTCTCCATATGTTCCATAGCTGTCGCGCATGTGCTCAAGAAGGATGTCCTGCGCGGCCTGTAGTTCTGCGGTTGTGTCTACCACGTTCCCATTTGTGTAACCGTCCTCATCCTCAGCTGGCAGGCCTAGGGTTACCTTTTCATCTTGTAACCCTGCTCTAATTTCGGTACTTGTGGTGTTGGCCTGCACAATAAATACTGTGCCAAGAACCAGGCTCACCACACCCACAATCACTACACCGATTGCCAGAAATCGCCTCATCGTCGTTCCTCTCGCCTCCTTACCTGTCCTTATCTTTTCAGGTCCAAAAATAGTGTACCACAATGTGGTACTTCTGTCAACAACCAGTCTTTTATATCGTGTATTTACCATGATTATTTATATGGGGGCAGTGCAGTAATGTGGTCTGTTAATGTATCCTACGTTGTGGTATTATTGTGGAGGAGAGTGCAGGTCTCTGATGAATGGTAGTGAATTTTCTATGGTCCGCCGTGCTCTGGGCAAGACTCAGAGTGAACTGGCGCGCCTCCTGTGTGTCTCGGGCAAAGCGATACAGAGTTTTGAGCAGGGGTGGCGGAACGTACCGGTGAGTGTCGAGCGACAACTGCTCTTTCTCCTGGCCTTGAAGATGTCCGCAAACGGGGATGTACCTCGGTGCTGGGAGATAAAGAACTGTCCTGTTGAACGGAGGGAGAATTGTCCGGCGTGGGAGTTCAAGGCAGGGCATTTTTGCTGGTTTATCAACGGGACCCTGTGTCATGGAGAGCTGCAGGCAAGCTGGGATAGCAAGATAAAGCTATGCCGACAGTGTGAGGTATATCACTCGATTTTCCACAATATTGTCGTTTGAAAGTATGAACTACAGGCCAATCGTCAGGTTGAACATTACCTTTATCAGGTAGACAACAGCCGGTATGAGGACTGACACAGACAACCTGCGTAATATAGTAGCGTTGTAAGGCCACTCCGGGGTTTCGCGGACATGCCTCTCGTAGATACCCCAGGCAGCCACGGCGGTATAAAGCCTGTCCATTTCCTCCGGGCTATCCTGTACTGCTGCCTCCCTCAGTTCGCGTGTGACCTTTTCCAGATTATTCCGTGCCAGGTCGTGCTCGCGCCTCTTGGCTCTGGCCATGACATTGTGCGTGCTCCACATGGAGAGGAAAAACAGCAGAATCGTCGCGCAGACCAGTATCGAATAAATGGTGATGCTCTGCCAGGCTAACAGGCTCTCAATGGACTGGAATACAAGGCTCAGGCTGATGCCGCCAGTGAAGGCAAGCGCCATGCCCATGCTGTAGCGGGCGACGGGTACCAGTTCGGTGTTGAAAATATCGATGTTCAGGGGCTTTCGACTCAGTATATTAAGACGTCTGGCACAGATTAGTCCGTTGTAGATTAGCCAGCTTAAGATGGCAAACATAAGCAGGATTGTGACCGATGCATAAACGTCCAGCCACTGGTCAACCCAGAGCCAGGGACGTTCTATACCGAACCAGAGGGCTGCTCCCAGCAATACGGCCACCCATTCCCAGCGGCGGTTCGGCACGAGGGCTGTCACCACCGTCTCATTCTCTTCAGAGGGTAATAGTGGCTCGAAAGCCTGGAGGGCCCGCTCCCACATTCGCTGCATGAACGGATAAATCGACAGGATGTAGACTATTATACACGGCGGCCCCAGAAACGCTCGCCAGAGGTTCCAGTCGGAAAGGTCGGAGAAAGACCCGTCTAGGAGTGCCGCCAGGGCGAAAAACAGGAGCAAGACAGCGGCAACGATTACGGTAGCCCAGCGCCACGGCAGCCGCGAACGCTTAATTATCTCAGCGATTAGGGGAAGATTTTGTGATTCTTTTGCCACCTCAGTGTCCGCCGCTCCGTTCTTGTTAAAACATCGTCAGGGCAGCCTTAATCTCCCCGGTAGCGTATTCGGATGTTTCGTGTAGCAGGCTCGATTCCAGAGCTTGTTTGGCCTGCTTGCCACCAATCCTGCCCAGCGCCCAGGCAGCATGTCCACGAATCAACTCATCCGGGTCCTGCATTGCCCGGGTCAGTGCTGGTACAGCTTCCTGGCTACCCTGGTTGCCGAGAGCCACCGCCGCATTTCTACGAAAGTAGCGTTTATTAACGATGTATTTCATCGCTAGCAAGTCATACATTCTACGATAGTGCTCGTCGGTAATGTTCAGTATCTTTTCGAGCTGGAAATCATCGGCAATGTATTCAAGAAAAGCATTCGGCGGTAGCTTTGCTTTGAGCTTGGCCTGATTGCGTGGGCAGACCTGCTGGCAGACATCACAGCCGAAAACCCAGGTACCCATGCCCTCCCGTAGCTCGAGAGGCAATACTTCCTGTCCTTTGCCAATGATTGACCCTGGTGTGGAATAGGTATTGTACGTTATACAAAGGCGAGGATTCATCCTCAGTGGCTCGTAAAGAGCCCCTGTTGGGCAAGAATCAATGCAGAGAGTGCATTCTTCAGGACAATTTACGTCGAATGTCGGTGTATCGTACTCAAGTTCCTTGTCTATCACAAGTGGAACGATGCTGATAAAAGAGCCAATGCCTTCGGCAAAGGCGAAGCAGTTCGTACCGTAGCTGGTTGCCCCGGCACGGGCAGCCGAGGATCGGGCTGGTAGTCCCCACCCCACACGGCAACCCTGATTCGTTAGAAACTCAATCAGTAAGACATTGCGTGCCCGATAAATAGGATGAGGTGGCTCACCACTGCCCAAGGACAGGTAATATCGCCCGACCTTACCTGTCATCCCCTCGGGATATGAGTGCCGGAAGTAGTCGTAGACCAGTGCTATTACCGACCGGGCCTCAGGTAGTACATTCCTTGGGTCAGCGTTCCGCAGTAACCACGGTCCTACCCAGTCATACATATCGGAACGGTCGTTTAATTCTTTTTGTAGAACGGGAAAGCTGTCGGCGGTGGTAAAGCCTACCCGGTCGTACCCGAGGCTCAGGGCGTATTCTTTTATGTCTGAACTAAGTGACAATTTGTATTTGCCTCCCGGATTTTAATCTCACTACGGGCTTCTGTGCCTGAAATTCGAACAACCTAAATCTTCTCGAAAGCGCTCTTGGCGGCCCCGCAGACAGGACATACCCAGTCGTCCGGCACCTGCTCAAACGGGGTGCCCGCGGCGATACCGCCATCCGGGTCGCCAATCTCGGGGTCGTAAATCCACCCGCAAACGGTACAGCGGTATTTCCCCGAGCCCGGTGCCTCTGCCTTTTTCTCCTCAATATAGCTGGGGGCTGTCTTCGGTGTTACCCCTCGCTTGATTTGATGGTAATACTCGTAGGTCATGCAGGGCTCTTCGGTGAGGACTTCGGCATCTACAACCCGACCGGCAAAGACGGTGTGGGTGCCCATGTCCATCTCGTTGGTTACCTCGACCTCAAGATAAGATACCGCGTTATCGATAACGATAGGTGCTTTTGTCTGGCCTATTTTATAGTTGAGCCCTTCGAGCTTGTCGGTATCCCTGCCCGACTTGAACCCGAAACGCCCGATGAAGTCGAGTGGCGTGTCCTGGCAGAGGACGGACGCGGTAAAAACCCGGCTTTCCTTGATAAACTCCCAGGTCAGGTTGCTCTTGTTGATGCTCACGGCGACCGTCGGTGGCTCGGAGGTTATCTGGAAAACGGTATTGGCTATCTGCCCATTAAGTTTATCGCCCTTTACTGAGGTAACCACGTAGAGGCCGTAGCCTATCTTGTGCAGAGCTTTCAGGTCCATATTCTCACCTCCCCAACTGTCAGTCCGGTACAGGCTGAATTAGACCACAGTTACCGTCATTTCGCAAGTCGGCGGGGTTCAATTTCGTAGCCTTTTCAGTATTACCTCAAAGGGTTCCTCCGGCAGCGTGAGCAATACGCCGTCATCTAAATCATCTAGAATGCCAATGTAGGCATTGAGGCCGTGGCATAGCGAATCGGTCCTGACGTATCTATTTTTGTAGTTCCAGAAGATACCGCCTATTGCGTTCTCGGGTTCTTCAAGGAAGAATGTGTTTTCTGCCGAGTAAGTATTCTGGATTATCCATAATATCACTCTGGTCAAGGCTTCTTTATACTTCTCACATCCCTCCGCACCGTGCTCACGGCAAAAATAGTACATCTCCATCATCACTTCAGCCAACCAGCCGTTCCCGCTTGTCGAATACGCCTGGTGCCAGCTCCCGTAGTACAGGGGGCTGCTTACATCCGTTTCCTGTCTTTCTACGAGGTCGCCGCCGCATTTAAGGATAATGTCTTTATAGACGTCCTCCTGGTTTATCTTGTAGAAATCGAGGAGGGACATAATTACCCAAGCACTTGAGATAGGATTGGGAGTGCGGTAGTCGTCCCCCAGATAGCAACCCTCATTTTCCACCCTCTCACAAAAATGGTCGGCGATTGCCCTGGCGGTATCATAGTATCTCTGCTCTCCGGTAGCTATGTAGAGTCGGGAAAGAGAGGCCAGCACCTGACCGTTATAGAGAAGCGATTCCTGTGTGCCGTAAAGCCATCTACCGGATTCGTATCTCTTATAGGGTTTCATAATTCCGTCCGGTTTTTGCATCGTGGTGAGCCAGTCACCACCCAGCTTGGCCGATTCCAGATATCGGGAGTCGCCGGTCCTCTCGTATAAGTCCAGCAGGGTAAAAATACTCAGGGCAGCCGTTCCGACCACAAACCTCTGTTCTTTTTCGTCGTTTTCATAATAGTACGAATAGTGGAACGCACCGTATGTATTTTCGTCTTTACTCTGCATGGAAAGGAGAAAATCGGCCCAGTCCGGCACGCGTTCCATGATTCTTTCGTCCTGGTCATAATCGTAGAGCCTTAGAAACGTGTATATTATCGAGGCGGAATACACGGTATGCAGGCTGTTCCCGAAGTCATCAGCCAGGGTGTCATACTTCTTATAGAACCCATGTTCTTCCGGGTGTTCAGAGCCGAAAAGAAACTCCTTTCCCTCATCAATCCTCTCGAGAATCAGTTCCTTGTCCAGACTGCGGACTATCACCAGGTCCTCGATTAGCTCTTTGCCCTCGCTGTTATACTCGATGAAGGAGAACAATTGGCCATATTCGGAGAGTGATTGGTTGCGGTCGTAATTATAGAAAGGTAACAGTGATAGTAACGTGTCGAGCTGACTGTAGAAGGAACCGCTGTGTGAGAAATTGACCAGAAACCTCACGTCTTCGAGGTCTTCCTCATCCAGGGCTTGACGTCTTGCGTCAAGCGCACTTCGGGTTGCTGTCTCCAGTGCCAGGGACAATGTTTCGTGCCTCGCCTGATACTCACCGCTCCCCTTTCTTTCGCCACCATGATATATTACTATCTCAAGGTCCCAGTTACCTCTGGTGCTCAGTTCTTCCGGGTGCTGCGTCTGACGCTGGGCGAAATAGTCTTCGGCTACCGTTCTCACGAACTGAACGGTCAGGTTCCTGAACTGGTCGTTTTCACTGTAGACCTCAGGCTCTGCCGTCGTGACATCGGCCTGTTGGGGTTCGGTGAGAGGAATTACGATGGCAGAAACGGCGGCCACCAGCACCGGGAGGCCGATACCAATCACGTAGCGTGTATGGCGATACAGCCACTTCTTGGGTGTTGAGGGTGTCTCGGAGTGCGATTTTAGGCGGTAGTGTTCAATAAGAAAAAGCATCCCAGTAATGACCAGCATGCCGCTGACAGGCAGCGTGATTAGTAGTCGCTCTAGAGTCAGGCCGACAGTGGTCGAGATTTGCCACCACCACCAGCCGGCAAAACCGCCACCGATAGCGATTAGCAGCCAGCCTCCTATCCGCGACCACAATAATGCCAGCAGGGTCAATACCAGACATATAATTCCCGGTAGCAGATAGAGGGCCCGGAAATACCAGTCATCCCACCAACCTTCGCCGTATACTCCCTCTACCCCCCAGAACATCCACAAGCTGGTTGCCAGAACCAGAAGCCCCATGGCCACGTAACCAATGAGCCTGTTTTTAAATTCCCAACGCTCCATGGCTTGCTTCTGGACTTACCTCCGCATTTGAGTCTTGGGGAAGCACTCTGACGTTTCAGGTTATCAGTAGCGCTTATCTTAGACTGGCTTTAATCCGGTTAACAATTCTGCCTGCATCATTCCAGTACGGGCTGTATTAGACCGTAGTTGTTGTCTTTACGAAGGTAAACAACATTGAGCTCACCACTGTCCGCATTGGTGAACAGGAAAAACTGGTGTCCAAGCAGTTCCATCTGGTGAGCTGCTTCGTTCGGGGACATGGACTGCACCGTAAAGCGTTTTGTCCTGACCAGTCTGGTTTGAGTAACGTCGGAGACTAGAGATTCCTTCTTGGAACGATTCCCCCGCCTCTTTGTCTCGTATCGCCTGCCTTTGTATCTTTCGACCTGGCCCTCCATCGCGTCCACGGTGGAATTAATGGCCGTATACAGGTCGGCCGCTCGTTGCTCAGCCCTGAGAAGGGTGTCACGCACACTGGCCGTCACCTGAGCAACGAACCGATTATTGGCCTCTTTTGTCGGCTCGGAGGTTATTTCAACTTTCACTTTGTCAATGTTCCGTAGGCGTCGGGACAGTTTCCCGACCTTCTTCTGGATATAATCTGAATCCGTATCTGATATCTCACAGTTCCTGCCTTCTACGAGCACCTCCACGACCATTACCTCCTTGTAGTTGGTGGAATACTTGTACTTTGAGTCGTTATAACGACCATTATACCATGGAGGACTGACCACGTATTGGTTTGTCACGGGTGATTTTCGGCCTGTTTTGGGTAGTGAGTGGTACCTTTGAATGCATGTGTCTGGTCGAAAGTACTATTCAAATTCGACATGCTCAGTCCTAGAATACAAGTATGGGTATATTGGGTTCAAAAGATAAAACAAATTCATCCCCCCCTGAAGAGTCGTCAAAAGAGGTGCGGCGTAAGCATATCGAGATGCTTGGCCGGGAATTCAGCATCGTCAAGGATGGTCTTGACCCTAAGGAGGTTGTGGAGTTTCTCGAGGCGAGTACCGGTTCCAGCGAGGCCGCTTTTAAGCACCTGGAGCAATTCTCTGCCTTCCAGTCTGTTGCCAGAGCGATGGAGAAATCGATAGAAGAGGCAAAGCAGATGGCGGAGCAAGCCAAGGCGAAGGCCAAGCTTGAGGCCGACCGTGTAAGGGCCGAGGCGACCGCTGAGGTGCAGCAGCAAAGCTCGGCAATTCTCGACCAGACGATGAGAAGTTGTATTACCTCTGTCGAAGGTGTTCACTCCGTCATCTTGGAGGCTGTTGCTAGTACCGAGAAAACCCTGCAGACGGCCTTCATGAAGACCAGGGAAATGGTGGCTACCAGTATGGCCGAAATCCAGCAGAATATACAGACCATTATGGATGGCCAATACCCTCGTATGGAACCAGAGACCGAGGTTACCGAGGTCACTGAGGTTATTGAGGATGTGCCGGAACTGTCAGTAGAATCTACTGATGTTATCACTTTTGACGATGTGGAGGAAGAGGAAGCTGACAAGGAGCCCGTCTTTGACCTGGCAAATTTGCAGGAGAGCCTGATGAGTCTTGAGATGAGCCTGTCAAATCTGCACGAGAGTAAGAGTGTGCTTAAGCCAACCCTTGAGACACAGGTAAACGTCTTGGAGAGAGAAGAGGAAGAGGAAACAGAGGAGGTAGAGGAAGAAGAGGAAGAGGACGAGGCAGAGGAAGTAGAAGGTGAAGTAGAAGAAGAGGAACAGTCGGCTGTTATGGAGAGTCATGATGAGGGCTCGCCTGATACTGTTCGTGAGTATAGCGGTAATGTGACCGTACAAATTGTCGGTGGTGCCGAAGAATCATGGATGCAGGAACTAAGGAAACGAATGCTGAACCTGCCCGGTGCGCGTATCCGGGCGGAGTCGGGTGTGGATGAGAAGACAACTATGGTGAGTCTTACGCTGGGCGAACCTGTCAGGCTATTCCCGATATTGCTGTCATTACCCAAGGTCAGCAGGGTAGTACCGGGCCGGTTAAACGGCGGTAAAGATGGGAAATTAAGGTTGTGGCCGAAGTCTCACAAGAACTCAGCAAAGAATACCATTACGGTAGAGCTTCACACAAATGGACGCACCCAGTCTGCCCTGACGGAAGCAGAGGATGACCCGATGGCGGCAAGTTGAGTGCCGTAGTACAAACTGGTAAATAGTCAAGGCCTGGCAGCAATCTGCCAGGCCTTTTAACGTTGACAACCGGACGGCCAACAACTAGACTGTGAATCTACCGGTCAATGCTACCTGCAAGGAGATTGTCATGAATTATTGGGTGAAGCTATCAGTCGTGTTTCTGGTGCTACTGGCCATCGGGTTGGTGGCTTGTGAGGGCGAGACGGTTGCCTTCGAGGACATGGAGTGGGTGCTTGAGTCCTACGGTGAACCGGGGAACGCGCAGTCCGTGATAGATGATACCGAAATCACCGCCACTTTCGATAGTGCGGAGCACGAAGTCAGTGGCTCTGCCGGCTGTAACAGCTATTTCGGCGATTACGAAGTCGATGGTAGCAGTCTTTCGATTCCTCTCATTGGCAACACGGAGATGTACTGCATGGAGCCGGAGGGCGTCATGGACCAGGAAGAACAATATTTGCAGTCGCTCAGATTGGCCGAGAGCTATGAAGTTAAGGACGGCAAACTGCGGATTACCTGTTCCGATGGTACCGTGATGGTCTTTACAGGTGATTAGAAGGAGTGCATCGTGTTATACCGGTTAAGCGTCCGTACCGGCGGCAAGGTGGAGTTCCAGGACATCACCGGGACGGTCCGTGATACGATTTCGTCCAGCGGTGTCAAGAGCGGTGTCTGCCACGTTTTTGTGCCGCACACCACTGCTGGAATCACCATCAACGAGCATGCCGATCCCTCGGTTGTCCAGGATATTGCTGCCCAGCTGGACAAGATGGTCCCGCAGCATAACCACTACCGCCACCTGGAGGGGAACTCACCGGCGCACATCAAGGCCAGCCTGATGGGCAGCTCCCAGACAATCTTCATAGAGGACGGCAGGCCGGTACTGGGGACATGGCAGGGAGTCTTCTTCTGCGAGTTTGACGGCCCGCGTAACCGCTCGTTACTGATTAAGATTGTGGGAGATGGGACTAGTGATTAGAGGATACGGGTGTATTATATCTCCTAGATAATTAAAATACGGATTGAACAAAGATGCCTGAAAGTATAAAAAGACAAACAGAAAACCAAGACAAGTATTTATCTGAGAATGCAAAAGAAACCCGAGATTACTTAGCAGAACTTCTGAGCCAAGCGGAAAACGCCTTTATGATGTACCGGCAGGCTCAGAAGGAAGTAATAAAGGGATACAAGAGGCAGGAACAGCAAATAATAAGAGCCTACAAAGAGGCCGAAAAAAAAGTAAACGATGATTATCAGAAGGCAATTCGCGATGCTATAAAGACCTTGCAGATAGACGAGGAAAAATTAAGGGAAGAATATAGTAAAAAATTAGAAACAGCAAAAGAGACTTATAGCTTAGATGTAATAGAGGCGAATAGGAAATGGAAAACCGCCCTCGCTGAAGCTAGGGAAATAATGGAACATCTCAGAGGGCAAATGTGGGCTATTCTTACACGCATAGAATTTGACAAGATTTCTGACGAGTCTGAACTCACAGAGAGTCTTGATATTATACTCGCTATATCCGGTGTCAGTGACCCTGTCCTTGCTGAGTTATGGGACAACGCAGGAGACGAAGC
The DNA here is from genome assembly GCA_011171075.1 of Dehalococcoidia bacterium. Taxonomy (GTDB): domain Bacteria; phylum Chloroflexota; class Dehalococcoidia; order Dehalococcoidales; family Fen-1064; genus W589. The sequence goes on along the minus strand of DUFD01000034.1, from coordinate 19,885 downwards.
TTATGACCAACTATAAGCGAGGTGACATAGTCATAGTTAGTTTCGTTTTCTCTGACGAATCGGGGGTCAAGCAACGTCCTGCTGTTATTATCAGTACTGACGCATATCATAGGCAACGTCAAGAAGTAATAATTCAAGCTGTGACTAGTAGGACTGATAGAATACTCACTGGTGACTATTTAATACGTGATTGGAAGCAAGCAAAACTTGTAAGTCCATCGGTTGCCACAGGTATTATTAGAACTGTGAAACGGGATATGATAATACGGAAATTAGGCACATTATCTAATTATGACTTGAATGAAATAGAGCATAAATTGATTTCTATTATAGGGTTAAAGCGGAGTGTGGCGAAATAGCCAGCGACTATTTTAATCTGCTTAACCCCCACCCAGCTCATCTACCCGCTTCAGCACCCTCAGGGCATTGAGCGTGACCCATTTACTCGGCTGCCCCTTCGCCTCAATGTCCACCTGGAAGCTACCATTGAAGGTATCGTTCATAATCCATCTCCCTTGCTCGTCCTGCTTGGAGATAACCAGGTCGATGGCCTCCTGCATATGGGGGTCGTAATAGCCAAGCTGAGTAAGGACCCGCAGAATCTCCACGACGTCCGTCTGGTACATACGGGGAAAGCCGAACCTGCGCCAGCCCGGCTTGCTGACCTTGTCCAATGCGTGGCTTCGCTTGTGCACGTGGTGACGCAGAAAATACTCGGCGCCGTTCTCAATGGTGGCGGTGACCTCCGGGCTTCGTTTGTCCGGTGGGATTTCGGCAAGGGCCTTAAGTACCTTAATTACCCCCATGGAGCAAACATGGCGTCCCCAGCACATCTCCCATTTCTCGTAAATCCAGCCTGCCGGCGGTTTGCTTTCACCATCATCAAACCTCTGGTAGGTGGTAATCCATTCGATAGCGCGTTCCACACGCGGGTCCTGATAACCAAATCTCAGCAGACTCCAGACCATGTTCCCGGTAAGGCAGGGTATAACAGCGGCCGGCCCGCCACCGTTCCGGAGACTCCCCCTCATGGAGAAGCCACCTGTGCTTCTGTCCTGGCTGGTCTCCAGCATAAAGCCGCACGCCCTTTGTATCCTCTCATCGTGTCCATCGGCGCCAAGCTCTGCCAGGATGATAAGCTGCCAGACGGTGCTGCGGTACTTACCTGTGTAGAAACGCTCTGGCTTTTCCCAGGTACCCTCTTCCCATTGTTTCGCCAGTATCCTGGGCACCACGCCTTCTTGCATGATGGCCCGTTTTGTCTGGCATACGTCGGGGTTGCCTTCGGGCATTCCCAGAATGTCAACCAGTGTGAAGTAGCGTACCGAGGGGTTGTCCCGCCCCAGGAGCCAGTCGGTCGGGTCGGCATTCAGTACGGATTTCCAATCAGACATCGTTTTCACACCTCCTCGACGGCTTCCCAGGCGCCGGTCTTGATGGAGCGGTCTCCCGCGAGGACGGTGGCCAGCGTTTTCGTAGCATCGGCGAAGTCCGAACGGACAAAGTCAGGCTTGTTGTAACGCACTGCTTCCATGAAGGCCTGCATCTCCAGAAGGTGCAGGTCGATATCCGGGAAGTCCTGTTCAATGGTCTCATTACCGGTATGTCCGCGGAGCCTTTTTCGGGCGTAGTCGACCAGCAGCCGCCAGTCTGACCCGAAAAGCTCGACCTCCCAGTTGAACACCGTCATGGCGCAGCTATCGGTGTGCGTGCCGAGGGCGCCGCTGGCAAACCGGTAGGCCAGCACAATCGTGTCCTCCGAGTCGAGCTCACCGGTATCGGGGAAGAGCAACCGCTCGGCGCGGGCAAAGACGTGCGTAATGTCACCGACCAATAAGCGGGCTATATCGAAGGGATGGATGGCCTGCTCCAGCAGCGGACCACCACTGTACCGGCGCTGCAGGAACCAGTCGGGCACGTCGCGTTTCAGGTAGTACGAGGTTGTGCAGGCGGTACGGACGTGCGTTACCCGCCGCCCCCTGATAAGCTCTTTAGCACGCTCGGTCAGGGGGGAGTACCGCAACTGAAAGCCGACGGCGTTAACCAGCGACTGCTTCTCTGTAATATCGCAGTACTCTCTGGCGGTCGACAGGTCCAGGGCAATCGGCTTTTCCAGAAAGAGTGCCTTACCCATAGTGGCAGCCTTCATCACGGTCTCGCGGCGTGTCCCTGGCGGCGTGGCCAGGATAACTGCGTCCACCAGTACTTCATCAAGCATCCTGGCCACGTCAGTATAAGCGGGGACCCTTGCCTCCGTCCTTATTACCTCTGCCTCGGCCTCATCAACTCCGACCACCGCCACGACCTCCACCCACTCAATCCGAGAGCAGTTCTCCGTGTGTTTACGGCCCATCGTGCCGAAGCCGATGACGGCCACCCTCAGGGTATTATCTGAATCCACCAATTCTTACCTCTCAGCTATCCCGGCACTCTATAATGACATCCCCAAGCGTTTCGACCACCCTGAGAATCTCCGCTTCAGTTATCTCAGGCCAGAATGGTAGTGATAGTACTCTGGCTCCGGCGTCCTCGGCGACCGGGCACTCACCCGGCGTATGCCCGTGTTTCTCGCGATAGTAAGGCTCAAGGTGAACAGGTCGGAAGTGAATACCGACACCGATTCCCCTTTTCTCCATCCCGGCAGCGACCCTGTTTCTGCTAACACCTCTGAGTTTTATGACATAGAGGTGGTGGGCATGCCGAATGTTTTCGTGGGTCTTTATTAGTTCCACGTGGTCGGCCAGAGACTTCAGTGCCTCGTCGTACCTGGCGGCCACTTCGAGTCGCTTCCGGTGTCTCTGCTCAATCCTCCGTAGCTGGTGTAGCCCTATGGAAGCGGGGATGTCCCACATGATGTACTTGAAGCCGAGCTGGACCATCGGGTACTCCTGGAACTCACCGGTCTGATAGCGTGTCCAGGCTCCCAGGGCCATCCCGTGGTCGCGTTGTGACTGGATAAGCTGCGTCAGGTTGTCGTCATCGGTCACCAGCATGCCGCCGTTGCCGGTTGTCATGTTCTTGGTGGCATAGAAGGAATAACAGGCGGTGTCGCCGAGGCTACCGACCTTCCTGCCTCGGTACTCGGCCTCGATGGCATGGGCACAGTCGCTGACCACCTTCAGATTATGGCGGCGGGCAATATCGAGTATCCTGTCCATGTCGCAGGGCTGCCCGTAGAGGTGCACGGGTAGAATGGCTTTGGTACGCTCCGTTATAGCGGCCTCGATACAGGCCGGGTCGATGCACAGCGTATCCGGCTCAATATCGGCGAATACGGGCGTTGCCCCCGTGTAGACTATCGAGCTTGCCGTCGATACGAAAGTAATCGGAGTGGTTATTACCTCGTCGCCCGGTCCGATGCCGAGGGCGTGCAGGCTGAGATGCATTGCCGCCGTGCAGGAGTTGGTGCCAACGGCGTGTGTGGTACCCTGGTAGGCGGCAAACTCCCGCTCCAGCTGTTCGGTCTTCACCCCGGTACCTATGAGAGTGGAACGAAGTGTATCTAAAACCTCCTCCTCCTCTTCTTTACCTATCAGGGTTCTCGTAAAGGGTATCTCTTCCATAACACCTCCAGTATTCGCCCACTGAATAAATGTTACACGCAGATGATTGCCCCGTGCAAATGTGACGGTTCGAGAATATCTCCGGGAGGAAGCAGGCTGCAGTTACCTGTTCAGGTATTTCTCGTAAAACTCGATATGCCGTACTGCGATGGCCTCCCAGCTATATCTCTCGCGGACAATTTCACGTCCCTGCTCACTGATACGCCCGGCAAGTGGTTTGTCGTTAAGGAGCCTTATGATAGCGGTGGAGAACTCCGCGGGGTCGGCGGGGTCAACCAGCAGCCCGCTTTCTTCCGAGGTAACGACCTCCCGTATGCCGCCCAGTCGGGAGGCTACCACCGGTCTGCCACAGGCCATCGACTCTAGGGCGGTCATACCGAATGGCTCGAAGATAGACGGCAGGACGAACATCTCCGCCTGGCGATAGGCCGCCACCAGGTGCTCGTCCGGGATATAGCCCGTGATATGGACTTGTTTCTCCATCTTTTTCTCGGCGATGATTCGTTTCATGTTTGCTAGGACTTCAAGCTCGGTCGGTCCGGCCTTGCTCGTTGAACCGCCGCCGATAACAAGGTGGATATCCGGGACCGATTTACACACCAGGCTAAAGGCATTGAGCAGAAGGTCGTGGCCTTTGTTCGAGTCTATCCGGCTCAGACAGAGGATATATCTCTCCGGCAGCCCGATGTCCATTCTGCTCTCACCGCTTTCCAGCGGACGGAAGGTGTGAATATCTACCCCCGGTGAAATAACGGCAACATCCCCGGAGGTGAATCCGTAAAGCTCCTCAAGCTTTTCCTTCTGCACCCCGGTGGTGACTGTCTGCGCTCTTACCGACCTGAAGATGCGGAGCTCTTCGGCTATACGGTGGCTGAACCTGAATTTCCTTTCCATCTCTGCGGGGTCGCCGCCCATCTGCTCCCTTTTCCAGGCTCCCAGCGAGTGGGCTGTAAAAAAGGCCGGCCGGTCAAATGCTCTGGCGACATCGAGGGTGATAATTCCGGCATCCACATAGTGGCCGTGAAAGAGGTCATAGTCCAGACTGTGCTGACGGATGAAGGCTGTCATGTTCGCGGCCAGTTCCGGCAGAACATCGTAGATTTCTTCCTTGGGTATAAACTCCCACGGCCCGGCCGGTATCCGGATAACTCTTACATCGGCATTATCGGGAACGGGGTCAATCTGGGGCTTGGTACGGTCGAACCACCGGGTGTAGATATCAACCTTTATATCGTATGTGGTTAAGGCCTTGGCCAGTTGCAGCACGTAGACAACCTGCCCGCCGGTATCGGTCCTGCCGAGCTGCGGGACGGGGTCGAAGTATCCGTGGGTACTCAGCATGCAGATTTTCTTAAGGCTGCTTGTTTTCCGGTTCATTCCGTTTCGCCTCGTAGTCTCTGGTTATGATGATATCCGCTCTCGTCCCATGTGGCTTGATGATGTCGTGCTCGATTTTTAGCACCCTTTCAAGGAACTCGTCCTGGGTTTCCCTGGCCCGCTGTCGGCGTGCCTCCAGGGTGTCAATATAGTTGCGGTCGATGAAGATATGCTGGTGGGCATTCTTCAGGGTGGTGGTGTAGGTTCCTTCAACGATAATTACCTTGATTCCTTCGAGGTCGACGGTTTCCTCGGTGATACGGTCTTCATCGAAGATTACCAGGGGCTTGCTTATGGAACTCTTTCCGGCGATAGCGTCTTCGAGGTTACGGTCAATCAGGTCGAGGTGTACCTCGGACATGCCGACGTGTCGGATGTCCTTACGTCGCATATTCTCGTTTGTTTTCGGTGGGTAAACGAAGTAATCGTCCTGCTGGAGGATGACACTCTTTATATCATGCTTGGACAATGCCTCCGATAAAGCGGCGGCGATTTCCGATTTTCCGCTGCCGGACTCACCGGCGACGGTAATGATGTATCGCCCCTGACTGCTCTTTATTTCGGGTAGGAGCAGTGCCAGTGACTGGTTCGCCGCCCTGATATGCCACTCATGTATAAAGAGCTTATCTCCCTTCACTGCCCACCTTTATTAACAGTATTTCACGTGGATATTATCACGTGTGGCGAGGGCAGGCAAGCGGGAACGTGCAAAAGGGCATTACCCCCACAGAATCCTCTTTGAACAGGCACACTTCCTTGACACCGTTCAGCAGAGGACTTAAAATCACCCATTATATGACTAGGGCTCAGTAGTACCACATGCCTCACCAGGGTGTACCTGAGCTTGAAAGAAGGAAGAGTATGGAGCAGGCGTTATCTGATATCAAGGTGCTGGACCTCACACATTACATAGCCGGTCCTTACTGCACCAAGCTTCTGGCCGACTATGGTGCTGATGTCATCAAGGTTGAGAAGCCCGACGGAGGAGACCCGGCCAGAAAGATGGGGCCTTTCCTCGGGGATGACCCTCATCCTGATAAGAGCGGCCTCTTTCTACATCTGAATACCAGCAAGAGGGGCATCACTCTCAACCTGAAATCGCAGGACGGACAGGAAATCTTCCGGTGGCTTGTCAAAGATGTCGACATCCTCGTGGAGAACTTCAGCCCAGGGGTGATGCCATCGCTGGGGATGGCCTTCGAGGAATTAGAGAAGATAAATCCGAAGCTGGTGATGACCTCGATATCAAACTTCGGTCAGACTGGCCCTTACCGCGACTTCAAGGCCTCGGAGCTGATTATGTATGGCATGGGCGGCGCCATGAACGAGACCGGCATGTTCGACCGCTATCCCCTGAAGAAGGCAGGTAATGTTATCCAGTACCAGGTGGGGACAATGTCGGCGGTGGCCACCATGGTTGCCCTCTTCGCCAGCGAGGTTCAGGGTGTCGGTCAACACATTGACATGAGCATGTTTGAAAGTCAGATGGGCACCATCGACCGCCGTATGAGCCAACTGATTACCTATCAATATAACAATGAGACCAGCTACAGGCCTGACCCGGAGCTGGACCCCCCCGGATTTCCCTACGGCATCTATGCCTGTAAGGACGGCTTTTTCCAGCTTACCGGGGGTTTCGTCTTCTGGGACCGGATATGCCAGATGATGGACAGGCCTGACCTGCTGGACGACCTTGGATTCTGCACCCAGGAAGGGCAGCGTGAGCCAGAGAACCTGGAGCGGTTCAGTGTAATCTGGTACCCCTGGATTTCCGAGCGTACCAAGCTGGAGATTATTACTGCCGGACAGGCTGCCGGGGTACTCTGCGGGCCGATAAACACACCCGGTGATTTGGTGAACGACCCTCACTGGAAAGCGAGAGGGTTCTGGGAGGAAATAGAGCATCCCGTTGCCGGAAAACTCACCTACCCCGGAGCGCCTTTTAAGATGGATGAGACCCCCTGGCGGGTAAGTCGGCCAGCCCCCCGGCTGGGTGAGCATAATGCCGAGGTCTACGGTGAGTTGGGGTACTCCGAGGAAGACCTGACGCGGCTAAAAGAGCAGGGCGTAATTTGAGCTGTTTCTAAAGGCACAGTAGTTGTGAAAGAAAGGGAATGATTATGGCTAAATTACCTTTGGAAGGCATAAGGGTTGTTGATATCACGGTTATCTACGCCGGCCCGTTCGCTACTATGAACCTGGCCGACTGGGGGGCCGAGGTTATACGTGTTGAATCAATCAAGCATTTCCAGGTACTCACCAGGGGAGGTACCGCGCATCCAAACCAGGCGATAGTGTCCGACCCCATTAGGACTGGAGGGATAGCCACCTACTGCGGTCGTGACGTTAGTTTCCGGCCGTGGAATCGCTGGACCCTTTTCAATGCTCACGCCCGGAATAAGCTTGGATGCACCATGGACCTGACGCAGCCCAAGGGCATAGAGATGTTTAAAAAGCTTATCTCAATAAGCGATGTTTTCCTGGAGAGCAATGCCCCGCATGTTAAGGAGAACCTTGGCTTGACCTACGATGTCTTGAAAGAGATCAACCCGAAGCTGATAATGCTCTCCATGCCCGGTTTCGGTGGCACTGGACCCTATAAGTATTACCGGGCGCTTGGTGTCCATCAGGAGGGGTTCATTGGCCATACCGCTCTCAGAGGATACCCCGACAGTGACCCGTCGACGACATCGACCGTTTATCATGCCGACGAGGCCGCCGGAGCGACCGCCGCCCTGGCAGTTCTGATGGCCTTGTACTATCGTAACCGTACCGGCAAGGGACAGCACATTGACATGGCCCAGGCTGAGGCCACGATGCCCCATCTCGGTGAGGCTATCATGGACTACACCATGAATAATCGTGTCCAGGAGAGTATGGCAAACCGCATGCCCGGCGCGGCCCCCTGTGGCTGCTACCGTTGCCCGAGGGAAGACCGCTGGGTGAACATCACCGTCACTACAGATGAGGAGTGGCAGGGACTCTGCCGCGCCATGGGCGACCCGGAATGGGCACGCGATGAGAAGTTTGCCAGTAGGCTGAGTCGTGAGAACAATCAAGATGAGCTAGACAGGCATATCGAAGAGTGGACAATGAAGCACAACCACTACGACCTGATGTACCTGCTTCAAAACGAGGGTGTCCCCGCCGGACCGATTATCTTTGAGGATGACGCCTATACTGACCCTCATCTCAAGGAGCGGGGATTCTTCCAGGAACTTACTCACGAGGAGTGCGGCACTCATATCTACCCTGGTTTAAGCTTTAAGATTTCGCGTGTGCCGAACAGCATCCGCCGACCGCCGGTCCGCCTCGGTGAGCACAACGAATACGTTTACAAAGAACTCTTGGGAGTATCCGACGAAGAGTACCGGCAGCTTGAGGAAGAAGGCCATATCGGCATGGACTTTTTACCTGAGGTACGCTGAGGCAGGCTGTTTATAGACTGAACTATTATATAGAGGGAGTGCGTAAGAGACGCACTCCCTCTCTGTTGATGTATCTGAGGTAGTGGTCGTCTTTCCTGGTGTTGGCCCCATCACCTGTATCCCCTTCCCCTCTGGGGAAGGGGAAAATTTATTAAGAGGGGCTTAGCCCCTCTTTGACTTGCTCAACTGTAGCAGACCAATCTGGATAGTACGCCTTAGTATCGGAACTAGGGGACTATCTCGAAGCTAACTAGGTAGACCTACCAATAGTACAATTTTTCAGACTGAGGTATTTTAGTGATATATGGGGATAGGACTGGTCGGAGCCAGTCGGTCTCCGGCGGGGAGTAATGGAGGGCGTAATCGACAGGAGATTCCCCTGGAATTGTCTGCACTCTAAAGCGTGTGTGCAGACATAAAGGGGTATTTCTTGTTATTTTTTTCATCAGGGTCTCGGTGGGGCAGAGGAAGAGATGGATGAGAAGACGAGCATCCTGATAATCGATGGCGACAGTAATACCCGCGACAACCTGACCAGGGTATTCCGTCGGAAAGGCTACGAGGTAGAGGCAGTAGGGACAGGACGCGAGGCGATTGAGCAGGTCGTGCGTCGGTTCTACAACGTAGCCTTGTTGAATGTCGAGTTGCCAGACATGCAGGGCATCGATGTCCTGATGTCGATGAAGCAGGTATGTCCCGATATGGTGGTCATCATGATGACCGCTTATGCTTCCCTGGAGTCGGCTGTATCCGCTTTGATTCAGGGGGCCTCAGCATATCTGATTAAACCGTTGAATATAGACGAGGTGTTACTCACCGTCGGCGAAGCGATAGAGAAGCAGCGCCTCGTCATGGAAAACAGGCGGCTATATCAGCAGGCCCGACGAGAACTGGCTGAACGCAGGAATGCCGAGGAACGGTTCGAAGACCTGTCCCACCGCTCCCCGATGGGTGTCTACATTGTACAGGATGGCAGGTATCTGTATGCCAATCCCCAGTTGCAGAGTCTCCTTGGTTATAGTGAGGAAGAACTGCTGGGCACAGACCCTCTGCGATATGTTCATCTGGATGACCGGGAAACCTTTCGGGAAAATGTCGCCAGGATGCTGTCGGCAGAGCTGGCCCAGCCGTACGAGTACAGAATTGTTAATAAGGCCGGAGAGGTCGGCTGGGTGATGGAAACAGTCACGACCATTCAATATCAGGGAAGACCGGCCACCCTGGGCAACAACATTGACATCACCGAGCACAAACAGCTTGAGACCAAGATGGTCGAGTACGAGGAGCTGGACAAACTCAAGACCAATCTTCTCTCTACTGTTTCCCACGAACTGCGGACGCCGCTGGCTGTTATCAAGGGCTACTCCACTATGCTCCTCGACTACGACCGACGGTTGCCAGAGAGTGAAAAACAGCAGCACCTAAAGTCGATAGACCGTGCCACTGACCGTCTGACGGAACTGGTTGACCATCTTCTTGATATGTCACGGATGGACGCCGGGCTGATGAAGCTGGAGAAATTGCCCACCAATATTTCCAGGATTATCGAGGAGGCCGTATCGGACGCCCGTCTTACCGCACCAGCTGGCAAAGTGATATCGCATGTGAGAAACGGGTTACCTGTGGCAACTGTTGACTCCAGGCGAATCAGGCAGGTGCTTGATAACCTTATCGACAATGCCATTAAATACTCTGATAAAGAAAGCAATGTAGTGATTGACGCTGAGTATACCGATACGGAAATTTGCATCAGCGTTTCCGATGAGGGGATAGGTATCCCCTCGGAGGATATCGAGAAGGTGTTCGACCGCATGTATCGTGCCGAACAAAGGCTGACACAGGGTAGCAAAGGCCTGGGACTGGGGCTGTCTGTCTGCCGGGGGATGGTTGAAGCCCACGGTGGCCGTATCTGGGCTGAGAGTCAGGTAGGTGTGGGGAGTACCTTCTACTTCACTCTACCGTTGGTCAATGATGGGGAGGAAGAAAGCCGTGGCGACGGAAATCCTCATAATTGAAGACGAAGAAGATATCCGTGACTTTGCTGCCCGTGTACTTGAGCTTGAAGGCTACCGGGTCCTTCAGGCGGTTAATGGTAGTGAAGGTCTGAGAATGCTGAGACAGTATCCGGTATCTCTTGTTCTGCTGGACCTGAGGCTTCCTGACTGTGATGGCTGGGCATTACTGACCGAGTTGAAGGGTGACCCGCACCTATCCAGGGTGCCGGTGGTCATGTTTACTGCCTCGGCTGCGGAATCTCGGCGAAGCCAGGCGCTGGCTATCGGTGCCATTGATTACCTCGTCAAGCCCTTAAGTGCTGCCCGGTTAAAAGAAACCGTCCATAATGTGCTCACTCGGGAAAGGAAGCTCTGAAATGCCATCAAAGAAGACATCCGTTCTCGTGGTTGACGATGACATCTACGTTGTGCGTATGATGCAGCGTATTTTAGACCTGGAGGGTTACCGCGTGCTCAAGGTCGGCACGGGTGAGGCAGCAATTGACATGTTTATCGAAGAAAGCCCGGACCTGATGCTGCTTGATATCATGATGCCAAACATGGACGGGTACACCGTATGCGAGCGTATCCGCGAGTTCTCTCAGGTGCCGATAATCATCGTAACCGCCAAGGGTAATGAAGAGGAGAAGATAAAGGGGCTGGATGCCGGTGCCGATGACTACCTGACCAAACCCTTCTCCTCCGGGGAACTGGCAGCACGCGTAAGGTCTGTATTACGTCGCTCTGTCTTTCGGACTGAGCATTACCAGCCAGTATTCTCGTCCCATGACCTGACAATTGACTTCACCTGGCATCGTGTCGTTCTCGGTGAACGGGTGCTGGACCTGACCGCTACAGAATACAGGCTGCTTTCCTATCTGGTGAGAAATGCCGGGCGGGTGCTTACCCCTGACCAGATACTAAGGGAAGTATGGGGTGAGGACTATGTCGGTGAGCACCACCTTCTGCGGGTCAACATGGCCCGCCTGCGACATAAACTGGAAGACGATTCTAAGAAACCACGCTTTATTGCCACCAAAATCGGACTCGGCTATATGTTTATTAAACCTGATTGATAGCCAGTCAGTCACCGCAGTACAGGGCCTTCCGTTCGGGAGTGCCCTTTTATTTTGTCAATCTCAACCGTCCGTTACCCTGTGATTATCCACATTGTGATGTCGATGTTTCACTACCACAGGCTGTTGTGACACTGGCGTGACACCCGCAGGCTAAGCTGATATTGTCGATTGAAGTCTGGAGGGTGTTTCATGAGTGGGAGCGGTAAGCACGGCAAAGGGAGCAGGTGGAAATTACCGTTGCTGATGACTTGGCTACCTACCTCATGGCTGGTTGGCTTTCGCGGTGCGGGTTACGGTATGCCCGGACCCTACCCTCCATTGGTTCGGGTTGCCGGGCCTGCATCGCGGTCCAGCCAGTGTGCCTTCGCCCGGGTTTTCGCAGGAGTTTCGCTCCTCGATGCTCGATATATTGATGCCACAGGTGACGCAGCCGCCGTCTCATTCCTTTCACATATCACTATTGCCAGGAAACTCGCCTATCACTACCGCGACCCGTATCACGAACTTGGGTCGTATACCCCGGCTGACGGCCGGTGGCAAAAACTGTCTGGAGCCGGTGCCCGGCCGGCTCCAGATTTCTAGCGCGAGGTGCCCGCGATTTGTTCGTCGGGAAGGAGATATTATCGATGACAATGCCCAGAAAGGCAGAAATTTGTGGGTGGTCTGGCTTGGCTCACCCGGGAGGGTGCGATGCCTTTCCAGCACACGATGAGCAGATGAGACGCTTCCGGCGGAATCATGGAGATACTACCGGGGTGGGGATGATTTTTATGATGGGGATGCGACTCTACGTAATGCCGTCTCTCAAGGACTACGGGGGGTCAACCGGTTTTCTGAGAACGGTAGAGCTACCCAGGCTTGTCCCTATGAGGATACCACCCCTGTCTCTTTTCCCCAGGAATTAAGAATATGTCTATCATGCACGGCGGAAGGAGGGTACTGCAATATGAAAGATAGACCGCTCATCATGGTGGTAGATGATGACCCGGATATGCTCAACCTGCTCAAAGACCTGCTCTGGCTGGAAGGGTTCGAGGTTCATGGCACACGTGACAGCCGCGAGGCGATAGCATTACTGGACGAGTGGCACCCGGACCTGGTGCTGCTGGATGTTGTCATGAACGAGCTCGACGGATTTCAGGTCCTCGACCTGATTCGGGAGCGCAGCAATGTCCCGGTTGTCATGGTCACGGGACGGTGCGAAAGTCCCACCCTGCGGAAGGCGCTGAATCTTGGTGCCGATGACTACGTGACCAAGCCTTTCAGTGCGGTTGAGCTTGTTGCCCGGATAAAAGCAAAGCTGAGACGTGCGGAGCAGCAGACTGCGTCCGGCCAGTACAAGGCGGCATGAATCGGTTTTTTAATTGGAAGGCAGCAGCATGATTAAAATCGCCATACGTTTCGAGGATGATATGGTAATGGTATTTGACAACCGCGGCAAGCGGATGCCCAGATACTATGGCCGTTACGAAGACGTAAAGACGAGTATCCTCAATGAAGCCCCGCATAGTACAGTGTTTGCCTATGCTTTTACTGATTCACGCGGTATGAAGAAAGTCCCCAGGGAGGAATGGTAGTGGGCCTGGTACCACTGCCAGGAATTCTTGTTTACATAAGGTATCAGGACTGCCTTACCCGTTCCAGACAGGCATTTAGCACAGTATAGAACTCCAGCCACTGCTGACCGGAGCGGGCTTCCATGAGATGTGCCTCGGACGGGTGGTATAGCTGCTCCTCCCCGCATGGTGTCATCGGCAGCAGCGTGTCGCTGAAGCCGTCCCACTCGTGGTTGATTACAAGGTCTGCCTTGCCCAGGGGCGGGTCAAGGGTGGCGTCCACCAGGACGAGTTTGCCGTCTATATCCACCCGGCAGGCAAGGTGGTGGCTCATGGGCAGTTCCTGGGCCATTTCCCTGACTGGCTCAAGATTACCGACCATCACTTCGGAGCTATCACCCCAGTAGAACGGGTAGACGGCAAACAGGACCATAAGTCCCAGTCTCTGGAACAAGTTGCAGAGCAGGAGATGTTTCGGTGTGCAGGAGCCCTGGCCCAGTGTAAGGACGTCCGCGAACCTGTCAGGATTAATCAACTCAGGGATCACGGCGTATGGGATGTCCCTGACCTTCTCGTAGATACTGATTCTTGCCTGAATGGCGTCCTTCCCTGCCGTCCATTGCCGGAATGTCTCTTCTAACAGTGCGTCCGTGATTGTCGACAACTTACCTGTCTCTACCGGATTATTCTATGAGGTGGTCCGTCTTGGTGATGGTCTCAGTATACTCTTTAGGGTCTGCCACAGGCTGTTGGCGCGGTCTACCTGCCTCTTGTGGGTCTCAATCTCACCGTAGCGGACGTTGACATACAAGTCGGTTATCTCGGTTAGTGGCGCCTGTCCATCCGGTACGAGCTGTTCTAGTCGCCCCCGGTATTCGTAGGGCGTCTCATAACCGCGGCGCCCCATCCCGAAGCGGGAGGCCTGCCACAACAGACGACGGTATATTTCCCGGATACCCATGGAGCCTTCCTCTACCTCCTCCAGATAGCGGTGCGGGACTGCGTGTACCGGGGTGGTTTCTTTTCGCCTGCGCCAGATGCGCTGCCAGATTGAACTCAGGAAGAGTCGAACGTCTGCCACGAAGCCACCCCAGCTCCACAGCGACTCATTGACCTCGGTGACGTCCGCTCTCGTCCGCGAAAGGCGGAAACGTCTTATTGCCCTGGCAAGCAGGTAGATGATGACGATGATAATGATAACGAAGAGTGCCCACTTGATTCCCAGGATGACAACCTCGGAGATTGGCGTACCCTCGGTAGCTTCTGCGGCTTCTTCTAAGAATTCTAAATCGTCCTCCTCGGATTCCTGGATCGGTTGACGCCGTATAAAGAGGTTTATTATAAATAAGCCCACATGGTACATGGCAGTCGCAATGAAACCTAACGGGATGAGTATGTAGCCAATAATCGTGCCGATAAAATTACCAATGGCACCGAGCAGACCTGACAGGAAACTCATAAACTCAGGTGAGAAGACACTGGCGACGCCTATTCCAATAAGGACAATACTACCGACAACCAGTAGCAGGATGGGCAACAAGCGTCGGTTGAAAGATAGCCCCACGTCCTCCGGCATCATTCTCTGACGGATGGATTGCAGGTTGATGAGGGCCAGGGACACCAGAGCGAAGAAGAAAAAGGTAGCTACGTGGGGAGCGACGGTAGAGGCAAGGTCTTCCAGAGAGCCGGCCCCCTGGCTGATACGCCAGGCGATGACCAGAATGACGAAGGAGATGATGCCGATTATGAACGTGCGGTAAATATCGGCGGTGTAAAGAGGCGCCCGACCGCGGCTGATGCCTCGCCACCAGAGGTAGGCACCGGCCGGTAAAGCCACCATTAACGTATGGGCTTGGCTGAAGTCAAGCAGTATCCTCACGGTATGGGCAAACCACTGCATATCAAAGAGTCCGTACCCGGCGTGGTACTCGCTGCGGATTACGGTAAAGACTACTAACAGGCCGCAGAGGATGATGCCCCAGCGGATCCAGTTAAGTGGCCAATCCCGACTGAGCAGGTACCGCGTAGCAACGAAACCGCCACCGAGCAGGAAAATAACTCCCCCAATACTCAACGGAGCACGTGGTTCCGAGAAAAACTCTGCTTTTCCCACCCAGAGGAACCAGGGATACAGCCAGTACACCTCCATGAGCACAACTGCCACGGGGATAAAAATGGTGGATATCCAGTTTACCCTTGACATCTGACGACCTACGACATTCATTGCGCTGTCCCCTGCAGGTTGAGTGTCTCTACCTCACGCCACGGTGTGTTATCGGAGATGTGATATACTGGCAGACCATCCATACGAGGTATCTTGGAGCTACCGATAATTACCAGTGCTACCTGTCGTCCGACCCTCTTCATCCTGAGCAGGGTGGCCAGCAGAGATTCCGTCGGTACAGCGGTTATCAATACTAAGGTGCTTCCCCAGGGCAGGTTGCGGCTTTCCAGGGAGACGAACCGTCCTATCGGCATAGACTCAGACGAGTGAATCTGTGCCAGGGCTTCGAGGATGTACACCAACTGGTCAGTGTGCTGACTGGGTGGTATTCTCACCAGTTCACCAACGGGTTTACGGCGCTGATTGGCGTAAAGGCCTACCCGGTAACCGTTAGACATGGCGTGACTGGCAATCGATGCCGCTGCCATGACACCCAGTTCCAGGCTCTGTGTAACCGCTCCCCAGCCCGGTGGTTGTACGGTGCGGACATCAAGGAAAATCCCCATGTCCACAGATGTAGTCGGCTCAAAGACCTTGGTCTGTAGCTTACCGAGACGGGCAGTGGTCTTCCAGTGAATTCTTTTCAGACTGTCGCCGAAATGGTAGTCACGGACACCCATGGTGAGAATGGGGTCCTGGAAGATATGCCTCTTGGTACGAATATCCCCAACGGGCTGTTTTGAGGGGATGCCCCGTTGTTCAACCGGTACAATCCGCGGGTAGACGATGAGCTGGTTGACATCGCTGACTTCAATCTCCTGTCGTGAGAATCCGAACAGGTCGCCGGAGCGGATACGTGTTGGACCGAAGTTAAAGTAGCCCCGCTGGTCGCAGCGTATCGGGTAGAGTCGTGTTACCCGGTGGTACCAGCCAAGCGAAAGGAGACTCGTCAGGTGTACGCGGTCAACTTTGTGTGACTGGGTTGTCTTGCCCTTGAGGAAGGTGATGTCCTCCGGCATTTCGTCGTCGATTTCCACCCAGGGTAGCGGCAGGGGTTTACGGTTGGCTATCTCCAGCTCAAGAAGCAGTTCTTCCCCGAAGAAAGCGCGCTTGGCGCTGAGCCGGCGGCGGTACTCAATCCGTGTCAGTGCATAACGTTCCCACAGGCGGGTGGTACCCCAGACAAGCAGGAGAAGAAATGCTACCAGAATCAGGGGTACCTGGCCCAGAATCACCCCGATAAGGAAGAGCACCACCACGATTGTCGGGAGGTAACCGCCTCGCATGCCTCACCTTCCCTTAGCTGACCTCTTCTTCGACAGGTACCGGGACTGAGTCAACTACCTCTCTCAGCGCCTCCTCGGCAGTCTTGCCGCGCAGGTGGCTTTCGGCCCGGGGAATAATCCGGTGGACAAGAACGCAGTAGACGAGATATTTGACATCGTCAGGGACGACAAACGCCCTGCCTCTTAACGCTGCAAAGGCCTGCGACGCCCGGTATAGTGCCAGCATCGCCCGCGGGCTTGCCCCCAGTTGGAGTGACTCATGCTTCCTGGTGGCATGAATCAGGCGAATGATATAGTCCTCGACATCCGCAGCGATATGGACCTGGCGGCAGTCTGCCTGTATCTGGATAAGTTCCTCCGAAGAGACTACGGGCATCAACTCTTCCAGCGGGTCGGCCTGGCGGAAGCGGGACAGAATAAGTCGGTCATCTTCTGCGGAAGGGTATCCGAGGCTGACCTTTAGCAAGAAACGGTCGAGCTGGGCTTCGGGCAAAGGAAAGGTGCCCTCGAGTTCTATCGGGTTCTGGGTGGCCAGTAGCATGAAAGGCCGTGGCAATGGCTTGGTCTCGCCCTCAGCAGTTACCTGGAGTTCCTGCATCGCCTCGAGCAGGGCGGACTGGGTGCGTGGCGTCGCCCGGTTTATCTCGTCGGCAAGGACCACCTGTGACATAATCGGACCCGGCCGGTACTCGAAGTCCGCCGTTTTCTGGTTGTAGATATACGTGCCGGTGATGTCCGAGGGAAGCAGGTCAGGGGTGCACTGGATACGTCGGAAGCTGCACCCGAGCGACCGCGCTACCGACTTGGCCAGCATCGTCTTGCCGATGCCCGGCACATCCTCGAGGAGAAGGTGCCCCTCACAGAGCAAGGTTACTATCGCCAGCTCAACAACGTCTCCCTTACCGACGATTACCTGCTCGACGTTTTCCTTGACCCTGGCGCCAATCTCCTGAACCCGGCTGATATCCTTATCTTTCAAGTTACGAACTCCTGTGATTTTTCCACATAATTATACAGGGCTAGACAATAGATTACTATGAAGCTTTAGTGTGAAGCGGGAAATCACTGGACCAGAAGACGGATATCATCGACGCGTCTTTTCAAGAACGGCTATATACGGGCCATTTTCTGTCTCAAGGCAGATGTTGGCTCTCCAGCTAGTCCCGTCAAGAATGTCAGCCATCTCCTGTTTTGAGACAAGCAGGAGGTCCCACCAGGGAGTTGTATACTTCCTGTAGTGGACTCTCAGTCTTATCTGTCCTGCCATTCTGCCTCGTAGCCGGTTCCTCTCATGGTATTCGAGGTGGTCAGGACTGCTTGTTCGGTATGGGTCATTGCTCTGAGCGATAATCCGGCCACGCCGGCTGGTCATGCCATGGAGCCTTCTCAGCAGGTGTCCTGCCTTATCAGGATTGCCGAAGAGCCCGAAATTATTCCCCAGCATGAGAATGGTATCGAAGACGCCAAGTTTTCGGCTAACCCGGGTGACCGGAACAGGCCGGGCGTCCCTCAGTCCTCTCAGCTTGCAGACCTCAATGGCCAGAGGCGAATTATCTATGCCCACAACGTCGTAGTCATTCTGCTGGAGATAGAGCGAATGTCTGCCAGCGCCACAACCGATATCAAGTACCCGGCCACGTGCGTATCTCATCGCCTTTCTCTCGTCGCGGTGCCAGTCCCGGTATTCGGCGAAATATTGCTGAAGCCCGACATCGGGTTCAAAGTACCCGTCATCCCTTTCGATAACCAGGGCTGTCCTGGTGCCATGGTAATAATCAAACATCCCGTGCCCGAAGGCATCCTGGTTGTCTTTCAGCATCTCCTGGTCTCTCTATCTGAGCTAAGATTTTGGACTGTGCGGCTACTTTTTGGTTTTGGTTCTTTCAGACGACCTCTTCATATCGGGTAATCTCGGCACGCCCTGCGAACAAATCACGTGTACTCCGCCCGAACTCTCTGAAATGCTCGGTCTGGCCGTGGTACTGGAGTGCCTCAAGGTTTTCATACTTCTCGTAGACGGTTATCTTGTCTGGGTCGTCCGCCGCCTGGAGAATGTTATAGGCGACCGTTCCCGGGTCCTGGCGGATTTTCGGTACAACCTCCTTGAATGCTTCAATGACGTCATTACCTTTGCCCTCGGTAACCTTCAGGTTAGCTATCAAGACTATCATTGCTGACCTTCCTCCTTTTTTACTTGTGATAAGTAGACTAGGGCATATAGCTCGGACCACAGGTTGGCCCGAGCTGGGTTTTTAGTGTCTCCTGTGCCATTTCAATGAAATCGCACAATATCGGGCGCGAGTCACGCGGGTCGATAATATCCTCGATGTTGAATGCCTCGGCGGTGCGGAACGGTGAGGCCAGAGCCTGAAGTTTACGTTCAATCTCCAGGCGCTTTGCCTCCGGGTCGGGGGCGCTATCGATTTCGCGACGGTAGGCGGCGGTGGCACCGCCCTCGATGTGCATCGAGCCCCAGTTGGCCGAAGGCCAGGCGACCCGTTTGAACATGCCACCCGGTCGGTCATGGCACTGGCCAGCAACGCCGTATAGCTGGCGGATGACGAAGGTAATCCAGGGCATTCTGGTCTGGTAGGTAGCGCAGACCATCTTGGCCCCTGCACGGACGATGCCCTGTTTCTGTGATTCGAGTCCAACCATGAATCCCGGCTCGTCGGCGAAGTAGACCATCGGCAGGTGAAAGGTGTTACATAGCTGCAGGAGTCGAATCACCTTCAGACCGGCGGCGACATCCATTGAACCGCCGAGGAACATGGGATTATTAATCATCGCACCCACCGGGTAGCCGTTGACCCGTGCCAGGCCGGTGAGCCGGGAACGCCCTGAGAACTGACCAATCTCGAAGAAAGAATCGCGGTCAAGGACGTGGTTCAGGATGGCACGGGCGTCGTAGCCCCGCCTCCGGTTGCGGGGAATGATGGAAAGCAACTTCTCATCCCGGCGGTTGGGGTCATCAGTCGGTTCGGCACGGGGTGGAACCTCCCAGACATTCTGCGGCATATAGCTGAGAAACTGCCTTACCATGCTGAAGGCCTCTTCTTCGGTCTCAGCCACATTATCAATTACGCCGCTGGTGGCCTGGGTTCGTTCGTCACCAAGCTCTTCTTTGGTGATGTCGTAGCCCAGGGCGGCCTTGACTACCGGCGGGCCACCGGGGAAGACCTGGCTGATGCCCTTTACCATCACGCTGAAGTGAGAGAGGCAGGCCTCAACAGCCGGTAGGCCAGCTACTGAGCCGAGTACAGCCGAAACGACCGGTACCTGGCAGAGTACCTGCTCGACGCCGTACGTGCCTGGATTGATGGGTATGTAGGTGCGCCCTATCTGCTCGAAGGTGCGGACACTACCCCCCGTAGCGTCAAGGAGGCGGACATAGGGCAATTTCCACTCCATCGCCATTTTCTGGGCGCGCCCCCGCTT
>DUFD01000033.1 GCA_011171075.1 Dehalococcoidia bacterium | reverse complement strand
CGGAGTTCACCCGGTTCGACCGCAAGAGCTACCCCTACCCCGACCTGATGAAGGGGTACCAGATTTCCCAGTACGACTCACCAATCGGCCTCAAGGGCTGGCTCAACATAGAGGTCGACGGCGAGATAAAAAGGATAGGTATCACCCGCGTGCACCTCGAGGAAGACGTCGCCAAGCTAACACACCGCACCGGTAGAGACGGCGAGACCTACAGCTTGGTGGACGTCAATCGCTCCGGCGTGCCCCTGATGGAGATCGTCGGCGAGCCGGACCTGCGCTCCCCAGATGAGGCACGGCAGTACCTTATCAAACTACGCAGCATCCTGCGGTACCTGGGTGTCTCCACGGCCAACATGGAAGAGGGCAGTTTCCGCTGCGACGCCAACATCAGCCTGCTTCCCGAAGGCAGTGATAAATTCACCGCCAAGGTCGAGGTCAAGAACATGAACAGTTTCCGGGCGGTTTACCATGCCCTTGAGTACGAAGCCCAGAGGCAGCGCAGGGTGTTTATGGACGGCGGGGAACTTTTCCAGGAGACCCGTGGCTGGGACGATGAGACCGGAAAGACCGTTACGCAGCGTGGTAAGGAGTATGCCGACGACTACCGTTACTTTCCCGAACCAGACCTACCTCCGCTATCACTAAGCCGGGAATGGGTAGAGCAGGTAAAGGTAAAGCTGCCAGAACTCCCCGAGGCAAAGCGCGACCGTTTCATGGAGGAATACGGCCTGCCGTTGTATAATGCCACCCTGCTGACAAATACCAAAGAAATGGCTGACTACCATGAAAATGTCACGAAAGCGCTCGTCGAAAGCGGTAAATTGAAAGACTCGGACACGAAAGCTGCTGCCAGGCTGGCAAGCAACTGGAACCTCGGTGAGGTCAGCCGCATTCTTAATGAAGAGAACATTGATATGGACTATTTCAGTGAAAAGGTAAGCCCGGCGCAGCTCAGCGAGCTACTCGTCCTTGAATCTCAGAGTGTCATCAATACTGCCACTGCCAAATCAGTATTCGCAGAGATGTATAATACGGGAAAGTCAGCTAAAGAGATCATCGACGCGAAAGGCCTCAGCCAGATTACTGACTCCGGAGAAATTGAAGAGGCTGTCAGCCAGGCGCTCGCCGCCAACCCGCAGGCGATAGCCGACTTTAAAAAAGGCAAGGAGACCGCCCTCAAATTCCTTGTCGGACAGGTAATGAGGGCAACCAGGGGACGGGCCAATCCGCAACTGGTTAGTGAACTGCTTGAAAAAAAACTTAGGGAAGAATAGATTATGCAGACTGCTCTAAACGTCATCCAGATAATCGTGTGTATAGCCCTGATACTTGTAATTACTCTCCAGGTCAAAGGTGGTGGACTCGGGGGGATATTTGGCCAAGCCGATACCGTCTACCGCACGAAACGAGGTCTGGAGAGAAGGCTTTTTCAGGCTACAATTGCCCTGGTGGTCGTTTTCGTCATTACCTCAATAGTTTCCCTGCTGGTTGCCAAATAACTGACCGAGATGAGCCCGGTAATAACGCTAACCACAGACTTCGGCCTGAGTGACGCCTATGTGGCCGCTATGAAAGGTGTAATCCTCGGTATCAATCCCGAGGTAACACTGGTCGATATCTGCCATACCATCGGTCCGCAGAAAATTGCCGGGGCAGCCTTTATCCTTGAAACAGCGTATCGGGCTTTCCCGCAGGGAACAATACACCTGGTGGTGGTCGACCCCGGAGTGGGTAGCCAGCGAAGGGCTGTTGTCCTGAGAACACCGTCCGCTGACTTCGTTGCCCCCGACAACGGTGTACTGAGCTACGTAATAAGGGAGGCATTACCTGAAATCGCTGAGAGTGAACAGCAGGCAGAACTTGGACCAGAGCTTGAGGCGTTTGCCATCACCGAGTCCCGGTACTGGAGAACGCCGGTCAGCCCCACTTTCCACGGTCGCGATATCTTTGCACCGGTGGCCGCCCACCTTTCTCTGGGCCGCTCACCGGCAGATTTCGGTGAGAGGCTGACCTCACTGGTGATGCTTCCGCTCACCCGACCGCACCATAAACCGGATGGCACGGTGGTCGGTCATATCCTGCACATCGACAGCTTCGGTAACCTGATTACCGACATCACCACTAAGTATCTGCCATCAAAGGATGAACCATTGAGTATCGAGGTCGGTGAAGAGACAATCCGCAGCCTGAGTCGCACCTATGTCGAGGGTGAAGGATTGCTGGCGCTGATTGGCAGCAGCGACCGCCTTGAGATATCTGCAAAAGGGGGCAGCGCCCACGACCTGCTTAATGCTAAGGTGGGTGACGAGGTAAGGCTGTGCCCGCAGGGTTGAAAGGAGAACTGTAAGTATATGAAAAAGTGGCTGATGGTAATCAGGGCGCCTTTTTTACCTCTCTCTATAGTCCTGGCCTTTCTGGGAACCTGCATCGCCTGGTATTACGGGGCGTTCCACCTTGGCCATGCCCTGCTGGCAGGCTTCGGACTGCTGCTTGCCCATATCAGCGTCGACGTACTCAACGAGTATTTTGACTACCGTAGCGGTGTCGACCTGAGAACACAGAGGACACCGTTCAGCGGCGGGAGCGGCGCGCTTCCCCAGGGCCTGATAACGCCAAAGCAGGCACTCTGGCTGGGCGTGGGTGCCCTGGTAGTCATTGTGCCGATAGGCATTTACTTCACCCTGAAAATGGGTTGGGCACTGGCACCATTACTGGTAGTAGCCGCCGTACTCATCGTTTTCTACACCTCCTTTATCCTGAAGATGGGCTGGCCGGAGTGGGCTCCGGGGGTGGGGATGGGCTCTCTGCCCGTCCTGGGGATGTTCTTTATACAGACCGGCGAGTATACCCCTGAGGCAATCATCGCCGCAATACCATCCGGCATACTGGTACATAACCTCCTGCTACTCAACGAGTTCCCGGATGTCGAGGCTGACATGTCAGCCAAACGTCGCACGTTCCCGATAGTTGCCGGTAAGAGAAGGGCAAGCCTGCTTTACTCGGCAATGACCGTGCTCGTGTATCTGTGGATTATCGGTAGTGTCATTGCCTGTAAGATGCCGGCGTTCTCCCTGCTCGGTCTACTAACGTTGCCTCTCGCAGTAAAGGCAATTCTCGGTTCAATGAAACACGACGATGCTGGCAAATTCATGCCCGCCATGGCAAGCAACGTACAGGTCGTCCTGATAACCCAGCTTCTGATGGGTATCGGCTATATCCTGGCAAGGGTGGTAGGAGGGTAGCACTATCTCAGACATAAGGACAGATTCAAACAAAAGCCGACCGCTGCAAGGTGTGTTCATGGCGGTGCAACGTCGCTACGACCTGATAAACCGTCTTTTTACCTGGGGCCTTGACGAGCGGTGGCGACGCCAGGCTGCCCGTGAGTGCCTTAAAGAACGCCCGGAGCAGTTGCTCGACCTATGCTGCGGTACCGCCGGCCTGGCCCTGAGGTTGGTGGGCATGTCGTCTGGCAGCACCATGATAGTGGGTATTGATTTCAGCCTGCCCATGCTTGAGATTGCCAGAGAGAAGGCAAAACACGCTAGCATGAGCGAAAGGGTCGCCCTGGTCCACGGTGATACCGCTGCTCTGCCCTTCCCGGATGGGCACTTCGACTGCATCGGTATTTCCTTTGCCTTTAGAAACCTCACCTACAAGAACCCGCTGGCTTTACGGTACCTCAACGAGGTGCTGCGGGTACTGCGACCGGGTGGGCGTTTCGTCCTTGTGGAGAGCAGCCAGCCGACGTCGAGGTTGATACGCAAGCTCTTTCACCTCTATATGCGCTGGTACGTCTCCCGCCTGGGACACCTGCTATCGGGTAATCGGGGTGCCTACCGCTACCTGGCGGAGTCAGCCTCCCGGTTTTATACCGCCGAAGAGCTCCGTAACCTGATGCTTGAGGTCGGCTTTAGCAAGTTTTCTTCGCGACGATTGGCCCTGGGTACCGTCGCTATCCATGTTGCCACGAAGTGATGTGGGGTAATATCTCAACCAAGGAGAGGGGTTTGTATGCCACGATGTGACCTGGTGTTGCTGCACGCGCCCAGTGTGTACGATTTCCGCAAGAAGACCATCCTTTACGGGCCGGTCAGTGACCAGATTCCGTCGTCGCCGGTATTCGAGATGTACCCCATCGGCTTCACCAGCCTCGCCGAGTACCTGGAACGCTCCGGCTACCTGGTGCGCATCGTCAACCTGGCGGTGAGGATGTTGACTGACCCCGACTTTGATGCCGAGGAAATGATCAAAAAATTAAATGCCCCGGTCTTTGGTATCGACCTGCACTGGATGGTGCACTGCCACGGGTCAATCGAAGTAGCCAGACTGGTAAAGAAGCACCATTCCGAATCAAAGATTCTTTTCGGCGGTCTCTCTGCTTCATACTGGTATCAGCAGCTGATGGAGTACCCGGAGATAGACTATATACTGAGGGGTGACTCCACCGAGGAACCGTTGCGACAGCTGATGCATTGCATCCATAACAAAAAAGAACCTGAAATGGTGCCCAACCTCGTCTGGCGTGATAGTCGGGGCGAGATAAAGGAAAACGCATTCACCCACGTCCCGACCGACCTCAGCCATGTGATGCAGCGCCATTATGTCAACATAATACGCTCGGTCGTCCGCTATCGCGACCTCGCCAGCTACACACCCTTTGCGGGGTGGAAGGACTACCCCATCAGTGCCGTATTCACCTGCCGCGGCTGCACCCACAACTGCACCATCTGTGGCGGTTCCGCGACCGCATTCCGCGAGTCTTTCGCCCGCCCAAGACCTGTCTTCCGTTCCCCCGAGGCTGTTGTCCGTGATATCAAACAGATTTCACGGTTCAGCAAAGGTCCCGCCTTTGTTCTCGGTGACCTCCAGCAGGCCGGAGACGATTACGCCCGTGAACTGCTCCGGTTGTTGGACGAAAAGAAGGTAAAGAACCAGCTAATCTTCGAGCTGTTTGAGCCCGCCCCGCAGGAGTTTCTACAGAGGATGGGACAGGCCGCTCCGGGTTTCTGCCTGGAGATGTCCCCGGAGTCGCACGACCCCGAAGTGAGAAAGGCCGAGGGCAGGCACTTCTCAACAGAAGCGATGGAACAGACCTTTCGGGACGCCCTGGATGCCGGCGCCGGCAGACTTGATATCTTCTTCATGATAGGCGTCGCCAAGCAGACACCGCAGTCGGTCCTGGACACGGTCGAGTACTGCGGCCACCTGGTAGACAGGTTCAACGGGGACCAACGGCTCTTTCTCTTCATTGCCCCTCTGGCCCCCTTCCTCGATGCCGGCAGCCCTGCCTTCGAGGAGCCGGAAAAGCACGGGTACCGCGTACTTTTTAATACGGTGGAGAAGCACCGCCAGGCCTTATTGCAGCCGAGCTGGAAGTACTCCCTGAACTATGAAACGGAATGGATGGACCGTGAGCAGCTGGTGGAGACCACCTATACGGCCATGACACGCCTGAACACCATCAAGGCGGAATATGGGGTTATCTCATATGAACTGGCCAAGGCCGAGAACCAGCGACTTGAGGACGCCCGGGAGATGACACACGCTATCGATGAGATAGTATCACGGGGCAACCAGGAAGCCCTGAGCAGCCTCAAAGATAAGATTGACCGGATTAACCTGTCCGCCCACACCCACTGGGAGGAGTTAAAGCTGCCGGTGGGGGCTATGCCGGTAAGGTTCCTGCGCTCAGCCTGGTCCTGGCTGACTGGCATATAGAATACAGGTTACTCGACCACCACACCTGTCCCGTAGGCCAGAATCTCGGAGGCGTTCTGCATCACCATCGAGGTGGTGAACCGAAGACAAATCACAGCATTGGCACCCTGCGCCTCGGCATCCTCCACCATACGTTGCAGGGCCTGTTCCCGTGACTCAGCCATCATCTTGGTATACTCGGTAATCTCACCACCGACCACGCCCCTCAGTCCGGCCATAATATCCCTGCCTAGATGCCGTGCCCGGATAGTACTCCCTTTGACCAGACCGATGGTGCGGGTGATGTTCTTGCCCTCTATCGTCTCCGCCGTGGTAATAATCATTTATCAACCTCCTTGAAGTCTTCTTTTCCTTGCTTTGAGAGGCGGTCTTTGATGGCAACACCAATAAGAATCAGCACGCCGACCCCGATAGCGCCAACTGCAATGCGTATCCATACCGGTATGTCTGTGGCGAGGAAGAACCCCTTAGCACCCCAGCCAATCAAGACCAGTATGCCAGCCGCAATCAGAAAGAAGGCTATCTTTTGCAGCATCTCAGTGCCTCCTTCTATGCCTGTGCCTCTACAACGCGCTTAAGGTTGACCAGCATCTCCTGAATACGCTTCCCTACCATACCCCCCATCAACGCTACCAACAGCCTGCCAAGAACTCCCCAGGACATCTCGAATTCCTCGGTACACGTGAATTTGCTACCCGACGGATTGGCTTCGATGGCCCACACCTGGTTGTCCCTCTTTGTGCTGGCCGGCCCCGAGGTCATCTTGAAAGCCAGCCTCTCATTTTCCACCCATTCCGTGACCTCATAGCTGAGCTTCATCAGCATGGGGCCGTTACTTTCTTCGTAGTAAAAAGTGATACCCACACCACTATGCTGTTCACTGGTATACTCGAATTTCTTGAGGAGGGTAAACCACCGCATTATCTTCTCTGGTTCGACAAGGAACGGCCAGATTTTCTCCGGCGGAGCGGCAATCTCAACAGACTTTTCTATCCTCATATGACAACCTCACCCCCTTTATCCCCCTCTCCTTTGAAGGAGAGTGGGAAGGGTTATGTAAGAGGGGCTACGCCCCTCTTTTAATCTCTCTTAAATATCTGGCTATCGCTTACGCTTCCAGATGGTCCCCTGTGGTGTATCCTCCAGGACAACACCCAATTCACCGAGTACGTTTCTTATCTCGTCGGCAGGCTGAAATTGCCTGGCGCGACGGTACGCATCCCGTAAATCCTTCTGAGCTTCTATGTTTGCTTCAACAAATACTTTTAGTTCCATATCTGAGTCAGTTCTATCCCTCAGAGATGCGAGAGTACTGTCGACTTTATCGATAGCTTCTTTGATAGCTTTATCATCTGAATTACGAGTATCTCCTATGATTGTGCTTATACTCCCCCATTTCATATCTATCTCATGTGCATATTCAGCATAGAAAGAGTCATCCTTGTAAACTCGAAATTCAAACTTTAATCCCAGAACTTCGCTACCTAACTCACGGAGCGTATGCTGCGCATCACTGACGTCCATACCCGCCTCATCTGCTCGATTGATATCGCGGGCAATCTCAAAGATGACAGCTAAAGCCTGTGCAGTGCCAAAATCGTCATCCATGGCCTCGATAAATCGTTCACGGTAAGTATCAGCTTCTAACTTCGCTCCTAAAGGTCTTGGCACTCTGCCAGCCGCTGCTCCGAGCAGTCGCTCCGCCCCCCTCTCCGCCGCCTCCAGTGTCTCCTCGGAATATGTCAGCGGGCTGCGGTAGTAGGAACTGAGGATAAAAAGCCTGATAGCATCGGCGCTGTACTTCTCAAGGGCCTGCCGTATCGTTATCAGGTTGCCCAGCGACTTACTCATCTTGTCGGCGCCCATCTGGAGGAGGCCGTTGTGAATCCAGTACTTGGCAAACGGTTTCTTGCCGGTAAAGCTCTCCGACTGAGCAATCTCGTTCTCGTGGTGCGGAAAGACCAGGTCCTGCCCGCCGCCGTGGATATCAATCTGCTCTCCCAGGTACCTGATAGACATGGCGCTGCACTCAATATGCCAGCCAGGCCTTCCCTTGCCCCACGGGCTGTCCCAGGACGGCTCACCCGGCTTGGCCTCCTTCCACAGGAGAAAGTCCATCGGGTCTTCCTTGTCCGCTCCTACCTCTATCCGCGCCCCGGCCCTCATCTGCTCCAGGCTTCGCCCTGACAGTTTACCGTAGTCAGGCACATTCCTCACCCGAAAATAGACATTGCCACCAACGGCGTAGGCAAACCCTTTCTCCACCAAGCCCTGCACTATCTCGATAATCTTGGGTATCTCGCCCATTGCCCGCGGATATTCATGTGCCCGGAGGATGTTCAATGCTTCTATATCCTCGTCATAGCGCTCGACATACTTCTGGGTCAGCTCCGGGACAGAAACACCCTGTTCATTGGCATGTGCAATGATGTTGTCCTCGATATCAGTGATATTCTGAACGTGTTTCACCCTGTAGCCACGGAACTCGAGGTACCGCCGCACGACGTCGAAGAAGATATAGCTCATGGCGTGGCCGATGTGGGCATCAGCGTAGGGATTAATACCGCAGACATACATCGTTACCACATCGCCCCGGGGCACGAACTCCTCTTTCTGTCCGGAAAGGGTATTAAATACCTTCATGCTATTCCCTCTCTTCCCATGGGACGGACTCAGCCTCCTCAAGCAGTGCGACCGCTACGGCAGCAATCCCCTCCTCACGACCGGTGAAGCCAAGCCCCTCCGAGGTGCTGGCCTTGATGCTGACACAACCGACCTCAATCCCCAGTGCCCGGCTGAGATGCTCCCGCATACTGTCGATATAGTCACTCAACCTCGGGCGTTCGGCAACAACCGTGGCGTCAATATTGCCAACCCTCCAGCCGCTTTCCTCCAGTTTGTCCCGAACCTTTTCCAGCAGCTTCAGACTTGATATATCCCGGTACTCCGGCTCGCCGGGCGGGAAATGGCTGCCGATATCGCCCAGAGCCGCTGCCCCGAGCAGGGCGTCCATTACAGCGTGGGTGAGGACATCGGCATCACTCCAGCCTTCAAGGCCCTTCTCAAAAGGAATGTCCACGCCCCCGAGCACGAGGCGGCGTCCCGTCGTGAACGCATGGACGTCGTAGCCGATACCGACACGCATCTTATCCCTGCCTCTTCCGCAAAAGTATCTCCGCCAGGGCAAGGTCGTCGGGTGTGGTCACCTTAATGTTATCATAGGAGCCCCAGTAGAGCTTCACCTCGTGGCCCGCCCTCTCTACCAGCGAGGCATCATCGGTGACATCCTCTTTGGCCCGGCGGTAGGCCTCCCTGATAATGTCAGAGCGAAACACCTGAGGGGTCTGGACTGCCCACAGGCTCTCCCGCGAAGGCGTATGCTGGACTATTCTATCCTCACCTGCCACCTTGATGGTATCCGTGACCGGCACGGCTGCCACGGCTGCCCCTGTCTCTTCGGCCTCCTCAAGACCACGGTCAATAAGGTCGGTGGTGACCAGTGGCCGGGCACCGTCGTGGATGATTACCCACTCGTATTTACCGAGCCTTTCCAGTCCGGCCATCACCGAGTCCTGGCGCCGCCTGCCGCCGATGCAGCAGTCGATTACCTTCGACCAGTCATGTGAGACTATCAGGCGTCGTGCCTCGCCCATCCTTTCCTCACGGAGGACAACCACAATCTGCTCAATAGCCGTGCAGCCGTTGAAGGCGTCAATCACCCGTGCCAGCAGCGGCTCACCGCCAATCCGGGTGAACAGCTTGTCCTGCCCACCCATACGCTTGCTTTCACCGGCGGCCACGATAACCGCCCCGGCACTGTTCTGTTTATACCTGTTCCTGTTCAATTCTACTCACTCCGGGTTCGAGTTGAGTTTACCACATTAGCCTCGGATTTGAAACACGGCAGAATAAGTGGTAACCTATCCCCCTGACACCTTCCCATCAACGAGGTATTACAGGAGGCAGCACTTGACTGAAGATAAGTACGCATCGAGGCGATTTGACATCCAGCCGGAGGACGTGATTGATGTGGCCGTCCTGGAGGCAATCCCATTCGAGTACCCCGGCTCGGAGACCGAGGTGGTCTACGAGACCGAGGAGTTCACCGCCGTCTGCCCCTGGACCGGCCTGCCCGATTTCGGTACCCTGACCATTACCTACGTACCGCAGGACAAGCTGGTGGAGCTGAAGTCCTTGAAATACTACCTGAACTCTTTCCGCAACGTGGGCATATTGCAGGAGCACGCTGTCAACCGCATCCTCAACGACCTGGTAGCGCTGCTGGAGCCGGTCTCAATGACAGTGGAGGCTGAGTACCGGGAGCGGGGTGGGATAAGTGGATATGCGGTGGCGGAGTGGGAGGGGGGATGAGACAGCAATCTGTAAAAAGCATTCTCGAACATGCCGAAAAAGACCTGAGCAAGATTAAGGTGGAATACAAATCATCCCTACATAGTAAGGAAATAAGTTCGCTACTTCAGATAGACGTCAAGAACCTTATGGAGAACCTACGGTCTGCGTTGGACTACATAGCTCATGATATTTATGAAAGAGTGATAAAGCCAGACCGTATTGCTGCGGGAGAAAAGGAGATCAAGGAAATATATTTCCCCTACGGGAAGGATGAAAATGGTTTTAATTCAAGATTAGGTGCATGTCTGCCAAAACTGGATATTCTTTGTCCTACAGCCTTTAAAATCATAGAGCGTATTCAACCTCACAAGTGCGGCAACGATTGGCTTTTCAATTTGTGTTCTATTCTAAACAAGAACAAGCATGATCAGCTTTCTCCACAAACGAGAGAGGAAAAACGGGGCCTAAAGCTCGATTTTGCTGGTGGTGGAGGCTTTATGTTAGGCCCTAGCGCTGTTATCAAGGGAACTGGTAGGATAATCTCTGGTAGGGGTGTTCTGGATCTTAAGGGCAATACAATATCCGGCGAATCTCCAGCTCAAAATTTACCCCCAACTATAAAGCAGAGGATAATACTATGGGTTGGTTTTCGATTTGCCGGTACAAGAATAGAGGTGCTTCCCCTACTTGAACTAGCTACGAAGGAAATCAAGCTGACAGCAAACCTTATTTACTCAGCTATTTAACGAATTTCGTAGACCGTCTTCATTCCATCTCCCCCTCACCCTATCTTCTCCCTGACAAACTCACCTATCCGGTCGATGGCCTGCTGGCCCTCGGGCAACATCGGGAAGAAATGCCACATGTGTATCATATCCTCCCACGGCTCCAGGATAACATCCACGCCAGCAGCTCTTGCCCTCTCCGCAAGACGCGCCGCGTCATCGAGCAGCACCTCAGAAGTCCCCACCTGTATCAATAATGGCGGTAGCCCCCCCAGGTCTGCATAGAGAGGGGCCGCCAGTGGTGTCCGCGGGTCCACATCACCAAGGTAGGTCTTGGCTAACGTTAGAATCCACTCCCGCGAGGATATCGGGTCTGCCTCGGCCTTCGTGGTCATGGATTCCCCGAGAGCCTCCATATCAACCCACGGTGACACTGAAATAGCCGCTGCTGGTAGAGGGTCTCCCGCATTCCGCAACGCTACCAGTGTCGCCACCGTCAGCCCACCACCGGCCGACTCCCCGGCGACAACAACCAGGGCAGGATTCACACCCGTGGATAAAAGCCAGTGATAGCCAGCCACAGAATCTTCCACTGCCGCCGGAAATGGATTTTCTGGGGCCAGTCGGTAATCAAGAAGAAGCACCCTTGCCCTCGCCGCCCGCGACAACCGTGAAGACATCTCACGGTGCGTACCTATAGAGCCCATCACATAGCCACCGCCGTGCAGATAATAAATGACCCGCTCCTCCACTGCTTCTGGCGCGGTTACCCACTCAGCCGGAACACCGCCGGCATCCACCGGCTGACACTGTACGTCATCGGCTACTGGGAACTGGCTAAAGGTAGCTTCCATTGCGGCACGTTGTTCTTCAACGCTAAGGCCTTCCCGAGTCGGACGGGACCTTATCACCTCGATAATCATCTCGAGTTCTTTGCTGGCCATAATCAAATCCTCCTCTCTTTTTTTAGAATTAAGAGGCTGCTATCCTATCAGATATTAGCCCAACCTCACCCCATCTTCTCCCGAACAAACTCGCCTATGCGGTCGATGGCCTGCTGGCCTTCCGGCAGCATGGGCGCAAAGGTATGCCACACGTGAAACATGTCCTCCCAGGTTTCCAGCGTAACATCGACCCCGCACTTCTTTGCCTGCGTTTCCAAGAGGATTGAGTCGTTAATCAGCTCCTCGGCACCACCCACCTGTATCAGCAGAGGGGGCAGCCCGGTGAGGTCGGCATATACCGGCGATGCCAGCGGCGTTTTCAGGTCGGCTTCCCCCACGTATGTCTTCGCCATACTCAGGATGCCCTGGTAGTCCATTCCGCCTTCGCGCGGTGCCATCTTGGCCATGCCGGTGCACGCCATGTCGGCCCAGGGTGACAAGCAAATCCCTGCTGCCGGCAGCGGTACTTCGGCGTCACGCAAGGCGACCATAGCCGCCACCGTAAGTCCTCCGCCGGCGGAGTCACCTGCAATGACAATACGTTCTGGCTTTATCCCGACCGACAGCAGCCAGTTATAGCCCGCCACAGCATCCACCACCGCCGCCGGGAACCTGTTCTCCGGGGCAAGGCGGTAGTTTATCGCCAGTGCCCGTGCTCCCGTCGCCCTTGATATTCGTGATACCATCTCACGGTGGGTATTCACCGAACACATCACGTATCCGCCCCCGTGGAAGTAGTAAACAACCCGGTCATCTTCGGCCCCGGGCGTGGTAATCCACTCGCCGGGGACGCCACCCGCATCAACCTCCTCACACCTGACATCATCGGCAAGGGGGAATCCAGGCATGGCCTCCATCTGGGCCCGCCGCTCCTGAATACTTAGGTCAGGCTGCATCGGGCGTGCATTTCGCAACTCCATTACCTTTTCAAATTCCTTGCTGGGCATCGCATAACCTCCTGATTTTATACCGCTATAAGCTACGATTTTTCCTCTCTGGTTGTTCTCTTCATGAGCCCTGTACTTACCGCCTCCCGCAGGCTACTGGCTGGAATTATGTCAACTCCCTTTGGCGCCGGGCTGACCTTACCGCCTGCCTTCGGCACCAGGCAGCGCTTAAAACCGAGACGGGCGGCCTCGCTGACACGCCTTTCGAGTTGAGGTACAGCCCGTAGCTCACCGCTCAGTCCAACCTCTCCCACCGCCGCCAGGTGCGGGTCGATACCCGCATCCCGGAAGCTTGAAGCCACCGCCAGGGCAATCCCCAAATCAGCCGCCGGCTCGCCAATCCTGAGCCCGCCGGTGACGTTGACCATGATGTCCTGATTTCCCAGCTTGAAGCCAAGCCGCCTGGTCAGCACAGCAGTAACAAGCAGAAGTCGGTTAAAGTCGACCCCGTTTGCGGTACGCCTCGGCAGGCCGAAGCTGGTGGGGTTGGTCAGCGCCTGAATCTCCACCAGCAGCGGGCGACTCCCTTCGAGCACGGGCACCACCACCGAACCGATTGCCTCACTACCGCGCTGCGACAGGAAGGCGTTAGACGGATTTTCGACCTCAAGCAGTCCCTTCTCCTTCATCTCGAAGACACCAATCTCATTGGTCGAGCCGTAGCGGTTTTTGACACAGCGCAGCAGGCGGTAGGCGCTGAACTGCTCGCCTTCCAGGTAGAGTACAACATCGACTATGTGCTCCAGCACCCGCGGTCCGGCGATAGCGCCTTCCTTGGTGACATGTCCCGTAATAAAGACTGGCACCCCGCCGGACTTGGCCCACTGCATCAACCGCAGGGTGCACTGCCTTACCTGGTTAATACTGCCCGGGGCGCCCTCCAGCTCCGGTAGACAGGCCGTCTGAATGGAATCGATTATTACCAGACCGGGCTGTAGCTGCTCAACATGCTCCAGTATGACATTCAGGTCGGTCTCCGAGAGCAAAAAGAGGTCGTTGCCCTCTATGCCCAGACGCTGCGCTCTGAGCTTAATCTGGCGCAGGGTCTCCTCTCCGGTGACGTAGACAACCCTGCCATGTGTCGCGGCGGCTACGGCAGCAACCTGGAGCAGCAAAGTCGACTTCCCGATACCGGGCTCACCTCCCATCAGCACCAGCGAACCGTGCACTACGCCGCCACCGAGGACACGGTTAAACTCCAACAGCGGAATTGGCGAACGTTCTTCAGCATCTATTTCCACCGCTGATAGCTCCTGGGGTGGACTAAGGGGACCTGAAGAACGTATCGTGGGGGTGGTTGCGGCCACGGTCATCTCAACGAAGCTGTTCCACTCCTGACATGCCGGACAACGTCCGAGCCATTTCAGTTCTTCACGACCACACTGCTGACAGACAAAGACCGTTCTGGCGCGCGACTTCTCCATGGTCAGACTTTAGCGGATTATGAGGAATAAGGCAAGGACGGTCAAGAAAGCCTATACACTTATTCCTCTCTCCATGAAACACACGGTAAAGGGCAAATGGGCAAACTCCCTGGTAGATGTTTCCACAAAATCCAGTCCCTTGTACCAGTCCTTCAGGACAGTCTGCTCGTTGATGATACCGATGGAGACCCTGATACCACCGTTTGCCCTGATGTACTCAAAGGCGAAATCCATCAGCTTCTTGCCATATCCTTGATGACGGTTCGCCGGAAGGACCGCCAGTCTTTCAATGTAGTAGAGGGCAGCATCCGCCTTCTCCACAGCAATAAATCCAATTTGCCTGTCTCCCAGAAACAGTCCAAAAAAGTTTAACCCCCTGTTCCTGTCTTTTCTCAACCGTCCGGTGGTCATAAAAGAGGGATGGGTGGGGCTAT
Source organism: Dehalococcoidia bacterium (assembly GCA_011171075.1). Classification (GTDB taxonomy): domain Bacteria; phylum Chloroflexota; class Dehalococcoidia; order Dehalococcoidales; family Fen-1064; genus W589. Next base: position 6,253 of record DUFD01000033.1, on the reverse strand, counting down.
TCTCACGGGTGAGATTGAGCTCCAGCGCTACCGTCCTGAAGGCATTCCTGATAACACGGGCGCTGCTCCTGAGCTCACGCTCATCGGTGATTTCCCTGATAGTTAGTCTATTCATCATCTTCAAACATGAAAATAAAAGGGGGAAACCAACAGATAGAGAATTAGAAACATATCGCTAGCTGATTAACCCAGTATCCCCAGAAATACCCCGGCGGCGGTGGCTGTACCGATAACCCCGGCAATGTTCGGTCCCATGGCATGCATCAGCAGGAAGTTCCGCGGGTTGGCCTGCTGTCCCATGCGCTGTACCACCCTCGAGGCCATGGGGACCGCAGAGAGACCGGCGGCGCCTATCATCGGGTTAATCTTTCGTTTGCTATCCAGTAGCATCTTCTCTGCGGTATTGACCAATCTATCTGCATTATTTCGTATTACGCTCTCGACGGTACCTTCATCGTCACTACCGTCACCACTGGCAGGAGGTGGTTGCTCGCCCGGCGGGAGCTGCTGATAGACCTTTGTGCTTACTTTTTGTATGGTGTCGGAAAGTTCCTGACTCGCCGTTTTAATCACTTCCAGGTCTGCCCCCCGAAGGGCATAGCGTACCGCAGCCACTTTTTCCCCCGCCTCTTTAGCAAGTTCGTCGGATAGCTTATCTTTAATAAACAGGTTCATCAGCTTGGCGAGCAGGACACCGGCAGCCGCCGAAGCGGCGAAGGCAATCACTCCCAGCCCCAGTATCACCAGGCTCTCGCCCTGCAGAAAGCTCTCGGCATCCATGAACGCCCCGATGCTCAGGCCGAGCAGGATGGTCAGGATATTCATGAAGGCGTTGGCGGCCGTATCCGCCAGCCTCTCGGTCACGCCGGAGACAACCAGCAGGTTGCCAAACATGAACATCCCGATAAGCGGTGCCGACCGTGGCACCAGCAGAATAATAACAGCGGCGCCGATGATGGGGAAGAACAGCTTCTCCCTCTTCGATACCTTCCGCAGCTGCGGCTTCATATAGATGGCCCGCTCCTCCTTCGACGTGAACAACCGAATAACGGGCGGCAGGATAATGGGAACCAGCGCCATGTAGGTATAAGCAGCCACCGCAATAACACCTATCAGTTGAGGGGCAAGCTCGTTAGCGGTGAAAATCGCCGTCGGTCCATCAGCCCCCCCAATGATACCGATGGCAGCCGCCTCTTCTATACTAATATCCAGGAAATCGGGGAATGCCTGGCCTATCAGCAGGGCAATAATCAGGGCAAAGAAAACACCGAACTGAGCCCCGGCGCCAAGGATGAGGGTCTTGGGATTGGCAATCAGTGGACCGAAGTCGGTCATGGCCCCCAGGCCAAGGAAGATAAAGGCCGGAATAAGCTCGGTGGTGATACCGCCACGGAAAACCCAGGCAAGCAAGCCTACCGGCCGGCCATCAACTGTGACCTCCATCAGCCCACCGAGAGGCAGATTAATCAAGAGTACCCCAAAGCCGATGGGTACAAGCAGGAGGGGCTCCATTTTCCTGGCAATACCGAGATAGATAAGGAGCCCCCCGATAAGGAGCATTACTATATTTCCCCAAGTTAGCGCCCCGAAGGCGCTCTCGTATAGACCGAACACCTATTCCTTCTCTTCAGTACGAGACTCAGGTTCGCGCGTCACCAGGCCTACCAGCCAGACAATAATTGAAAGAACCGTCAGGACGAGGATGGTCACACCAAAACCACCCCCAGCAACTTTGGCCACCAGACCCCAGTCTATCATCCGGCACCTCTATCTAAGAAAGCAGCTCTGCCCGAATTCAATCAATATTCGATAGTTATCATGTGCACCCCGGTCTCGACCACCTGCTCTGCGGCGACATTTATCTCAGCAATGGTACCGTCCACCGGTGCCAGAATCGGATTCTCCATCTTCATCGACTCGATATAGAGGAGTACGTCTCCCTCAGATACCTTGTCCCCGACATTTACTTCAACGCTAATTACCGTACCCGTTATCGGGGCTTCTATAATCTCTTGCGCCAATTACGGACTCCTTTCATACCGCATACTTGAGGTTAAAGCCAATTGTAGCAAAAAGGAAAGGGCGTTTCCACCCATTTCCTGAGTTTATCCGCCCTTTTTATCCCAATTTTACAGTGATGTCTAAGACTCTTCGTCTCCAGCAAGTGCACCTACAGCAGGTGAGTTAACCACTATCTCACCGTCAACGGCATCAATGATAACAGTATCACCCGCCCGGAACTTACCACGCAATAGGTCCTCTGACAGCCTGTCAGAAACCATATCCTGGATAGTACGCTGCAGCGGTCGTGCCCCGAAGACCTCGTCGAAGCCCTTCTCACCGAGCAGGTCCTTGGCTGCCTCTGTAACCTCGAGCGTGACATCTTTCTCAGCAAGCTGCTCGACCGTTACCTTGAGCATTAGGTTGACTATGTTGCGGATGTGTTCCTTGCTCAGCGGATGGAAGACCACCATGCCGTCAATACGATTGAGAAACTCGGGTCGGAAGACTTTTTTGGCCTCGGCAAGCAGCTTCTCCTTCATCCGCTCGTATGACTGCTGCTGCACCTTATCTTCGTCAGCACGCGAGGTGAACCCGATAGTCGTACCCTTCTGGATAAGCTCAGCTCCGATGTTACTCGTCATGACAATGATGCTGTTTCGGAAGTCAACCCTCCGACCCTTGGCATCTGTCAGGTGACCATCATCGAATATCTGGAGTAGAATATTGAAAACATCCGGATGCGCCTTTTCAATCTCATCGAGCAGTATGCAACAGTATGATTTCCGCCTGACGGCCTCGGTCAACTGCCCGCCTTCATCGTAGCCGACATATCCCGGAGGCGCCCCGACCATTCGGGATACGGTATGCTTCTCCATGTACTCGGACATATCAAGTCGAATCAGGGCGTCCTCACTGCCGAACATGAACTCAGCCAGTGCCCTGACCAGACTCGTCTTACCAACACCGGTCGGCCCGAGGAAGATGAAGTTGCCGATAGGATGCCTCGGGTCTTTGAGTCCCGCCCGAGCCCGCCTCACGGCCTTTGAAATCGTATCTATCGCCTCATCCTGGCCGATAATACGCTCGTGCAGTACCGCCTCCATATTCAGCAGCCGGCTGGTCTCGTCTTCACCAAGCTGCGTTACCGGTATTCCGGTCCACATAGCGACCACTTCGGCGATGTCCTTTTCGGTCACCTCGGGCTTTTCCTGCTCCTGCTCGGTCTGCCACTCCTCTTCCAGACCCTTTATCTTTTCCTCAAGCTGTATTTCCTGCTGGCGTTTCTCGGCAGCATAGTCATATTGCTGCGCCGCCAGCGCCGTCTCCTTTTCCTTACGGACACTCTCAATCATCCGCCGGGCTTCTTTGATGGTTATCGGTGTGCTCCGCCGCTGAATCCTCACCCGCGAAGCCGCCTCATCGACCAGGTCAATTGCCTTGTCCGGCAGAAAGCGGTCAGGGATATACCTGGCCGCCAGCGTCGCTGCGGCACTCAATGCCTCTTCAGTGATTTCCAGCTTGTGGTGCTCCTCGTAACGCTCTTTGATACCCCGGAGGATATCCATTGTCTCCTCGACAGTCGGCTCCTCAACCAGGATTGGCTGAAAACGCCGCTCCAGGGCAGCATCCCGTTCAACATGCTTTCGATAATCATCCAGGGTGGTGGCACCAATTACCTGTAACTGTCCCCGGGCCAGTGACGGTTTGAGGATACTGGCAGCATCGACAGCGCCCTCGGCAGCACCGGCACCCACAATGGTATGGAACTCGTCCACAAACAGGACGCAGTTACCGGCGGTCTTTATCTCATCGATAATCTTCTTCAGACGCTCTTCGAACTCACCACGGTACTTCGTTCCGGCCACCACCGCCGCCATGTCCAGGGTCACCAGCCGCTTATCTTCAAGCGTCTCAGGGACATCACCGGCAGCAATACGGTGGGCCAGACCTTCGACAATGGCCGTCTTACCAACACCAGGTTCACCAATGAGGGCCGGATTGTTTTTAGTCCGCCGACTGAGAATCTGGATGACGCGCTCAATCTCTTTCTGGCGACCAATAACGGGGTCAAGCCTGCCGGCACGGGCTGCGGCCGTCAGGTCAATACTCAGCTGGTCAAGGGCTGGAGTACGGCTTTGGGAGCGACCAGCCCCTCGCGTCTTGGGTGTGGTCTGACTGAGAATACGGGTCGTTTCGGTGCGCACCTGCTCCAGCGTAATGCCGAAGCTGTCCAGTACGCCAGCGGCAACGCCCCCACCCTCATGGAGCAGTCCCAGCAGCAGGTGCTCCGTGCCGATATAGTTATGCCCCAGGTTACGCGCCTCGTCTATTGCCAGTTCAATAACACGCTTTGCCCTGGGTGTAAGACCTATCTCACCGGTACTCGGCTTCTCGCCGTGCCCGATAATGAACTCCACTCCGGAACGTACCTTGCTCAGGCTAACGCTCAGATTGGTGAGGACCTTGGCGGCTACCCCTTCTTCTTCGCGGAGCAGGCCAAGTAAGATATGCTCGGTGCCGATATAACTATGATTGAGGTGCTGCGCTTCCTCCTGGGCCAGAGTCAGCACCCTCCGCGCTCTCTCAGAAAACTTCTCAAATCGGCTTGCCATTTCTTCCTCCCTGTTACCGCCACCCAACCATATCCGCAACTACCGAATTACCTTAAGAGAAAGTTAAGCTTCCTGGCAGTGACATATTTTCCACAAGGGGTCGCCCCCTCAGTATCGTCTGCGCTGAGGCGTTTCACTGCCGTGTTCGGGATGAGAACGGGTGGTGCCACCTCGCACAAACCACCAGGAAGCTACCTTCTCCATTTACAGACAAATAGATATTCTGTTAAATCCCCTCCCGGTAACCTTGGTTTCCACCACTGGGGAAGGCCTTCACCTTCCCTCTAGTTGCTATTGTAGCATATCAGGTGTGTTTGGTAAATAGTACAAATAACGCAGAACAATCTCCTACCCTTTTTTTAGCCTTTTGACTCGCCCGAGTAAGACCTTTGACTACCAAGCTATTGCACCACTCTTCTCTTTTCGTGAACTCGTGTACCTCACCCACCTGTTGTCCTCTCCTTTAAGGAGAGGGGGAGAAAAGAAAAAGAGGGGCACAGCCCCTCTTAGACTCCCTATCAGTCTAATGCTACCTCTAAAGCAGGTGAAGCCACAAACTCAGTCACGCACCGTCAGCATTACTATGCCGAAAAGCAGGAAGCCCGCACCCAGGCCAATAAACATACCCTGAACAAGATAGTCCAGCGCCCAGCCAATCCCCATGCCGATAAACAGTCCGGCAGGAATAAAAAGCCCCCCGGCGCCCTTTACTTTATCTTTCTTCGGTGCCTTCGGTTCTTCAGACATCTTCCGCCTCCTGATAGACCGGATTGTTAATTCTATCCGCTCATATGCTCTACGTCAAGAAAAAGAAGAGAGGGGCTGACGCACCCTCACAAACACTCCAGAATAAACGCTTTACAAAGCCCCAGCCCCATCAACGCTTTTCACTTTTAGGTGCGAATGACCCCTGCCAGAGCACTACCCTTACACCGTTTTGGGGTGTCCAGAGGGGTGGAACCCCTTTGGAAGGGGGATTTCAAGGGGGTGTCCCCCTTGATTTTTGGTGACTGGACAGGATAGCCGTGGCCTTTCAGCGGTGGAGGCCCCATCCCCCTGTGTCCCCCTTCCCCATTGGGGAAGGGGGAGAAAAAGAAAAGAGGGGCGAAACCCCTCTCTTAGTCTCACGTTGAAAAGGCTGCTTAGTGTCATGAACTACTGAAACATTCCAGCACAAGCACTCCGATGCCAGCTATCCCCACAGCCGCAAAGGCAGCATCAGCGAAAGCAAAAGTCGGCCCGGCAAACAACGGAATACTACTGGGCATTTCAAGGGCGATTCTTACGACGAACCAAATCAACGAAACAATCGTAGGTCCGATACCCATTGTCCCTAAAACCTCTCTAGTAACTCAGGAAAAACATAACTACTGTACTCAAACTAATACCAACTCTGAAGCAGGTCAAGCCCTCGACCGTTAGTACGGTTTAGCTGAGGACATTACTGCCCTTACACGTACCGCCTATCAAACAAGTAATCTACTTGCGGTCTTACCCGGTTATACCGGTGGGAGATCTAATCTTGGGGACGGCTTCGCACTTAGATGCTTTCAGCGCTTATCCGCACCAGACGTAGCTACCCAGCAGTGCCCCTGGCGGGACAACTGGAACACCAGAGGTCTGTCCCTCTCGATCCT
>DUFD01000032.1 GCA_011171075.1 Dehalococcoidia bacterium | reverse complement strand
GTACTGCCTCAGCGTATTGATGATGAGCTGTGCGAAATGTTGTCGAAATACAGCCCGATATGGCTCAATACCCATTTTAACCACGAGCGTGAGATAACCCCCGAGGCAGCACAGGCCTGCGACCGCCTTGTCAGGAGTGGTGTACCGGTTAACAACCAGTCCGTCCTGCTGAAAGGCGTTAATGACTCCGTTGATGCGCAGAAGAAGCTCTGTCACGGGCTGCTCAGAATCAAGGTGCGTCCCTACTACCTGTTCCAGTGCGACGAGGTGCAGGGTACCGAGCACCTTCGAACACCTGTGGAGGTCGGTATCAAGATTATTGAAAACCTTCGCGGCTACACATCAGGACTTGCCGTGCCTACCTTCGTCGTTGATTTGCCCGAAGGGGGAGGTAAAGTGCCCCTGCAGACGAACTATATACTGTCGCAAACGAAGGGAGAGCTCATATTACGTAACTATAAAGGTAGAGTCTTTCGTTACCGCAACCCTAGGGCTTCTGCCAGGCGGGAATTGACCAGGGCAACGTCAGCCAAGCCTGCAGAGCCGATTACTGTGATGAGTATTGATAACCAGGCGCTAAATCAACGGGAAGGAGTCCCTGATGAGGATAGGGTTGGCGTACGACCTTAAGGAATCGGTTGCCCTTGAATTGGCCGGCCCTGAAGATGCTCTGGAGGAGTATGATTCGGCGGCGACCGTTGAACTTATTGCCGGAAGCCTGAAAAGTCACGGGCATTCGGTGGTAATGCTCGGTGGCGGCCGGGAATTTATCGATAACATTATCAACGAGCCGGTCGATATTGTCTTCAACATTGCCGAGGGAAGAGGGTGCTATCGGAGCCGTGAGGCACAGGTACCCGCTGTACTCGAAATGCTGGATATTCCCTATTCCGGTTCCGATCCCCAGTGCCTGACAATATGCCTCGATAAGCCATTGACCAAGATACTGGTTGCCGCTTCGGGAGTGCGGACGCCTCATTTCTGCGTTGTTGACGATGTCCGTCAACTCAGTGAAGTGTCTTGGGAGCAGTTCACCTTCCCGGTTATCATCAAACCAGCCTACGAAGGCTCCAGCAAGGGTATTCGCCAGGCTTCGCTCTCTGAGAATCTTGAAGATGCAGGTGCACTGGTGCATCATCTTCTCAAGAGCTATCAGCAGCCGATAATGATTGAAGAGTTCATCTCCGGCGAAGAGGTTACCGTAGGTATGATAGGTAATTCTCCCCCTGCTATTCTCAGTTTCATGCGTGTCGTACCCCGGCAGAAATGCGACCGCTTCGTTTACTCTCTGGAGGTCAAGCGGGACTGGCAGAATTTGGTCGATTACGAATGTCCGGCACGACTCAGCGAGGAGACCATTCGTGAAATCAATGCCTCAAGCCTGAAGGCCTTCGAGACGCTGGGCTGCCGCGATTTTGCCCGGCTGGATTTCAGGGTAGATGCTGAAGGAGCACCCTACTTCATTGAGATAAATCCTTTGCCCGGTCTTGGAACACACAGCGATTTATATATCATGGCCACAATGATAGGCTGGAGTCACCCGCAGTTAGTCGGTGAGATTCTCAACGCCGCGTTGCGGAGGCACCCTCAGTGCGTCAGCGTGTAGCCGTTATCTATAACGCCGCATGCCCTTCACGTTATGACGGTCTCGGGGAACAGCAAGCCGTCCTTGGTGTCCTGGATGCAGTACGGGCAGTCTCCGATGCCCTGCATGAACTGGGTTATGAGGAAACCAGGGTCCCGTTGATGCCCCCACTCAAGAAGGCCGAAAAGACACTGAAATCACTGGACACGGCGCTTATCTTCAATCTGTTCGAGGGTTTTGGTGGTTGCCCGGAGACCGAGTCTGAAGTAGCTGATATTCTGACGGCCCTGGGAATGCCCTACACCGGCTGTCCCGCACCGGTACTGCGACTGGCTCTGGACAAGGTCAGAGTAAAAGAAGTCCTGCAAGATAACGGTATAATGACGCCTGCTTTTCAGCTCTTCAATACTGAAAACATGGCAGAGTTCCAGCTTCAATTTCCCGTTATCGTCAAGCCATATGGAGAGGATGCCAGCCACGGTATATCTTCGGCAAGCGTGGTTCAGAACCACGTCGCACTGGAGAAACAGGTGGCCAGGATATGTAAATCCTACGGTGGTACGGCGCTGGTGGAGGAGTTTATTGACGGCCGTGAGTTTAATATCACCGTCGTGGGTAACTCCGAGCCTTCGGTGCTACCCGTATCCGAGATAGACTATACCCTGCCTGCCGGAGTCCCCAGAATTCTGACCTACACCGCCAAATGGGACCCGGCAAGTGCAGAGTACCAGAACACAACGGTGGTCTGTCCTGCCCGAATCACCAGTCGTGAAAGCAAACAACTGGAGGCAGTGGCCCTAAGGGTATTCCGCCTACTCGGTTGTCGCGGTTACGCCAGAATTGACATCAGAACTGACATACAGGGGCATATCAACGTGCTGGAGGTCAACCCCAACCCTGATATATCACCCGGTTCAGGGGCGGTACGCCAGGCAGCCGCCGCCGGCATACCCTATACCAGATTTATTGAGAAGATTGTATTACTTGCCTTGGAGAGGGACTGACATGGCACACCGGATTCGCCCGATGCTGTCCAGTGATAAGGCGACACTTCATGATATCCTGAACACCATACCCGAATTCAGTTCAGATGACGTGCTGGTCGCCAGAGAGGTTATCGATAATTACCTGCGAGATCCTGCCGGTTCGGGGTATAATGTCCTCGTTGCCGAGATTGAGAAGGATGTCGTCGCCTACATATGCTATGGCCCTACCCCCCTTACCAAGGGGACATGGGACATTTACTGGATGGCAACGTTACCGGAAAAACAGGGGCATGGTATCGGTAGTGACCTGTTGGGGCTGGCGGAGAGTAAAATCGTGGAGTCGGGGGGGAGGCTGATAATGATTGAGACTTCGTCCCGGTCTGACTATGAAAAGGCTCTCCATTTTCATCAAAATCATTGCTACGAGGTAATCTGCCGGCTTTCCGATTTTTATGCCCCCGGAGATGACAAGCTGATTCTCCAGAAAAAGCTGGGCAGGTAGCCGCCCGGAGTACTCCCAGGGATAAAGGCAAGATAGATGGACAGCTGGTGGGAATCTTTTGTACTTACTTTTATACCTCTGTTTATCGTGATTGATGCTATTGGGAATTTGCCATTCGTTATCTCTCTGACTGATGGCATGTCCCATCACGAACGACGCAGGGTGATTCACATCGCTTCTCTGACCGCGGCACTAATCGGTCTTGCTTTTCTCTTTTTCGGTCAGTTTATCCTCAATGTTATGGGGATTTCGGTCGGTGCCTTTGCCATCGCCGGCGGCCTAATTCTGCTGGTGTTTTCAATCAGGTACATGACCAGAGGGCATATGGTAGAGACCATCAAAGAGGAAATGATAGCCGTCGTCCCGATAGGCACACCACTTACAGTAGGCCCGGCAACAATAACTACCCTGCTGCTTCTGGTCAATCAATTCCCGCTGTATATTGTTCTCGTGGCTTTTATGGTAAATGTCATACTCACCTGGGTTATCTTCATGTTAAACAATCAGATTGCCAGATTCATGGGACAGGGTGGACTCAAGGCTGTTTCAAGGGTATTCAGCCTCCTGCTCGCGGCTATCGCCGTCAACATGGTTATCCATGGACTGGATTTGCTTGGTATAATTAATGTAGTCGACTGAGAATAATACCTAAAGGGTGTTTAAAATATCACTACCCATAGGAATAAAAATTCATGGAAGATAGTAATAATAAGAAAGACAAAATACAGATAACCATCAGAGAGATGGAGATTGATGATGTCGGTGCCGTCTACCACCTGGGGGAAAAGCTTTTCACCAGCGACGAGTTTCCCTTCCTTTACCGCACCTGGGACCCGTATGAGGTGACTGAGTATTTTACCTCTGACCCCGAATACTGCCTGGTGGCTGAGAGTGAAGAAGAGATTGTCGGCTTTATCCTGGCAACAACCGTAGAAAAAGAGGGTACGGCCTGGAAAAAGTACGGGTACCTGTCCTGGATAGGGATTGACGAGGCCTTTCAGAGGAGCGGGCTGGGACTCTGCCTCTACCGGAAACTCGAAGAGGTATTTCAGAAAGACGGCGTGAGAATGGTCATGGCCGACACCGAGGCCGGTAACAAGGAGGCAATTGCCTTTTTCAAGACGCTGGGTTTCTCATCCAACAGGCAGCATCTCTGGATGGCCAAGACGCTTAAGGCACCGACAAAGGGACGAGGTAGCCGAGCAGCTAGCCGCCAGCAGAATCCCTAAGGAAAACGCTGAGATGTCGTCAAACACAATTAAGATAACCGACGTGAACCCGGAGAGGCTGAAGAAGCTGCTCAGGAGCCTGGTTGATATCTACAGCCCCTCAGGTAAAGAAGAGGAAATACTTGAGTATGCCGAAAAGTACCTGAAGAAGGCAGGTCTTTTAGTGACCCGCCAGGAGGTGGACGAGAACCGCTACAACCTGATAGTCTTCCCGGAAGGGCGGGAGACGGTTGACGTCTGTTACGTGGGGCACATGGATACGGTGGCCGCTTATGACCTCGAAGACTTCGGCTTTTCCGACGAAGGAGATGCTATCTCTGGCCTCGGCACCGCCGATATGAAAGCAGGCTGTGCTGCTATGATAGAGGCTTTTACGGTACTGGCGGAGAGGTCGAGCCCTTTCCCAGCAGTTGGGCTGGTCCTGCTGGTGGATGAAGAAGAGGACAACAAGGGTGCCAAAAGTTTCATTGAGGGCGAATACACGGCGCCGTGGGCGATTATTGGGGAACCGACCAATATGACACCCTGCCTCGGGCACTATGGTTACTTGGAAGTGATGCTGCGGACGCAGGGCAAGCGTGCCCATTCGGCCATGCCGGAACTCGGGCAGAATGCTATTGAAGCAATGTTGAAGCTGCTGTTGCTTGTTACCGAATATGCCATCTCTTCACCCCACGGGCTGGTCTATAATGTCAGGGAGCTATCTGGATTTCCCGGCGGCTTCGTTGTCCCGGATGCCTGCGAGGCCTGGTTGGACCTCCACTTGCCGCCCAACTCAAGGATTGATATCCTCAAGACAGAGCTCGAACAACTGATATCGGAGGCAGACAGGGAGATACCACACCTGGATGCCAGCCTCAAGTTTGAAGATACCTACTCGGGTTACCTGATTTCGGAAAACAGGCCACTGGTAGGCAAACTCAAAGAGGCATACCGGAAATTGTCCCTACCGTGGGAGCCCCAGGAATTCCGGAGTCATTCGGATGGCAATATCCTCTGGGCAGCCGGCATCGACCCGGTTATTCTGGGCCCTGGACGCCTCGAAGCTGCCCATACACCGGAGGAATCGGTCTCATTCGAGCAGGTCGTACTGGCGGCCCAGCTTTACCTGAATCTTGCCCTGTCACTAGCATAGTATTCATACTACGCTATCTGGAGAGAGATAGTTATGTTCCGCATTCGTCGGGTTTATGACGACGTTACACCGGCCAATAAGGAAGCGATTACCCAGGCGCAGAATATCCTGCGGACTCAGTTCCCCGGCCTCTCGCGGCAGGATATCACCAAGCTGCCGAAGCAACTGCGTAATCCACTGAAATACCGCTTCCGGTCCATTTTATTTGTGGCCGAGGACCAGAAGGAACAGGTCAAGGGTTTTGCCCTGCTTTTCCACGAGCCGGTGCTGCATTTATGTTACCTGGACTACATATCCACCGCTGAGAGGCGCATGGGCAGGGGTATCGGCGGGGCACTTTATGAGAGGGTACGCGAGGAGGCGTTTTCGTTGAATGCTGGCGGTCTCTTTTTTGAATGTCTGCCGGATACGCCGAAGCTATCGCCCGACCCTGAGGCAAGACGGCGGAATGCAGCCCGTCTGCGTTTTTATGAGAGGTACGGGGCCCGTCCCATTATCAATACTGCCTATGAAACACCACTGAGGCCGGGGGATACCAATCCGCCTTTTCTTGTATATGATGATTTGGGGAAGGGCACCACACCCGACCGTGATACAGCACGTGCTATCGTCAGGGCAATTCTGGAGCGTAAGTACGGTAACGTGTGTCCGAGGGACTATGTTGAGATGGTGGTCGAGTCATTTAAAGATGACCCGATACAGCTCAGGAAACTCAGGTATGTGAAAGAAGGTGCCCCGGCCCTGATAAGGGCTTCGATACCGCGTGACAAGCGAATTGCCCTGGTTATCAATGACCGGCATCTCATTCATCATGTGGAGGAGCGGGGGTACGTTGAGTCCCCTGTCAGGATAGACGCCATACTCAGCGAACTGGATACCACAAAGTACTTCGAAAGGGTTCCACCACGTCACTTTTCGGAGAACCGGATAAGGGCAGTCCACGATGATGAATATATTGACTACTTCAAAAAGGTATGCGCCAGGCTTGAACCGGGACAGTCCATCTATCCCTATGTTTTTCCCATACGCAACGCAGCCCGCCCCCCGCAAGACCTCCCTATCCGGGCAGGCTATTACTGCATTGACACATTCACCCCGATAAACCGCAACGCCTACTTGGCGGCACGGCGGGCTGTAGATTGCGCTGTTACCGCGGCGAAATTCATTCTTGACGGAGGCCGCCTTGCCTATGCGCTGGTGCGGCCACCCGGTCACCATGCTGAGCGTCGTTCTTTTGGAGGGTTCTGCTACTTCAATTCGGCGGCGGCTGCCGCTGAATATCTCAGTGCCTATGGGGAGGTTGCCATACTGGATATCGATTACCACCACGGTAATGGCCAGCAGGACATCTTCTATGAGCGCCCTGATGTTCTGACGATTTCGATTCATGGGCGGCCGAGTATTGCCTACCCCTATTTCAGTGGCTTTCAATCAGAAAAGGGCAGCGGTGCCGGCAAGGGCTATAACATGAATATTCCCCTGCCTGAGAAAATCGATGTTGCTCGTTATCAGCAGGCCCTGAGTACTGCCCTGAAACGGATTGAACGATTCCAGCCGGAGTTTCTCGTCGTTGCCCTTGGCCTGGATACGGCCAGAGAAGACCCTACGGGTAGCTGGGACTTGCTGGATACAGACTTTGAAGTCAACGGGCGTATGATTGGTGCACTGCACCTGCCCACGCTGGTCGTTCAGGAGGGTGGCTACGATACCAGGGTGCTTGGCATCAATGCACGCCACTTTTTTACGGGGCTTTGGGAAGGCACCTACGCACCTTACTAACTGGCAATGCAGCAGGACGGATTTCGTTCAGGGTGGGAGTTCACTCCAGACATGATTATGTATCACTGACAGGCAGTATGTCGGGGGCCCTGATTACTTGTTCACCACGCCGGACATACTGGTGAATGGCTCCACCCAGCGCTTCTATCCTGCCGTCAGCGAATACTCTGATAGCTGTTCCGCTCACCAGCCCGTATCCCCTCACGTTATCTTCTTCAAGGCTTAATGCTGTCTTCAGCTCCTCCCATCCGCCTTCTTCGTCGTGGCAATCACAGATAACAGGTGCAAAACCAAGACATGGGAAAAGCTCAGCACTTTCACTATTATCAGGGTCTGGCCAACGTACCCACTCTTTTGCCAGCATAATAGCTCCTGCCGAGCTACCAAAAAATGGCTTTCCCTGTTGATAAAGTATAGACAGAAAGTCGACCAAGTTCTTTTCACGCAATACGCGCATGCCTCTATCTACGTCCCCACCACTAACGAAGACGATGTCCGCTGATTCTATGATATCCTTGGCCTTTTTCAGGTCGGCACCGCCAGGAGAAATCAGGGCGTGTTCCACCCTGTAGGCTCCTGCTTCCATATACATTCCCGCCATACGATTAAAAAAGTCTTCGTTATCCCCGTTGGCTGTTCCTATGTAAGCTATTGTCGGCGATGACTTTGCGCTTTCCTTAAAAATCGCCTGGATTATTGGGTCGGTCGTCCCGCGGTCTCTGGGCCTTCCGCCCGCTAATAAATAGACAGGTCTTTTACTTTGCATCATATGCCAGCCCGAAAATGCTATTCGGCATTCTTTGGGACGTATCTTTCATCCAGATACTTCTCTATGTCTATGGGAAAGAGGGCCTTTGCTACGGAGTACTTTCCTGAATCTTCCGGGGAAAGAGCGTCCTTATAAATAACCGATAATCTTGCTTCCTGCCCGTAGAGCCCTTTCAGTACCTCAGAGGCTTCTGCGGTAAGTCCGGCTTTATCAGGGAGCCTACTCACTAGATATAAATCGTATGATTTCTCGGAGGTCTGTTCCAACCGGTACTCATCAATACCATTCAAGCCACCTAACGCATCATCCAGCTCGCGTAGAGTAACGAGCCTACCTTGACAGGTCAGGGTGGCACTTATTGTCCTGCCTTCGATTGCGGAGAGAATAAAACCGGAATTCCTGCCACACGGACACTCACCTTCCTCGTCAACACGGACCAGGTCCCTGACATCGAAACGCAACATATAGTACCAAGGATTATTAAAAGTGGTCACCAGGATTCTGCCCACAAGGGGGCCACCATGTGCGGATTTCAGTGGTTGAAAATCTACCCGACAAAATTCGCTGTTCTGGTGAAACTTCCCCTCCTCACATTGCATAAATACATATCCGGTCTCAGTTGAACCATAGGAACTGGCTGTTGGCACATCAAAGACCTGACTTATCTGCCTGTAATGCAGCTTTGTGGGGTACTCATAGGTGAATACAATAAGCCCTGGCTGAAATACTTTCCTGCTTTGGTCGGCAGCATAACGGCATAACTTTGCCAGCAAAGAGGGGTTGGCCTCCAAAATGGCGGGTTGGAAAATGTCCAGCTCATTTATCATCCTGTCCATAAGCTCGGGAGACCAGGTTGCAGGATTAGTCTTTTCGTTGAGAAAAAGAAACCGCGACAATCGCCTTTTCTCCAGTGGAAGGTCAACTGTGTCTGAAACGCGACCCACATTAAGCGGATTAGCCAGTATTGCCTCCGGATGGTCGCCCGTGGCAATCTTGCTGGCATAAGAGTTGAGCTTCCATGAAGCCCTCTCTGAAGCATCCCACCACTGCTGGTTCCAGATGTTGGTCACACTGATATCACTTGAGCCGCTGGTGCTTGCCAACCCGATTTCTCTACTCTCCAGTCCCTTCCTTACATCGTGGTCCGTCGGCACCAGTCCATCCGGGAAATTCTCAAGGATTTGCGTTTTGTGAAATACCGGCATCGCGGCATAACGAACGTCGACAGGATGTTCTCGACCAGGGTCATAAGCCTGCCATGACCTGTAAGCAGCCACCTGGCTGAGTGATGTCTCCAGAGTATTCAGAGATTGTCTGTAATAGTTCGGGGAGAATTCCCAGTTAAAATGCACTCTCTACTCCTTCCTTTTGCACAGCTCTCCAGCAACCTGATATGATCGGGAAGCAAGTTTCTTTTATCGGCTATCAATTTCTGAAGTTAAGGCCAGGACGCAATAGGAGTCCTGGCCCTTTCCGATTTATCCAGGTTCCGCCGGGTATGGTGACTAGGCGATGGTACCTTCCTCTTTAAACTGGGCAATATCCTCCCAGGTGTAGCCGTACTCAAGCAGCACCTCTTCTGTATGTTGACCGAACTCCGGAGCTGCCATCCGTACATTGGCTGGAGTCTTGTCCATCATTATCGGATTGGCCACCTGCTTGATACGCCCCTGGGTAGGATGTTCGTATTCAACAAAGCAACCGCTCGCCAGCGCCTGGGGGTCATTGACGGCCTCTTTAATCGTCTGGCGAGGTGCATACGGTATTTCCGCTAGCAGGGGACGCCATTCTTCATAGGTCTTGCTCATGAATATATCTGTGAAGATTTGCCGTATCTCGGCAGCGTCTTCAGACCGTCCTTCCTGTGTCTGGTATTTAGGATTTGCGGCCAGGTCCGGCCTCCCGACAGCCTTGCAGAACCTCTCCCAGTAACGGTCCGGCTGCAGAATAATAAAGGCCAGTGTCCTCGAGTCCTTGGTTACGTACATACCGCTCAGCGGATTGCGAATCTTAATCCTGTCGGCATAGAAGGCCTGAATTTGCATAATCGCTGCTAGAGCCTGCTGCTGCAACTCCATCGGAGGGTCGGGAGCGCGCCAATCGGCGACATCCAGTCCTGTAATAAGCGCTGCAGAAGTGTCGTATCCCAGCTGGAAGAAGCCAGTATGAAATAATGAGAGATCTATACGCTGACCAACCCCTGTTTTCTCCCTGACGTAAAGAGCCTGCATAACACCACATGCCATAGTCATGCCAGCCACATTGTCACCTATGGCCACCCGGTATCCCATGACTGGAATACCGGGCTGGGACATCAGCTGGGGAAACCCGGAACGTGCCCAGAAGGCGGTGGTATCATAGGCCGGCAGGTCCTTGTCCGGACCCTCTTTGCCGTAGCCGGTAATATTACCCCAGATAAGACGCGGGTTCATCTTATCCAGAGTTTCATACTCCAAATCAAATCTCTTCAGCTCGAAAGACCGCAGGTTGCTGAGAAAGACATCGGCCTCCTTTATCATTTTATGCATGATGGCACGCCCGTTCTCGGTGGTGAGGTCAATGGTGCAGCTCCGTTTGTTGCGGTTGAAATTCTCAAAGTTGAAGTCGAATTCGGACGGCCACCCAAAACCCGCTTCTAGCTGAGCATCCTTAAAACTCCGCCAGTAATCACCTGTGGTCGGGTTCTCAATCTTGATGACATCTGCCCCGAAATCACCGAGAATGCGGGCTGCCATCGGTACCGCAGCCACCTGTGAACAATCGATTACCTTGATACCCTCAAGTGCCATAGTCAATCGAGTATTCCTCCTTCTAATTCATTTCCTCGTTACAAGATTCTAGGCAATTTAACCAGACTTGTCAAAAAAAACGCCGGGCCAGTGGTTATACATCCGCCAAATCTGTTACACTGCTAACTTGACAAGGACGTTTTGGCTACCTAAAGTGCCCGTAGTGAAGGAACATTGCTCAGACTCTGAGGAAGCGAGGTGAAACATGACTGGTCCATTGGATGGTATCAGGGTTCTTGATTTAACGCAGGTTCTGTTTGGACCTTTCGCAACTATGCTACTCAGCGATTTGGGTGCAGAGGTGATAAAAATCGAGAGGCCGGAAGTAGGCGATATCGCCAGAGGTAACGGTCCAATTGTCAGGGGGATGAGCACCTACTTTCTCAGTCTAAATCGTGGTAAGAAAAGCGTCACTCTCAATCTGGCCACTGAGAGGGGGGTAGAAGTTTTCCTGCAGATGGTGAAGAAAGCCGATGTTTTAATTCAGAATTTCACACCGGGAACGATGGAGAAACTGGGCTTGAGCTATGAGCAAGTGAAGGCACACAACCCTGGGATTATTTATGTTGCCGGCTCTGGTTTTGGTCAGTACGGCCCCTATGCCGAGAAGCCTGCTTTTGATGTTATCATTCAGGCTATGGGCGGGATTATGAGCATTACCGGTGAGGAAGAGGGGCCACCGGTAAGGCCCGGTGCTTCCTACGGCGACATTGCGGCCGGCCTCTTTATGTGTATTGCCACTCTGGCTGCCTTACATGAGCGTCAGGTGAGCGGAGAAGGGCAGTTTATTGACATCAGCATGCTAGATTGTCAGCTGACAGTACTGGAGAATGCTTTCGTGAGGTATCTCAATACCGGCGAGATACCTCGTCCTCTTGGCACAAGGCACCCCGTTATTGCGCCGTTTCAGGCTTTTCAGACGGCGGACGGTTACGTGGCGGTGGATCTGAGGGGTGGCATGAAGGACCAGTGGCCTCTGTTCTGTGCCGCCATTGACCGTATCGATATTATCGATGACTCGCGCTTCGAGAATGGTTGGTCACGCATGGTGAACTACAAGGAGCTTGAGCCGATATTATCAACTGCAATGAAAACCAGGACAACCGGGGAGTGGGTGGCAGAACTGGAAAAGGTGGGTATCCCCTGTGGCCCGGTGAATACCATTGCCCAGGTAGCGGACGACCCGAATACCAAATACAGAAATATGGTTATTGATGTCAGTCATCCGGAGGCAGGCACATTCAAGGTTGTTAATACACCCTTTAGGTTTTCCAGAACGCAATATAATGTTGAGAGGGCGTCTCCGGACTTGGGAGAGCACACGCATGATGTACTGAGGCACCTGCTGGGGATGACCCCCGAGGAAATTGGTGTCCTGGAAGATGGCGGGGTTATCTAGGCTTATAGAATAACGAATATATCAGAAATCATGTACTGCGGGATGTGCTAGCCCTTACTTTCTCTCTGCTGATAATAGTTTATCACCTTGTTGGCGGCTGAGGCCGCCCGCGATACTGTCGGATAATAGGGTATATTATTCTCGATAAGCTTGGCAGTCACCTCGCAGACCGTTTTCCACCTCTCGTCTTCATAGGCGAGGTCATCACTGTCTGCAACAGGGCTCCTGTCCTGGAGTAGCCCCAGTACTGGCTTATAGTCAGCGATTTGTTTATATTGATTGACGATTTCACCAGGTGTCAGATTCAGGTTAGCCCATGGTGGGCCGCCCCCACCAGATCTACCTCTACCACCACCGCCAGGTCTACCCCTACTACCCGGCGGACCACCCCAGCCGGGAATGTTTACGGAAGCAATAATTAGGTCAAAGTTGGGATTCATAGCCATCATTTTCAGTAGCTCGGCAGGGCCAAATCCTTCGTCTCCCATGTTGATTGAGAAGTCTGCCGGGTTACTTATCCAGTCCCATATCTGTACACCCTGACTCCTTAACACCTCTCTAATCTCCTGGGGCAATGGGACAACGTCAAGCCCGGCCTCTTCACACTGGTCGGCTGCCAGTACAGTAGCTCCTCCCGCACCGGCCGCAACGCCTGCCCTCCGTCCGGTGATTGGTGGTAGAAAGTGGAATGAGACAGCCACATCTACCAGCTCGTCTATACTGCCGACAGACACAGCACCTGATTGATTTATCATCGTATTCCATATCTCTGTGGCTCCAGCAAGCGAAGCCGTATGCGAAGCCGTTGCTCTGGTTCCTGCTTGCCCACGGCCTCCTTTTATTATCACAACGGGCTTTGTTCTGGTTACTTCACGAAGCATGTTAAAGAAACGTGAGCCATCTTTGGGGCCTTCGATATACATCATGATGACCTTGACTTCCGGGTCAGCGGCGAAATACTCAAGGAAGTCGGCTTCGTTAAAATCGATGGCGTTGCCATAGCTGATTGCCTTATTAAAATACGCACCTCTTTGTGTTGTCTTGCTGATTATTTCTCCGGCTGCCTGGCCACTCTGCGATGCTAATGCAAGCGTCCCCGACACTTTTGGGAATTGGGGCTGGAAAGCCATGCCCATCTTGGGATAATAGACGCCCATGCAGTTGGGGCCGATGATGCGTACACCGCCTTCTTTGGCGATGCGAAGTATATGTCTTTCCAGCTCGGCGGCATCCTCCCTGCCGGTCTCACTGAAACGGGCGGTAAAAAGGTGAATGCCCTTAACTCCCTTCTGGACACAGTCCCGCATTATCTGAGGTACCTGAGGGGCCGGGGCAGCTGAAATCACGAAATCTACCGGGTCCGGTATATCCTTGACAGTAGGGTAGGCCTTTATCTTCATTACCTCAGAGTATTTGGGATTGACCGGGTATAGAATACCTTTAAATCCAAACTCAACCAGGGTTCCAAAAAACTGCGAACCACGTCCCTCATCAGAAGCTCCAACTACAGCAATTGACCTAGGGTGGAGCACTTCTTCCAATGAATACTCAGCCATTTACACTCCTCCAATAATCATCAAGTTCCATTACAAGGTCTAGAGTCGAAAGCCCGCAAAATACATGCTGTAACATAGAATCGCGTCGTCTGAAATTTACTGGAAGGCATTCAAACGTGATTTATGATGCTATCTGTTCCGGCCCAATGTCAGTAATTTCAGTCTATCACTCATAATGGCTGCACATTTAATTATAGCAGTACAAGCTGAATCTGTTAAGGATTATTGAGATGATTCTGAATGTGCGCCCGTTATGACTAGGTTACAATCTCATCAAAGAATGGACTGAGTGCCTCTAGAAACAGGCTGCCGAATATGCCAATAGAAGTGGTAGAGCAGACCACTGAAGCATAGACGATGGGCGCTTTTAGTTAATTAGTGGAACATTGATTGAAAGTGATTGCTGAATGGGTGGCTGTTTCCGGCCCTATATGGGCAGGCATGCCTGAGGACAGATGGGATACACCTTGAGATGATATTTATGGGTCGTCGGGAATTACTCTATCAGACCCCTGGCATGGGCTATCGCCGCGGCTTCGGTCCGATTACCAGCACGTAGCTTCTGGAGAATCCTACGTAGATGTGCTTTGACAGTTGCTTCCGTAACGAAAAGCCTTGAGGCAATCTCTTTGTTAGGGGCGCCTTGAGCTACGAGTCTGAGCACTTCCAGTTCTCGAGGACTGAGGTCGCTTTCTCCCGCGGCACATGGGTCCGTATAGCCCCGCCGTAATTCGTTGAAAAGTCTGGTGGCAATTGACGGTGAGATAACAGTCTCACCTCGCGCTACAGTTCTTATCGCGCTTACTATCTCATTCAGATTAACTTCTTTAAGAACATACCCTAAAGCACCATCCCTTATCGCGGCGAACAAGTCCTCTTCCGCATCGGATGAGGTAATTATCAGTGTTTTTGCTTGCGGAGACTTTTCTTGAATGCTACTAATCAGGGTGCCGGGTCCTATCCCTGGCATGCGCACCTCTACCGTGACGACATCAGGTTGTAGTTGATTGGCCAAGGACAACGCTTCTTCAGGATCTGATGCTTGCCCTACCACCTTGAACTCCGGGTACTCACCAAGCAGTGATACCAGGCCACGCCTGAGTATTTCATTCTCATCGACAACAAGTATTGATATCACGCCGTTTACTTCTTCTTTCCTTCTTTCTTCCATGACCACCTACATTTTCTGTCTGGACTCGAATAAATCTGCGCCGTACCACATTATTTCAGACATATATGGCTTTTACTTGCACCCTTTACTAAGCAGATTTCTTCGCCCCCACCGGGAATACTCTGTTAAGACTAGGATAAACAAACACAGTTAGATATCGGTGGAAGTTTTGTTTGAGTTTGGTAGTAAATACCACTAGAGATAATTGGTCTCTGGGGGGTTGGTATTCCGTGGCTGGCTATACTCGTAGGGAAGACGTGCGCGATGAGTATTATTTCGGAATAGACTACTCATCTTGGTAAGGCTGGCAGTTCTAAATGATATCTGACGTGCTCTGGGGTGGAGTTTTTCCAACAAGTTTGAAGGTGAGGCGCGGTGCATTCCAAACGCGTACGGTGAGAAGGCGCCCTACAAGTGGTTCAGGTATTACCTAATACGTTTCTCGTCTCCGCCTTTGCTTCCTGAGGTGTGATACAAAGCAAATGACGTCGATACTTTCTTATTTGGCTTTCTAGTAAGCGATGAAGTCGTAGTCTATACTGCCGTGATATGTTCCATCTCTCTGGGGTTTAGGTACATTAAGCCAGTAATAGATGTTGATAGTCTGGCCTTCATTTACTCCGCTGGTTATCGTTTGCAGAGTACTGCTAAGAGCAGTGGGTGGTCCGCCAGGGCTACTATCGAGCGACCAGATGATGTCGTCCACAGGGATGACACTGTAAAGGCTAACCATATCTGTGCCCGATTGTAATAGGGAGAATAATACCGGGACATGTTCTGTACCGATAAGCGCCAGTGGCTGTAGGCCGATGGGATTTTCATTGGCAGGAACTCTTCGACTGCCAGCAGTAGTTTCGGGGAAGACCACGGTAGAACCGCTTATTTCCAATGACAAAGTGGGCTTCATTAGTATGTCCGCTGTTCCCTGATAGATTGCCGGGTCATAAAAGGCGGTACCTGCTGGATGAATGGGACAAATATGCCCTGCCCCTTGGTCAGTCGCCGTAATTGTAATATCATACTTGCCCTGGGCAACGCTCGAATCCGCAACCAAATCTCCGCTGTAGTGGCCGTAAGAAAGTGGGACATTCGGGAAAAGAGCGATGAATTCTAAACCGCATAATAACTCCAGTCCTGGACTTAAGGTTATCTTAACCTCCATTCCCTCAAGGTCGATTAGGCCATTGGCATCATATACATCTAGTTCGAAATGAATCGTCTCTTCCTCTAGAACATAGGGGGCTGCTCTGTAGCCAGACTGATTGCCCCCCTGCCATTCCCAGGCAATCCCATTATCGTTGATTATCTGCACAAGAAGACTGGACCAGCGGATTATCGGAGGGTCGTTTGAGTGGTCTTCTTCGCCGGTGCAGTATTTTATTGAACCATCGTCAATTGTGGCCCATCCATCACCCAAATTACTTGCCTGCGCTGGTAACACCAGCGCTAACGCCAGTACCAGTGCATATAATATTACAAATAATTTCCTCATTTTAGTACTACCCCCATTTAGGCAGCTTACCAGACATCCGTAGTCTGTTCCATCGTGCGATAATGATTTCACGTGCCGGCTGCAGTCTTGCCCATGGCACCGTGAGGATAATGACTACTACCAGAGCCACGGCCGCAATGCCTCCAATGACAGGAATCCATACATTGAATGGCTGGCTGGTCGTCGTTTCTTCATCGTCTGGATTTGTAACAGTACCACCGGTGGCGGTAGCAGTAAAGAATACCTCTTTTATCTCGGTCTGTTTACCCTCGTAGTAAACGTAACCGCTAATCTCGTACGCCCCCGGATTTTCCAGTCTTACATACGACCTCAGTGTCTCTGTATTGCCAACCGGAACCAGCATCTCCTCACTCTCGATGGCGTCGACAAGCTCACCGTCACAGTACACTTCGCCAATGAACTTAGCTCTGGTATCAATCTGGCCGGTGTTAACAAACTCCGCAACGACGGCCACCAAGCTTCCTGTTGCAGAATTACCCTCTAAGGTAATCCCGGTCAGTTCTCCTGCTCTGGTAAGTGTCCCGGTAGGCAACAGGGTAAATTCCAAATTCCTTTCGCCAAATGACATATCACCCGAGGTAGCTTTCACCTGAGCTGAGTAGTCACCAGGTTGCTGGCCTGTGGTATCCCATTCTATCTCGATTATCTCTTGAGTTTCAGGTCTAACCGTTGTCTCTACATAGCTGAACTCGGCTACAGATACGCCACCATTGCTTATCTCAACATCGATCTGTGGTGTGATCACCACGTTTCCCGTATTGCTGAAGCCAATATTTATGCGCAGTGGATAGTTTACCTCTGTGTCATCAGCGCTAATCATGGTAACAGCACCCGCAATAACCTGGGTACCGGTGACTTCAATTGTTACGTTTGAGGGCACCCGTAGCGTGGTCGTTACTCCTGTTTCGGTACCCTCCGTTGATTCGGGAACGAGTTCGGCATATATAGTACCAGTATAGGTACCGTTGGCAGTATCTGGTGGTATATCAAACTTTACCAGTACATTCGTCTTTTCTTGGTTAGCAGCAATGGCTAGGGTTTCGATAGGTACGGAGGGATCGTTTTCTTGGTAAAAATTAATCCAGTCACTGATTTCGCCCTCCGCTTCTAGGGCAACGTTGATATCCACTCTCTCGGGATTAAATATCCTTATCGATCTCTCGTATTCTGCGCCTCGCAGGGCGTCAGTTATTTCCAGCGTGGATGGGGCTACACCTAACGCCATGGCACTGACGTTGAGTGCAGGTAGTAATAAAAGCAACATGACCGCCAGCCCTATCGCCACGGTCGAGATTCTGGTAATGTTTATGAAGCCTCTCAATCTATCCTCCGTCGGTCATGTCCAGTGCCCTAATGATGAGTATCTATGGAACAACCCGCTGAGTTCGCTTTTAATCTTTCTATCTTACATACTGTTTAATTTGATTTTGGGGCCTGCAGGCATGGCCCTGGGCCATGCCTGCAGGTGATTTTCGTTCGCTCTCGTTTCACACAATCGCTGTTTTACTAGTCACCATCCCACGGGGCTACAACTGACGTAATTTGCATCACACCGTCGTATTTACCCGCTGTGGCAAACTTGATGTGGATGGAGAAGTCCATCTTCATCGTGTGGCACAGGAGTAACTTGTTGGGCAGCCGGGTTAAACAGTACGGGTCATAGATCCTGGTGTTGCTGCCGGTGTCAGGACCTAGCCTGGCATCAAATTCGACCTTGTATTCTCCGTCATCATACTGCCCGAACTTCATGTCGTCCTGCTTAATCTCCAGGTAGACATTGGTGTTCCCTACGTTGCGTACGGTTGGTGCTGCAGGGGTGGTCATGTCTGTATCACCGAGGGTCCACACGTGGCTGCTCATAAGAGCATCAGGGTAGGTCACAGACTCGAAGTCAAGCTCAACACAAGCGGTGGGCACGTACAGGAAGGTGTTTACCATCGGGTCGGAGATATTGCTGTGAGTGTCAACGGCGAAGACTTCAACCTTGTAGTCTCCGGCCGGCTGGCAGTAGTGAATGATGAAGGTAACCTTCCAGACCTGGGCCTGGTTCTCAACGAGGTATTCAAGTACCTCTTCATAGGTGTATGTAGTCGGACTCTTTGATTGGTAGATTACAGTACTGGCTGCAGCAGCCGCTTGAAATGCCGGTATGCCTACGGTCAGTCTGTCTACCTTCACAAGCTCAAGGTTGTGGTATTTCGGCGAGCCATACAGTGGTGGTCCAGCCGGGTGATAGACATCAGCAACTACCTGAGCTACATTTCCATTATCTTCGATGTCCCGTACGACGGCCCAGATTGTTATTTCCTTCTCACCCATGTATGTGCAGGGCGGGTCTACCTGTGTACCAGGAGAACTAGCTCCCGGGTAATCGTCGGGTGTTTCCCACTTACACAGGACAACTGGTAAGTTACCACCGCCCTGGGTTACGGTAACACCGGTGGTGACAGCCATCGCCGGTGCTGACAATGCTAACACGAGGACGACAGCGAGAACGATTCCAAAGAATTTCTTCATTCTTTTATTTCTCCTTGTTAGATTTTTTTACTTATTTACGGTACGTCCCGCACATCGACCAGGATCTGTGGAGTACCAGTGCAAAGTACTATGTTATAATGTAATTGCACTGGGTTTGCCCTAGCAGCCCCGTGCGGGGGCTCCCTTCTCCCCCCAGAGGGTGGGTGAGCCCTCTTTTCATACCGCAGAAACCATCCTATCATGAGAAGTCATTCAGGGGAATTACCCAATGGAATAGTATTAGGCTTAAAGGCAATTCTGTGAATGTGTTAACCCATGTATCCTTTTGGAGTAGTCCTTTAGTATAAGTCACGTACATAAATGTATGTAGTTGCATCGCACTTCTTCTCTATATTCTATTTAATATAAAAGAATGACTTTAACTACATAATTTATAGTATGTACGCTGCCCTACTACAGGATGATATACAGGATAGATGGTGGGGCTGTCAGCGTCATATCTTCGCACATTCGGTGGTTGTAGTCAAGGTTTTTTTACGCAAAATATAGGCTCAATTGTCCACTGAAATAGACGGGTGTCTTCATGAATTTGGGGCCGCTTGTTAAGCGTGGAGTTTTGGTGTCGGTTTACTACTGAAGTTTCAGACTGCAGCCCTACTTCGGCGTAGTGCGTGTGACTTTCTCACGATATGCCGTAGTTGCTTTTTCACAGCGTCTTCACTGATGGATAGCTTAGAGGCTATTGCGTTGCTGGTGTGTCCCGATGAGACCATCTCAAGGAGCGTCTTCTCCTGCTCGGCTAGCGGATCGGTGGGTATATTGCCCGGCTGGTTTCGTGATAGTAATGCAGAAGAATCGAACTCATCAAGCATCCTGGTGGCTACCGCCGGTGAGATAATGGCTTCACCTCGCGATACAGAAATAATGGCATGGGTTATTATTTCAGATTCCAGGTCCTGATGTATGTATCCGTCGGCGCCCATTTCGATAGTATCATACCAACCATCTTCCACATCGCAGGGGCTCATGACTATGATACCGCCAGTGAACTCCGTTGTCCGGATTGAATAGATATCCTGTGTGTGGTCGGCAGCGGGTGCAGAAGCAATCAGGAGAACAACGTGCGGTTGCAGTTCTGTTATGATTTGAATTGCCTCGCACGTATTTGAAGCCTGTCCTGAAACCCGGATGGAGTCACTCCCCTCAATTACTGAGATAAGCCCACACCTTAAAAGAGTAGGAGCACCGATAACAACGACTTCAACCATCTGTTGTACCATAGGTGTCTCCTTTCTTATCCAGGCACTGCTTTGGTGGAGCCGTTAGCTCATGTGCTCACTATGATTTGTTAACTACTTCATCAGTCAATCAGCCTGAAAAGGTAACGAGATGAGTACTCATACGCCTGCCTCATTATCACTGATTGCGCTGCAATGCCATGCTGGGATACATCATCCCTCCTGTGTGCATTATTCAAGCTATAACACATGATGGTGCTGAGTCAAGACATTCATACTGGTCAAAGGGATAATTCTCGGATGTCTCAAAGTATGAATCTTCACTACGACCTAGCAATGTGAACTGCATTGGCGGTTACGGGAGAGGCATCCGAGAAAACGCTTGCAGGAGTTTGAAAAACATGAATTAGAAGGCATAACAGCTCTCACAACGGAAAACGGGGCTTCCTTTTATGCCACGCTATAAGGACAGACTAGTATTAGATTTGAGCGTGTGTTATAATCGCAAATCAAGACGTTTTGTCAGGTAGCGGTATGTCGTGGTGCGAAATGCAGTCCACACTGCTAAAGATTAGAAGGAGGTTTATGGTGAAAAAATGGTTGTCCTTGCTCCCGGTACTTGCTCTAATATTACTGAGCTGCAGTAGCTTAATTGCCTGCAATGGCGACAATACGTCCACAGTAGGGGAAGAGGAAGAGGAAGAAGAGGAAGAGGAAGAAGAGGAGGACGGTGGTGGTTTAACCTGGAGTGATTTCCCCATCTATCCAGGGGCTGACCGGCAATTTGAAGCATTCTACATGTTCCCCGACATCGAAGACGAAGAATTCATAATGGAGTGGCGATATTACATTACCAACGACAGCTCTGATGATGTAATTGATTATTACAAAGACAGGATGCCAGGGCATGGGTGGAGTCCGGAGGACACGTTTTGTATTGAATCAACATTATTTAATCAGTGCGTGTTCATGAAGAATAATGAACAGGATATGGCTTATGTAATGGCTGCCTCAGAAAATGGTGATACTGTAATTGCTCTTGTGAGGGGTAAAGAGAAATAAAAAAAGGTTATCAATCACCATATTTCTAGTCCGTTCTTATTGAGGCGGACCAGATGTTTCAATTGGTGAAATAGGGCTGGAATCTGCTATACCTGAATATGTTTTGATGGGAGGATTTGCTAATGAGTGAAGCGGGCGGTAAGACCAGTACGGGAATGGAGCCGAATGTCGCCGGATTATTGTGTTACGTGCTTGGTTGGGTAACCGGTATAATATTCTTCATAATGGAAAAGGAGAATCAGTTCGTACGTTTCCACGCCATGCAGTCCATAGTTACCTTTGGTGCCTTCACGATAGTTAGTATTGTCCTGAGCTTCATACCGGTTGTCGGCTGGGTGCTTGGCATGCTCCTGGGGATACTTGCGTTTATCCTGTGGATTATATTGATGATGAAGGCCTATCAGGGAGAGAAATACAAGCTTCCGATAGCTGGTGACTTTGCCGAAAAACAGATATCACAGGGTGGACAATAAAACGTCAGACCTAGAAACTCTGCCTCTTCGTGAGGATGCTTTTTTGACTTCAGGGTAAGCTCTTCTGGCAATCTTGGCGGGCTACGGCAACGCCATTCGGCTGCCGGCGTTATTTAGAAAGAAAGTGTCTGCAAATTCTTGAGCCAGTCGTGCCGATGCTGGAAAACCGGTGCAGTGCGAAACGCCCAGCCGCTGGATATCCATTTCCCTGAGGTCAGCTATCGTTCGCTCTAATCTTTCTTCAGAAGCCCCGATGAGGTGGGTGCCACCAATGACGGCGTAGACCCGCTCTCTACCAGTCAGAGTCTGGGCATGGCGCAGGGTATTGACCATGCCCCGGTGGGCACAGCCGAGAATGACGACCAGCCCGAATTCGGTATCAATCACCAGAGCCAGGTCATCGGCCAGCGGGTCCGGCTTGAATTCATCACCCTCCCTGATGAAGAGGTGGCTGTCAATCTCTTCATAGTCGGTAATCATCGGGATTTCTCCGGTCGTCATAATGTTCCCGGTGATGCGGATAGGCTCTCTGGTGAGATTGAACCGTGCACCAAGGTCCTCCAGCTCTTTCTGCGAGAAGGGGATACTTATTTTGCGCTCGTTCCCTTCGCTACGTCGTGTGAACTTATCTACCCAGATGTCCGGGTGGGCGATTATCTCAACAGCACCCGTTAACCTGAGCACCTCGCACAGGCCACCGGTATGGTCAGCATGGCCGTGGCTGAGCACTATCCGGTCAATTGTCGACAGGTCGAGCCTCATGACTTGGGCATTGTACGCGGCTGAGAGGTTCAACCCGGTGTCCATAAGTACCTGCACACCATCGGCTTCAACCAGAATACTGAGTCCCCACTCGCCAAGAAAGCCGTAGTTTGCCGTATTTTCGCTCAGCGTGGTTATTCTAACATCCATTTAGCCTTGCCTTCTTTATTTTATAAATCCCGGTAGCTCTCTACCTTTTGGGTTGGCAGCCTTTGCTTGAACTGGTCGATAGCGTATTGGCAGGCAGCAAAGCCCTCACTTCGGTGGGCCGAGGCCACAGCAACAACCAGATTAATCTCCCCTACCATTAGCTTACCAGTCCTGTGGGATATGGCAATGCTCTCTATCGGCCATCTGTTTCTGGCTTCATCGGCTATTGCCTGTAATGTGCTCGTAGCGTTTCCGTCCGAGTCCTGGTATTCTACAGAAAGAACCGGTCTGCCCTGAGACCGGTTGCGAATCAGACCGACGTATGTAACCACACATCCGCTGCTGTCGTTCTTCACCTTTTCAATTACTCGCTCTGGGGAAATCGGGGCTTCGGTGATTTCAATCATGTTTATCTCCGGAAGGCTTATTTCCCAACACAGCCTTTAACAGATACCCGCCTCATGTTATAGATAATGAGCATATGTTCATAAATCATGCTATCATACGGCTCTTTCATCGTCAATGTACATTATTAATGGTATATGAATAATATATGTTTTGTTCTTCGAGCTGGAAGGCGGTATCGATTTTCATACTACCGGTAAAATCCTGTATAATTGGCAAATTATGTCTTCCTATTACTATATATTTACTATATATCCCTGGCCTGCTATCGGAACTTGGATGACTATTGCAAGGAGTTCAATAGTGCTGAGTAACAGCCTATGAGAAGTACATGGATGAATTAGCCATACCATTACTCGTGGTCTTCGCCGGCATAGTACTGATTCCACCAATTGCACGGAGAACGGGACTGCCGGTAATTGTCGCCGAGATAATCTTCGGGATGCTCATCGGCAGGTCACTTTTCGACCTGATACCAGACCATGATATAATCGAGTTCTTTTCTTCTTTCGGGCTTGCCTATCTGATGTTTCTCGGCGGCATGGAGACTGATTTTGCCAAGCTGACCAGACGTGCCTTCAGGCAGGCCTTCCTGGTGGTGGCTGTTTCAATAATTGTGCCCTTCCTTACCGGTTTCATACTGGCGGGGTGGGTTGATGTCAACCGTTTCTTGCTCGGTACCATATTCTGCACTACATCCCTCGGTCTAACGTTACCGCTCCTGAAAAGTGGCCAGTTCCGCCCTCGTTTCGCCCGAATCCTGCTGACGTCGGTGGTACTTGTCGATATTATCAGTCTGTTCTTGCTGGCGTTTGTACTATCCGGTTTGGAAGGCTCGCTGACTGCCCGGTTCTCATATTCGTTTATCATCATCCTTGCCCTTTTCTTTCTGCCCTGGCTTATCCGCAAGAGGAAACTCCGCAGGAAGATAACACTGAGGCTTTCCAAGGACAGCCTTTTCGATATTGAAGTACGCCTTGCCTTTGCCCTCATCTTCATCCTGGCAGCAATCTCCGCCCAGCTCGGCTTTCACGCCATTATCGGCGGCTTCATCGCCGGCCTGATTGCCTCCGAAGTCCTGCCTCGAAAAATCCTCAGAGAGGAGAAGCTCCAGAGCTTCGGTTACGGGTTCTTCATACCCATGTTCTTTATCTTCACCGGCGCCAGGGTCAATCTGCCTGGGGTGTTTGCGGATGTCAGCAACCTGACCGTACTGGTAGTAATCGTTGCTGCTGGTATCCTGTCGAAGATAGTTGGTGTTGGCGTTGCCGCCAGGTTTACCGGCTTTAGAATCAGGGAAAGTGTCGCCCTCGGGCTTTTTCACTCAGCCAGACTTAGTCTTATTATAGCGGCGGCTGATATGTCAATCCGGCTCGGGTTAATCAGTGAAAACCTCTTTGCGATGCTGATTATTCTGGCGGTAGTCTCGGCTACAATGGCGCCTGCTCTGGGCAGGCGGGTGCTAAATCCCTCTGCTCAGTCGACAAAGCGTTGAGGTTATCTGTGGGGAGTCTGACCGTGGTTCAGGTCTATTTAGTGTCTATTGTGTACGCCGGCGGGGCCACCCGGTGAGACGCCCCATGCTGCCGATAAGCTTCTCTGGCTCCACAACAAAAAGCCCGATACGCCTGACACGACGCCTGCCCCAGGTAAACCAGTTACTTGCCCAGAACCGCCACATGACACTGACAATAACAACACCCATCAGGCCCAGGATGGCGAAGTATCCCCAGGACCACTTCAGCTCCGGCATATTTTCAAAGTTCATTCCGTAGATCCCGGCCAGCAGGGTAAGTGGCATGAAGATAGCAGCGACAACGGCCAGGGTCTTCATCACTTCATTCTGCCGGTTGGCTATCGATGACAGATAGGTGTTCAAAGCATTATCCGACCGGTCACGGATGGTCTGGTTCAGGTCTTCAATCCTTACCAGATGGTCGTAGATGTCACGATAGTACATCAGGGCGTCTCCTGTTATCTGTGGAAAACCACCACGGCTAATTCTGTTCAGGACTTCACGTTGAGGGGCCATCACCCGGTGTATTCGCAGTGTTGAGCGCTTGAGTTTGAGGATTGCCTCCAGGGTCTCTTGTTGTGGATTACGAATCGTCTCCTCCTCAATCTCCTCGGCGACATCGCTCATACGGTCAATTGTGGGCATAACGTTATCGATTAACGTATCAATCAGGGCATAGGTAAGGAAATCGGCGCCGCGTCTCATGGGTCGACCGTCCTCGGCAACCAGCTGCCTTATGGCCTCTACACTATAGAGTGAGCAATTGTGGTTACTCACCACGAAGTGAGAACCGAGGAAGATTGCCAGCTCCGCTGTCTCCACAATTTCTGTTTCCGCGGCGTGGTTAATACCGTGGACTATAATAAAAACGTAGTCGCCGAAGTCATCAATTTTCGGTGGGTGAATATCAGGGCTGATGCAATCCTCGACGGCGAGATGGTGCAGTCCCAGTTCCTTTTCCAGGAACTCGCCGTCCTCCTGAGTAGTCTCGCAGATATCTATCCAGAGTAGACCCTGCCTGGACTGATAAGCGTTTCTGATTTCTTCTTTGCTGAGGTCCTGGTGAAGAGGCCCTTCGGGACTCAAATAATACGCCCTGCATGACATAATGCACCTCCTGGGCTAACTGATTCGAGACCCAATTCTACCATGTTATTACGTATATTTATATAATATAATTGCTCTGTATCAGTCCCTTATTATCAGGCGGGATTTCAAAAACCTCCTGCAGTATATCTTGTATCATTCATTTACTACGGAAATAAAGCCGAGGGGACATCCTATCCGGTGCTCAGGTGTCTACCGCCTGTGTTTAGCGTATAAGCATCTACGGGTCAAGAGGTCACAGGGTGCTGGTAGAGGAACTATATGATTTGATATACCCAGACCTGATGGTAGACCTCGGGTTCTCCTTTGGGAAGTGGCTGGAACTCCTCACTGACCTCCGCGAGTTTCC
>DUFD01000031.1 GCA_011171075.1 Dehalococcoidia bacterium | reverse complement strand
CCGGCCAGATGACACTTATTGCCGTCTTCAGCCTGATTGCCCATAATCTCATCATCGAGGGGATTATCCAGCACCGCTCCGGCATTAATGCTGTTACTATTACACTGGTCCGCATTATCGCCGCCATCCTGACAGTGCTCTTTGTTTCTCAGTTTATGGGGGACACCTCCGAAAGCATTGTTGGTCTGGCTGAAATTACCAGAGATAGTCCGATTACTGAGGCGCTCAAGGACTGGGCGCTGGATACGCTGATTTTACTGGCGAAGGTATTCGGGATAATCATGCTTATTATGATTGTCCTGGAGTCCTTGACAGCGCTGGGGTGGTCCGAATACCTGTTCAATCTATCCCGACCCCTGATGAGATTGCTTGGCCTTTCGCGGCGGACGGCGATGCTATGGGTTACGGCGGTCGTTTTCGGGCTGATGTACGGTGGGGCAGTGATTCAGGATGAGGCCAAACGAGGTGACCTAACTAAATCAGAGCTAAAGCATTTACACATGTCGATTGGCATTAACCACAGCATGGTGGAAGACCCGGCGTTGTTCATGGCACTGGGCCTGAATGGCTTCTGGTTGTGGATACCGAAGCTGGTAATGGCCGCCATAGTTGTCCATATCTTCCGGATTATAGAATATCTGTGGGGGAAAGTCAGGGGTGCCCGAAGTAAGAGATGACCGGACGCCAAGGAGCGGACAAATCACGGTTGGCCTGGGGTATCATTATCTGGCGGGGCTGCATCCGGTGATTCACCACCCCCCGCCGATTCCGGGTCGTTGATGGCGTAGCTCATGGTATAGAGGTGATGGTAAATGCCACCCTTCGCCATCAACTCCTGATGAGTTCCTATCTCAACGATATTACCTTCGTCAAGCACGACCACCCGGTCGGCGTCATGAATAGTGGAGAGGCGGTGGGCGATGACCAGGGAGGTACGCCCTTTAAGGAGTTGCTGTAATGCATTCTGGATGAGTATCTCAGTCTGAGTGTCAACGTTTGCCGTGGCTTCATCGAGGATAAGGATACGGGGGTCGGCAAGGACGGCGCGGGCAAAACTGACCAGCTGGCGTTGGCCAACACTCAGGTTGCTCCCCCTCTCGTGTAGCATGGTGTCATAACCACTTTCCAGGCGCTGGATGAAGTTGTCAGCACCGACTGCCCTGGCTGCCTGAACAAGCTCCTCCTCGCTGGCGTCGCTTCGTCCGTAGAGGATGTTTTCCCTGACCGTTCCCGAGAAAAGAAACGGTTCCTGGAGGACAATCCCAATCTGCCGTCTCAGGGAGGCCTGTGTTATCTTGCGGATATCATAGCTATCGATTGTAAGTGCACCTTTGGTTATCTCGTAGAACCTCGCTACCAGGCTGACCAGCGTGCTCTTACCAGCACCGGTCGAACCGACCAGGGCGATTGTCTCGCCGGGGCGGACATGAAGATTGATGTCATGGAGCACCTCCAGGTCAGGGACGTATTCAAAGCTTACGTGGTCGAAGATGATTTCACCTTGAATTGTCGGTAGTTCGGTGGCATCTGGTGTGTCGGCGATTTCTGGCTGTGTATCTAACACTTCGAAGATGCGCTGTCCACCTGCCATGGCCCGCTGCAACTCAGCATACTGCAAGGTAAGGCGACGTATCGGGTCGAAGAACCGCTGTACGTAGAGGACGAAGGAGACCAGCACGCCAACGGTTAATGTGCCTTCCAGCACCTGCATACCACCAAAGATGACCACCAGCATAATCCCGGCACCCATCAGTATCTCCGTCGCCGGCTGGATGCCAGCGGTGAGACGACCCGCCTGGACATTGGCGTCGAAGTTGGCAGTATTCATGTCGTCAAAACGCTGCAGGTTCAGGTTCTCGCGGGAGAGGCTCTGTATGACCCTGGCACCCGAGATATTCTCCTGGAGTCCGGCGTTGACCGCCGAGATAGCCATACGCACCCGCATGAAGGCATTACGTGCGTATCTCTGCCATATTGCCATGACACCCACCATCACTGGTATCACGGTTAAGGTAATCAGCGCCAGTTGCGCATTACTGATGAAAAGCATGACAACAATACCAATCAAACTGAGCAGGTCGGCGCTGATATCGAGTACTCCGGCGCTGACCACTTCCTGGAGTGCGGTAACATCGTTCTGGACGCGTGACATTAAGCGACCGACCTCGTGGCGGTCAAAGAAAGACAGCGAAAGTTTTTGCAGGTGGTCAAACATCTGCTTGCGTAACGTGAATAGTACCCCCTGGCCGATATAGGCCATGTAGAGTATCTGTAGCCACTGGCTTCCCCAGTTGAGCAGGCCGTTACCGATGAAGAAAGCAAGCCATATTGTTAATCTGCCTATATCCCGGGTCTCCACTAAATCGTCAATAGCCATGCCTACCAGTTGCGGCATGGCCAGAAGCGTGAGTGTATAGATAATCATGGAGACCAGGGCAATGACAAATCGACCCTTGTAGTCCTTGAGATACTTAAGTAGTCGAGTTACCACGGTGTGGTCGTAAGCCTTGCCATAGGTGATGTCGTCGATAAGGTCACCGGCACGACTCAACCCGGGACGCATTGGTCCCCCGCCACCGTGCATCATACCTCCACCGCCGTGCATCATGGTTTATTGAACCTCCGGCTGAGCGCTTCTTCCTGGTCACGAAGTTGCAGTTCGTATATATGACAATATATTTCGCCGTGCTCCAGTAGCTCGGTATGGTTGCCGCGCTCGGCAATCGTTCCCTTATCGAGAACAAGAATCTGGTCGGCATCGCGTACCGTCTGCAGTCTCTGAGCTATGACAAATGTAGTCCGCCCTCTCATCAGTTCACGGAGCGCTTTCTGGATGAGGAATTCCGTCTCGGTATCTACACTGGAAGTAGAATCGTCAAAAATAAGGACACGCGGGTCAATCAGCAGGGTACGGGCAATGGCGAGTCGTTGTCTCTGGCCACCGGAGAGAGTCAGGCCACGCTCACCGACCCATGTATCGTAGCCGTCGGGGAGGCTCTCGATGAAGTCGTGCAGCTGGGCAGTTTTGCTGGCCTCGATAATGCCCTCCATGCTAGCGTCGACCGCTCCGTAGGCGATGTTATCCGCTATGGTTGCCGTAAACAGGAAAACATCCTGCTGGACAATGCCGATATTACGCCGCAGCGAGTTGAGTGTGACATCCCTGATATCGGTACCATCGATGGTGATACTGCCCGAGGTGACGTCATAAAACCTGGGTATCAGGTTTATCAGGGTAGTTTTCCCGCTGCCTGTCATCCCGAGCAGGGCAACCATCTCGCCAGGCCTGGCCTCAAGGTTTATATTGTTCAGGATTGGCCCCATGATTTCGTAGGTTCCATTCGAATTGTAACTGAAAGAGACCCCCTGAAAACTGACCAGCCCCTGGACACTGGTCAGTTCGGTTGCGCCCGGTTTCTCCTTCACCTCCGACTCGGTATCGAGCACCTCGAAGATACGCGTCCCGGCAGAGATGCCACGTGAGACCATGTTTACCATCATCCCCATCATCCGTATCGGCATGGCCATCATCGCCAGATAGAGATAGAACTGTATCAGTTCGCCGCCGGTCAGCCGACCAGCAAGAATCTCTTTCCCACCAAACCAGA
The DNA here is from genome assembly GCA_011171075.1 of Dehalococcoidia bacterium. Lineage (GTDB taxonomy): Bacteria > Chloroflexota > Dehalococcoidia > Dehalococcoidales > Fen-1064 > W589. The sequence continues at coordinate 16,356 of DUFD01000031.1, read as the reverse complement.
CAATAATGCCGCTGGCGAGTACCAGGATAAAGGACATCAGGGGCATATTGAAGGCACGTATCTTGCTCGCCCTGATGTTTTCATCGTACAGTTCAGTGGCCTTTTGCTGGAATTTGTCTGATTCATATTTTTCCTGCGTGAATGCCTTGACTACCTTTACTCCTGAGAGGTTCTCCTGGAGTATTATGCCCAGCTCAGCTACACCCTGCTGGATGTTTGTCCAGATGGGGCGTAGCCTGGTACCGACCACCGTAGCCAGATAACCTATAAATGGCATACAGGCCACCCCGATTAGGGCCAGTCGCCAGTTCATAATAAAGAGCAGTGCGCAGATACCAGCGAAGGTGATGAATACGTAGAGGATTCTGAGCCCACCCATAGAAATAAAGAAACGTACTGCCTCGACATCCTGGGTAGCGCGGGACATCAGCTGGCCGGTCTGGGCGGTGTCATGAAAGGCAAAACTGAGGCGCTGGACGCGGTCGTAAAACAGGTTCCTGATATCGTAGGCGACACGCTGGGAGATGTACTCGCCGAGATATGTCTGCCAGAAGGCAAAGACACCCCGTAGGGCAGCTACTATTAGAATGGCTACCCCCAGCCAGATGAGGAGCGACTTCGAGCCGGACATCTCAAGAGTCTGCGGGTCAAAGCCTATCCCCGTGTCAATCGCCTGCTTGACCAGTTCGGGCATACCGAGGCTAAAGCCAACGGACAGGAACAGGCAGACATAGGCGAGAGTGACACGTTTCCAGTATTTCTTGAGGAAACCAAGCAGTCTGATAAGAATCCGCATTGCCGTAGCTAATTATAGCTCAATTCGAGTGAGGTGTACAATACTCGACATAATGTGAATTGTCCAAGAATGATTTTACCCGGCAAAGTCATTGACAACAACCCTGCAAAGGACTACAATCAACTTTTCAGTACAATTCTCATACGTACACCACTAATACCCGACCATACCCGACCTCTAGCGGAATTAAGTCGGGAGGTGGGTGGTGGGAGATTATTAGGGCACCAGAGTCGTCAGGTGAATGACGGTGACTGGTGCCCTTTCTATTTTTAACAATCACCGGTATGGAGGTGATGCCTATGGGTAGTTTGAGTGTCCCTTGACCTTGCGGCAGGTATTGAGGGATAAGAACCATGACCTAGCCGTAAAGTATCTAACAAGAGGAGGAATCTGATGATTAAGGTGATTGGTATTTTTAAGAAACCAGCCACCATGAACGTGGAGGAGTTTAGAGCATGGATGCTGGAGACCCATGCTCCACTTGCTAGGAAGTTACCTGGTCAAAGCAAGTATGTAGTCAGCCTTACTATCGGCGCTCCAGAGCAAGTGCCTCGATATGATTGCGTCGGGGAAATCTGGTTTGAAGACCAGTCAACACTGCAAAAGGCTCTTGAATCCCGCGAAATGGCAGAAGGGCTTAGAGATACGCAGTCACACAACGTAGATGTCGCCATCGTCTTCACAGAAGAGCATGTTATTCCTTAAGATAGCGGCTAGATTCCAGTCAGGACTTAAAGATAATAGTAACAAAATGGAGGAAGGTCATGCCAATTGAAATCAGTATATGGGAGCGCCGTGATAACGGGGACCGTGAGGTAATGGGTAACACATCTGTAGAATTGTGTCGTATCGTTCGTGGTAGGGATGGTATCAGATCTGCCAAGTTCTACTGGTCTGGAAGTGAAAGAGTAGTATCTATAATTGAAGGTGAGACAGAGGCTCTTAATGCACCGGCGACAGCTGCTCCAGCCGATTATGCTCGACTAGCCTTCACATTAGCCGACAACGCACGGAATCTCATGACCCTGCGATTAGGTGAGCCAAGAGATGCCCTACAAACGTACCGCGCCGCTGGCCGGTGACTGAGATTACCAGAATCAAGTCATGGAATAAATGCAGGAGGAATGCGGTGAAATTTCTACTGTTCTCTATGTATGAGCCAGATAAAGTGCAAGCAGTAGCGGAAGTCGCTGATAAGTTTACCGACACACCGGGTATAGAAAGTGTGGCTCGGTACGTATGTATGGGGATACCCTTTCCTGGTTTTCCGCAGAACATGATGCTGTCTATCGGCGTGGTGGAAGCTCAGAATAATGAAGCCATGGCTGCTGCAACCTATCCAGCAACACTCGCAGGAGCATCTATATGGTGGGTTCCCGTATTGGAGTATGAGGCAGGGGCTGCAGCACAAACTGAGAAGAAATACAGAGGTTAATTACTAACTAACTACTTGTGTTCTTGTTACTTGGTGGCTAGCAGGTCTTCAATGGCCTGCTAGCATCACTCAATACGTCAAAAAAGGAGAAGAGAAATGAATTTCATGGTTCGTACATCCTACCCTTATTTAAAGTTTAATGAAGTAAATGAGTTGCACAATAAAACTGAGGCACGTCCTCACTCGGTGCATACTCAGGGCGTGTTTATCAGGACTGACATGAATCATGGCTGGGAAAGTTATGCAATCTATGAGGTAGATGAAGGAAAAGATACCGAATTTACTCAGTGGATAAATAATATACTAAGTCTATTTCGGGGTATCGAAGGATTCAGTGCCCAGGTAGACATAGTATTCAAGGCGGCACGTCCGACACGTGGTTGAGGGGCTTGGGTTAATTCGGTATTTGTGCTTGATGAAAATGTGTCACAAGGGTAAGGCTGGCAGGTCTTCGATGGCCTGCTAGTCTTACTGAATACATTAGTTAAGGAGAATAACAATGTCAGTAGAAGAGAATAAGGCCATTTTACGACACAAGCATGTAGAGGAGTTATTCAACAAGGGGAATTTGGCGGTAGCGGATGAGATTATTTCCCCCGACTACGTTTACCACAGGGCTGCCGGTGAAGTAAAAGGACCAGAGGGCGTCAAGCAAATGGTAACCACACTTCGTACCGCTTTCCCAGATGTTCATTTTACAATCGAAGATATAGTTGCTGAAGGGGAAAATGTGGCAGTCCGATACACGTGGACGGGTATACACAGGGGCGAGTATATGGGCATTGCACCGACGGGTAAGCAAATTAATATGCCAATGGCTGGTTTTTATCGTTTCGTAGGTGGCAAGGAAGTGGAAGTCGTGACATATTCTGATATGCTTAACTTTTTTCAGCAGTTAGGCGTCAGCCCTCCCGGTCAGTAATTAAACCGTAGCTGTATAACGCCCTCATTGGTGCAGGACTTATGCACGATATTGACATGCTATCAGTGGCGGACTACCATTTGTTAAACGGCTGGAATTAAGGGAGTGATTGAATGGCAGAACAAGACAAACCCAAGACCATGGAAATAAAGGTTAAGATGCCTGACAATTTGATGGGTGGCGTGTACGCTAATAATGTAATCATATCGCACACGAAGGAAGAGTTCATTTTTACCTTCCTGATGGTAACGCCGCCTCAGGGAATCGTCACTTCTCGCGTAATAATGAGTCCCAGCCATACGAAGAGGCTGGCAAATGCTCTCCAGGAAAACATCAAGAGGTATGAAACAAATATCGCCAAGATTGAACCTGCCACTGAGCCAAAGGAGAAACTTGGTTTCCACACCGCCTGAACAGGTATTATCAGGTGATAGGCATTAGTTATGGATAGAACCAAAAAGCCCCGCCGTTGTTCCTGTGGTAAAATAGCAGCGTGCGTCAGCCACACGGGGAAGTGTCGGAATTGGCAGACGAGCATGACTTAGGATCATGTGCCGCAAGGCGTGGGGGTTCAAATCCCCCCTTCCCCACTATTCTAGGACTAATATACGTATTGCTGTTGCTTGATGGCCAAAAAGGAGAAAATAGTGGCAGGAAAATCTAGTACAAAACTAAAGGTACTTAATCCCCGGGGTGAAAGGGAAGCCGTGTCAGCCCGAGGAATCTCGCCGCGCGTTACCGAATTGGAAGGCAAAAGGATAGGACTATACTGGAATGGCAAGCAGGACGGAGACTATTTCTGGGACACCATTGAAGGACTACTGAAGAAGAAATTCCCAACTGCCAAGGTCTTAAGGTACAACGGCCCGGGTGACCTTGGTGAGGCCATGGCTGCCAGGATGTCCAAAGAAGTGGATACCTTCCTATATGGCGTGGGTGACTGAGGTACCTTCACATGTTCCAGCGTGACTGGAGCGGTCAGGTTAGAGGAACTTGGCATACCCGGGGTACTGGCTATCGCCCGTGGATTCGAGGACGATGCCAATACGGCGGCTGATGTTAACGGAATGCCCATACTACGCCTGGTAGTGATGCCGGGCTATTTCTGGGGTCGCCAACCCAGGGAGGCCAAAAAGCCCCTGGCAGAAACTCACTTTGACGAACTGGTTGAATCCCTGCTTCGCCCCTTATCGATAGAGGAAAAGAAGCCTGCACAAAAAAAAGAAGGCTTTGAACCGGTTGAGATTACTGCCGAAAGTTATGAGGCTGTTCTTGAAAAATTTAACCAGTCGTTCCTTGAAAACCACTGGGGCGATGGATTACCTCTGGTGCCCCCTACACCGGAGCGTGTTAATTGGATGCTTTCAGGAACCAGTCGCTCTCCTGACGAAGTAATCGGCAAGGTGGCTCCGGGAAATGGCATCGCCACTATAGAAAAAATTGCTATCAATGCTGTGATGGCCGGAGCCAGACCAGAGTACCTGCCGGTGATAATTGCCGCCATAGAGGGCCTTACCGACCCGGATTATGATGTCCTTCACCCGCAGGCTTCAATAGGCAACTTCACCCTTGCTATAATCGTGACCGGGCCTATAGCAAACGAAATTAAGATGAATTCCGGTATAGGCTATTTGGGCTATGGATGGAGGGCCAATAATACCATTGGGCGTGCAGTGAGGTTGTGCCTGCTCAATTTTGGCTACGTGTGGCCAGGGATTAGCGACATGGCTAATGTGGGACGACCATCATCGCATACTTTTTACACTTTTGCTGAGAATGAAGATTTCAGCCCCTGGGGACCTTATCATGCGGACCGGGGTTTCAAACCAGAAGATAGTTGTGTGACAGTATCAACGGTCGGGGGTTATGGCGGTTTTGCGGTGAATCATCTCATTGGTCGTACTGCACCGGAGCTTTTAGATGGCATGGTTAAATCATTGAGCTCTTACCGCAGAATATTTGCCCTGTTCAGGCGCGGGACAGCTAACCCCGCGGCCCATTGGACAAAGCATATCATAACACTTTACCCGCAGGCGGCTGTGGACCTGCACAATCTGGGCTTTACCCGGGAAGCTCTGGCAAATCACCTCTATGAACGTACGAGCGTACCATTCGAAGAATTAGGCCCGGATGAGGTGCGTGGTATGCAGGAAAGGATTAAGGGAAGTATTGAGGGCGGGATGCTCTTTGCCGATATGATTCCACCAGAGCTTATAGCTGCCTTTGAAGAATCCCTCAAGCCGGGAGGGAAGATGCCTGTGTTAATCTCGCCGAAGGACATCCATATCGTGGTGGCCGGTACCGGCAGTGGTGTGCCGGGCAATGTTGTCTGGTTTTCCTATATAAAGGCAGTATACAAATGGACGTCACATCAGACCAAGTTGGTACATGGGGCCACACTTACCAAGGCAGGGCGCTAAAAACGATTTGCTCAGGCGCACGTGTCAGGAACAACATAGTATCAAGGGAAACTGCATGCATGCCTTAGCATTCAATCTTCCCCTTCCTACCAGCAGCCTGATAGGGTAGGGGGCTAGCGGTACCCACCGGAGATGTAGTCGTGCAGGAAGCGGGCCTCCGCCTTTGATTTCTCCAGCTGGATATCAACCACATCCCGGATGGAAACCATGCCTTCCAGCTTTGGTCCGTCCATTATGGGCAGGTGCCTTATCCCTCTCTGAGTCATGATGTCCATCACGTAGTCCAGGTCGTCTTCGAGGATGCCGATAACTACCTCCGTGGTCATGACATCTTTTATGCGAGTCTTGTCGATGCTCTTGGCCCGCTGTGCGCACTCCTTGAGCAGGTCTCTTTCGGAAACGATACCAATGAGATTACCCTTGCCATCACACACCGGCATGGCCCCGATTTTGTTATCGACCAGCTTGCGAATGGCTGTTTCGACGGTATCATCCGGGCCAATTGTAATGAGTTGGCGCCCCTTCTTATCGAGGCAACCCCTGACCTTGTTAGATGCGTTAGCCATCTCTCCTTACCTCCTCTTCGTCCTGTCACCTGGCAACCGGTCTGGTATTAGGGAAATTGTCATAATATGCCTATTGTAACCCGATGTCAAGCCTGTAAAAGATGACTTTTATCACACTTTCCTCCGGGTTTTAGAAGACTGTTTAGCTGCTCGCATCGTCAATCCATAATCGGCTATACTATAATTCCTGAGATTTGTCAGCAGGGTAGGGGAATAGGGGGTCTCCTTGGAGTGATAATGCAACTTGAAGCCAATTGTCGTACCACGGCCATGGGTATCATGCCCCACAGGGATATCGACCGGGCGTTGGAACTCGCCATGACACTTGATGTCCCTTTCTGGCCGCAACTTCCTCACGTAAGTCTTTACGAGGATATGTATGTCCAGGCTTCGGAGAACTTCCCGGGGATTTCGGTTGATATGGAAACCGGGAAGATAACGCTTGATAGCGGAAAGTTTGCTGAAGAACTGGTCGATTACAGTGAACGCATGACAGACCCGAATATCTTCCGTATTACTGATGAATACTCAGTGGTATTCCACCGCTTTCTTGAGAAGTCTCTCACGGGATACAGGGCTATCCGCGGGCAGCAGATTGGGCCGGTCAGCTTTGGTTTCAAGGTAGTTGACGAAACGAACCGCCCCATAATCTATAACGATGAGATAAAGACGATACTGTATGACTTCATGCAAAGAAAAGCCAATATTCAGTACCATGAACTGAGTAAAAAGAACTCGAATGCCTTTGTCTGGCTGGACGAGCCTGGCCTCGGCTGGGTTTTCAGTGGTCTCACCGGATATGATGATATCCAAGCCCGTCGTGACTACCAACAATTCCTCGGTGGTCTGGAAGGCCCACCAGCCCTTCACCTCTGTGCCAACGTGAACCTTCCCTATCTGCTCAGTCTGGGCGTCGAAATACTCTCTTTCGATGCCTATCAGATAGAGGTTATGCCCCGGGACTATTCAGGGGCAGTGGCCGACTTCATCTCTGCGGGTGGTATCGTCTCTTGGGGAATTGTGCCGGTAGATTCTGTTAACCTTAACGCGGAGACACCGCAGACCCTGGCCGACCGCCTGGCTGGTTATTGGGGAGTGATATCAGATAATGGTTCTGTGTCAGAGAAACAGATTGCAGAGAAGGCACTAATCGCTCCGGCAAGATGTTGCCTGAAGGATATCGGTGCGGTGGGGGCTCCCGGAGAGACAGGGAAAGCACGTAGTGTCCCTGGCGGAGAAGAGCAACTGGTTGAGAGGGCATTCGGCTATCTTGGAGAAATCTCCCGGCTATTGCAGGACAGGTACGGTCTGTAAGTCGTTAAGAACTCTTCCAATGTGTATAATAATTGCCCTTTACATCGGGTCTCCCTAAGGGTTACAATCCGATAATAAATGGCTATCAAGGATAGTTAATCCACACCATCTGGATGAAAGTGCAATGAGTACCCGGCAACGTTTGCTGACAATTGTCTACGTCCTCATCATTATCGTCTGTATTGGTATTATCGGCTACATGCTGATTGAGGGTTGGTCTTTTCTTGATTCTCTATATATGACCATCATTACCCTGAGTACCGTTGGCTTTCAGGAGGTAAGGGAGCTTTCGGAGGGTGGCAAAGCATTCAGCATAATCCTCATTCTCTTCGGTGTTGGTACCCTGTCCTACAGTCTTATCACGGTTGGTCAGTACATTCTGGAAGGCAATCTCGCCACTATATGGGGGAGACGTCGGATGAAGGATAAAATTGCAAAACTGAAAAAACACGTAATCCTGTGCGGTTATGGGCTGGTTGGCAGGGAAGTGGCTAAAGCGTTTAAGGACGAGGGGGTTCCCCTGGTTATTATTGAACAGGACCCGGAGGCACTGGCCCTGGCCGTTGAAAATGATTTTCTCTGTCTGCAAGGTAATGCCAATAATGACGAGGTCCTTGAGGAAGCCGGTATCAGCCGGGCAAAGGCATTGGTAGCCGCCCTGGGGACTGATGCTGATAACGTGTACGTCACGCTCTCGGCGAGACAAATACGGCCTGACCTGTTTATTGTCGCCCGTGCCAGTACGGACGAATCAGAGCCAAAGCTACTGCAGGCAGGGGCTAACCGTACCATGTCGCCCTACGGTATTGGCGGGAGGCGACTGGCAATGCTTACCTTGCGGCCGGTGGTGGTGGACTTCGTTGATACGACTCTATCAAGTCGCCGCGGTGAGCTCGTTCTGGAAAACATCAGGGTTTTACCAGGTTCTCCCATGTGCGGTAAAGAGATACATGACGGACGGCAGTATTCAGGTGGGGCAACAATACTGGCAGTGAAGAAGCGGGATGGTCGCCTTTTTACCAGCCCGTCGGCTGATATGATGCTTGAGGTCGATGATGAGCTGGTGGTCATCGGTACTCGAGAACAGTTGAGGAGCCTGGAAGGCGCAGTGGAGGCATAATCGATATTGGTTTTGTCGAGAGTCATGACGTGGGGCGTAATGTCTTATTGACCGCCACAGGGCCGTACATTATAATCAGTACTGTCTTAACGTAGATTCATGCGATTCATAATGGGCTCGTAGCTCAGCGGCAGAGCGGTCGGCTCATAACCGATTGGTCGTAGGTTCGAATCCTGCCGAGCCCACCAGTTTCAGTTTAACGTAGCTTCTGTTTATTCTTTCCGATAGGCGATACCTTCAATCATTAGAAGACAATCGTCGTCAATAAATTCCGTGGTGGCACCCATCCTTGCCGGGTATTTATCTTGCTCAAAATAGTTGCGGAATAACTCCTCATATATTCGTATGTCTTCGAAGTTTTTCAGCCAGACGTTGACTTTTACAAGATGTGCTAGCGTCAGGTCAAACTCTGCCAGGGTCTTTTTCATACGTCTCAAGGTATCATTAAACTGTGTAGTGAAATCATCGCCCCAGCCGCGGTGCATCGCAAGAAAGACATAATCTCCTGCCGCCACCGCTAAAGAATGGCTAAAGGGAGTGGTAACCCGTTTGAGTTCTGTCATTTCTGCCTCCCAGTCCCGGAGTCTTTGCGGATAAACTTATTAATGAATGGCAATGTTAGCATTCAGGTCTATTTATCCTTTTGGAAATTTTCGAATTCTTGCCAAAGTGAAGGGTTATTCTCTTTCTTACGTCTCTCAATAACATAGGGTTCTACAATGTTCCAGATACGTTTAAATTGAGTTTCGCTCCTTTTCAGGAATGTTTTTCTAATGATCTTCTCTTCAATTAGAGTACAGACAGTATTAATAGTATGGCACGCCTTCTCTACCTCCTCCGTTTCTAGTTGACTCCACGTTTCAAACTTTTTATTTTCTTCTCCTAATCTAAATAAAGTTCGTCTTGCTTGACGTATATCTTCTTTCTGTAATGTATCAGTCACAAATGAATAGGCTTGCATTTTTGCTGTTCTGTTACTTAAAAATGCAATGTATCCCGATACACCAAGTGCTAATATAGCAATCCAAAATCCCCAATCAGTCCAGATGCACATAGCAAACCTCCTTATATGTCAAGTTTTATCTAGTAGTACGTCGACATCAATTTTTCACAAATATTAATATGTTAAAAACAAATTTACAACGGCAGGGGAGTACCAATAAAAATGCACTCAACAAATGTATAATACTACATAACATATATTGTGCGCCCCTAATATAATAATGGCCCACTCTCTTCTTGCTGTGTAACCCCGGCAGCGTATCACAAACAACGTACATACTTTTTTGTACAACACCGCCTCAGTGTTACCGTGCTGGAGTAAATACAATCGGATTAATAGATACAATATAAGGTGTGGACTGATAGGTATGCTTAAGAAAGAGCGGATTATAAATTATACAGGACACATATTTATGTAAAATATATGCGGTGTCAAGATATCGGCAGTGCGGACCGTAACTAATGTGCCTTACCTAAGAACAATATAAGGCAAGTCGTACACCAAAAACGGTGAGATTCAGACTATAGGGGTATCAAAATACTAAAAAATGATTTATGGGGCCTAGATTTGGCTCTCAGAGCGCCATTTTCAAGGTTATTAAAAGATCTACGAAAATAGAGTGAAAAAGGTATTAAATAATGTATGAATACCGGAAGAAAGAAATATGTAAGTAACGGAAAAATATCGGCTAAAACGAAACAGCTGGTAGACCATAGGACCCAGCTGTTTCTTCTTCAGTAACGTCCGTCGGTCATAGATATACGACTAGGCAGACGGTACATGAAGATGGTTCGGAGGCGATGGCTGGCTCAGTATACTGGCCAGCCATCGCCGGCTAATTTTCTGTACCAACATCACCTCCTTTCACCCTGCCAATATTCAGATATTTCTGGAACAGGGCCACTGGTATTATAGCATTATTCTCGCTTGCATGGAAGAGACGGCGATATTTGAAAGTTTGTAAGCGTGCAATGATTATGTCAAACAATATTATACAACCGATGGGTGGGTAAACCTATTATACAAATTATATGCGGAGACTCCGTATAGAATCACCGAACCATAGCCTTGCTATGATTCGTGTGAGTAGACCACCCAGGCCGTGTATTCAATTAGACGCCGAGACGAGTACTCAAAAGAGATATCGTGTACGATAGCGCGGTTGTTCTGTTCCTTTAACCAGTCGTTGACTGCGTCCTCAAGGTCAGCAATCGTTTTGGCGGATAGAGAGAGAACCGTTAGTTCATTAGCACGCTTGGCATTCATGAGGCCACCTCCTTTGATGCGGATTATAGCAAACAATGATAGGATATGCGAGAGAAAAAGTAAATGGTTAACTAATGACAAAATCTAGCCGGACGCCAGGGTTCGTTGGATAAGTTCCAGAAGATTTGATAGCCCCCATTTTCTGGTTGCTGAAATAAGCACCGTGTCTGTTCTAACCGCCTCGTCACGGTCGGACAGGTACTCCAGGGCTGACTCTTCGCTCCATGAGCGGTTGCTGTCCAAGAGCAGGTCAATCTTATTCAATGCCGTTAGCCTCGGTTTGTCCTGCAGGTTGAGGTCGGTAAGGATATCCTCCACTGTCTGGCATTCCTCAGCTGCACTGGCTGATGTCAGGTCGACCACATGCAGGAGCAGACTGGCCTCTGTCAACTCCTCAAGAGTAGCACGGAAGGCAGAGATGATAGTTGGCGGCAGTTTTCTGATGAAACCGACCGTATCGCTGAGCAGGACAATGTGCTTGTCAGGTAAAACAATGCGTCTCGTGGTTGGGTCGAGTGTGGTGAAGAGTCGGTCTTCACTGGCAACACCGGCCTGACTGAGGGTATTAAGCAAGGTGCTCTTACCGGTGTTGGTGTAACCCACAAGTGACACTATTGGGATGCCGCTCTTCCTTCGTCTCTGGCGGTAGAGCATTCTCTGTTTACGGACCTTTTCGGTCTGCTGCTTCAGCTGGTGGATACGTCGCTGGATAAGGCGTCGGTCTGTCTCAAGCTGGGACTCGCCTGGGCCGCGTGTTCCGATACCACCGCCGAGTCTTTCCAGATGGCTCCACTGTCCGGCAAGACGGGGCAACAGGTACTGGTGCTGGGCCAGCTCTACCTGGAGCTGCCCTTCGCGGGTGTTTGCCCTTCGGGCGAAGACGTCGAGGATTAGAGCGGCACGGTCCAGCACCTTGACCTTGAGACTGTCTTCGAGATTACGCTGCTGTAGTGGCGATAGCTCGTCATCAAAGATTACGACGTCGTAGCCGGTACTTTCCCTGAGAGCGAGCAGTTCGGCGAGTTTACCTTTTCCGATGTAGTATGCCTTGGTCGGTACTGGTAGTGACTGAATCAGTCTGCCTACGACTATCGCTCCAGCCGTCTCGGCAAGCTGGGCCAGCTCACTTAGTGAGTTCTCGGGGGTAACCGTGCCAGAACCGGTTTTCGGAGCGACTGCCACCAGCATGGCGTGTTCAGGTGATGCTTTCGTGACAACGGTACCTCTTGTTATGTCGAGTACCTCCCTTTGGTCCAGCCGTCTGCCAGGCTAAACCTTTAGCTTGAAACGGTTTTTCGAGTCACGCCACTCCGCCAGGCGTGAGAGGCCTTTGACGAGACTGGCATCAGCCAGTGTCAGTGATAGACGCACGTAGCCTTCGCCGTTCTTCCCGTAGCCGTTCCCGGGCGTTACCACAACCCCGACCTGCTCCAACAGGTCGTTAGCGAACTCCAGGGATGTATAGCCTTTGGGAACCCTGGCCCAGACATACAGGCTGGCCTGTGGTGGTCTGGCCTCGAGTCCCATCTTGTTAAGCACGTCGACTACGAGGTCGCGCCGCCTCTGATAAACAGCGTTATGCTCGTCTATACAGTCCTGGGGGCCGGTCAGTGCTTCAATGGCGGCGAACTGAATGGCCTGAGGGATGCCGGAGTCCAGGTTTGACTTGAGCCTTTTTAAGGCATCTATCATGGTCGGGTTGCCTACTGCCATCCCGATTCTCCAGCCTGTCATGTTATAACTCTTTGAAAGAGAGTGAAACTCTACGCCGAGCTCCTTGGCTCCTTCCGCCTGGAGGAAACTGACCGGACGGTAGCCGTCATAGGCCACCTCGGAGTAAGGCCCGTCATGGCACACCAGGATGTCATGCTTACGGGCAAAAGCAACTATACTATTAAAGAAGTCGATATCAGCCACGGCACTGGTGGGATTATTCGGGTAATTGAGCCACATTAGGGTAGTTTTTTTAAGCACACTTTCCGGGATACTCTGAAGCTCAGGTAAAAAGTCGTTCCTAGCAAGTAGCGGCATATAGTATGGCTGTCCTCCCGCAAGAAGCGTGCCTACTGAATACACCGGATAGCCGGGGTCAGGTACCAGAACAGTGTCCCCGGCATCGACGAAACAAAATGCCATGTGAGCGATGCCCTCTTTGGAGCCCAACAGTGGCAGCACCTCCGTAGCCGGGTCGAGGGACACGCCGAACCGTTGCTGGTACCAATCGGCAATCGTTTGTCTGAGTTCAGGCAACCCTTCCGACTCCGGATAGCGGTGGTTCTCAGGCTGCTGAGCTGCCTGGCACAGGCGGTCGATTACATGAGGTGGGGTCGGAATATCCGGGTCACCGATGGCAAAACTGACGACATCCTCCCCTTTTGCTTTCTTGGCAGCAATCTTCCTGCTTATTTCCACGAAAAGATATGGCGGTAGTTTTTCCACCCTTTTCGACATTTTCATACTACTAGAATCATCCTGTCCATTTGTACCGTATCAAGCCCAGTCCCCGGTAAAGACCGTTTCTGCAGGGCCACTGAGGAATACTTCTCCCGTGCTATTCCACTCTACGTTCAGCGTCCCGCCAGGCAGTCTCACGTCAACCTGGCTGCCAACATACCCCAGTAGCTTGGCTGCTACGCTGATAGCACAAGCCCCGCTACCGCAGGCAAGGGTCTCGCCAACGCCATGCTCCCAGACACGTGCCTCGACCAAATCTCTAGTCTTGAGATTAACGATTTCGACGTTTATTCCCTCGGGGAATGCCTCGTGACGGTCCACCAGAGGGCCAATGTTCGACAGTGCGAAACCGGCTACCGGTTCGTCAAGAAAACAGACGGCATGAGGATTGCCCATTGACACCAGATACAGTTCAAGGCTTGTTCCGGCTACATTGATTGGATATCTCATTACTGACGTTATGTCAACTGTTGCCCCTGCTCTATTCTCCGGGTCCACCTGTATATTGTCCAGTCCGATTCCTGGTTGGCCCATGCCTGTCTGTATCTGGGCTACCTTGCCATTGGTATGATGTATCCTGGCATGCCTGATTCCGGCCTGAGTCTCTACGGTTATATTGTCGAGCCTGGCACCATCCGGCATCCCGTCTATGTAATGTTTTACCATACACCTTAGGCCATTGCCACAAGCATTGGCTTCCGAGCCATCGGCATTAAAGATGCGCATCCGGAAATCAGCTTTCTTTGAAGGCAATAGCACCAGCAGACCGTCCGCCCCGACTCCATAGTGGCGGTCGCAGATAGCCATCGCCAGTTTAGACCAGTCAGCTGGACTATTACCGGCTTCTATCAATACGAAGTCATTACCGGCACCCTGCATTTTGGTGAATCTCATGGTTGCCTCACACCCGCGATATACCACGCTTAATAATTAAAAGCGTCTAACTAAAAAGAACGGCACATCTCCTGCCGCTGCCCGGTACCTCTATTGGGCACACGATAGAAGTCGGCGTTCTTGCTGATGCCATTATAGCAGAGGAATGTCAGCAATGCTAGCACTACTTTAGTTGTGCCAGACTTGGAGACAGGGTATAGTAGATAGATGCTGAATATACCCTTCTGTACTGGAGTTGCTCTATCATTATTTGCTGCCACAACCTCTTTGAAGCACCGTATCATCATGGATGACCGGTCATGAAAATCAGGTTTCCCGATATCTTCTACGGCTGGTGGGTGGTCGGTGGGTCGGTCCTGATAGCCATGTACGCTGCCGGGGCGGTATTCTACGGATTTACGGCCATTTTTGAACCGATTGCCGATGAACTCGGCTGGAGCTATACACAGATATCGCTAGCGGCATCACTCCGTGGCCTTGAGATGGGCCTGCTGGCCCCGTTTGTTGGTGTACTAGTGGACCGCTGGGGCCCGCGAAGGCTCATTTTCGGCGGGTCAATAATTACCTTCCTAGGCCTGTTAATGCTGGGCCAGACCACCTCCGTGGGCATGTTTTACGGTGCCTTCGTACTGGTGGCCATCGGTATGAGTACCTGCACGATGACGGTGCTGCTAACGGCGGTGGCTAACTGGTTTCAGAGAAGGGTGGGTATTGCCACCGGGATAGCGGTCAGTGGCTTCGGTATGGGTGGCCTGATGGTGCCGGCTATCGTAAGCCTGGTTGATGCCTATGATTGGCGGGCCACCGTCGGCCTGCTAGCCGTGGGCATGCTGGTACTGCCGCTGCCACTATCTTTGCTATTCAGGCACAAACCGGAACAGTACGGCAGGTTGCCGGATGGCGACACGGCAGCAGTCGAAGTATCTGAGGGTGACCACATTGATTCTAGCTTGTTAACGGCGGGTAGAACGGATGTTGGCACCCGTCAGGCGTTAAGAAGCGGAGCTTTCTGGAGCATCGCACTGGCTTTTGCCTGCCACGTTATGCTGGTAACCGCTGTTATAACCCACCTCATGCCCTATCTGAGCAGCGTTGATGTTGACCGGTCGGATTCCAGTATAATAGCGATTCTCGTCCCTCTGGCCAGTATCATCGGTCGCCTTGGTTTTGGCTGGCTGGCCGACAGGTCAAGCCGTAAGCTGGTATCGGCAGTGGGCTTTTGCATGATGGGACTCGGACTGGTCTGTTTCGCCTCTGTTGGAATTATCGGTTTCTGGGTGCTGGTACCGTTTCTTATGCTGTTTGGCATCGGTTATGGCGGGCTCAACGTGATGCGTCCCGCACTGGTGCAGGAATACTTCGGCAGGAGTAGCTTCGGGACTATTTTCGGGATAATCATCGGGGTCAGTATGGCCGGCAGTATCGGCGGTCCGGCTGTGGCAGGCTGGGCTTACGATAACTGGGGAAGCTACCAGGGTATGTGGTTCATGATGGCGCTGGTACCAATGGCTGCCATGGTCGCTATGCTATTTATGTCTCCCAGCCGTCCGCGTAAAAGGTGAGGCCGGGGACAAATCCCCGACCTCTTTAAAAAGCATCAAATAAGGGTGTTTACTTACTTGATTATCACAGTCACCTCGAATGTCTCAACAGCCTTCTCCCCACCTTCCCAGGGTCGACTATACTCCATAGCGATTGTGGCATTACCGGCCGTAAGTGCTTTAAAGGTCCAGACTTCGGTACCACCGGCTCCTGCTATACCTGTCGTGCTTTCTGTAACGGGCTCGTAGTTACTTTCGACTAGGGTAATTAAATCTTCATCAACAGGTTCGGATAGCTCCCATCTGAAACCCGTGGTGGGATTTGATGGCAGTTCGATTACCAGCAATTTACCAGCATCGATTACAACCTCCTGTCCATCGTATGAAGTGTCAATGTTGACCTGCCCCACCTCTTCGTCTGATGCAGCCTGACTGATATTATCAGAGGAAAGGGCCAGTAATGTTACCACCATGGAAGCCACCGCCAGGACGCTAAGCAGGGCCAGCTTTATTTTCATCTTTGCTTATTCCTCCTGTACTTATGACTTCAGCCAGCAAGCCCGCCCTGCGTCTTTCCACAATGCAAGCAGTACTGCTGGTACTGGCGGGTATCGATGCCCTGTTT
>DUFD01000030.1 GCA_011171075.1 Dehalococcoidia bacterium | reverse complement strand
AGCCAGCGGTTACGGAAAAAGCCCAGACGGAAAGAAGTATACTCATCGGAGCGGGCGTTAAAGGCCTGGAACCACTGGAAGGTAACCATGGTACAGAAGGCAATCGTACGTGCCTCCTCCAGCGTTGTTCGTGTATACGCCCAGTCAAAAACAAGGTAGGTTCCGACACCGATGAATAATGACGCCAGGACGACACGAAGGAGCATACCGGGGAAGACGAGCCCAACCTTCGGATTGCGCGGCGGCTGTTTAAGTTCATCACCGAAGGTCGGTTCAAATCCCAGGGGAATACCACCAGCCGTGTCGGTCACCAGGTTAACCCAGAGAATCTGCACGGCTATCAACGGTGCCTGGCCGATAAAGAGCACACTGAGGATTAAAGCGAACAGCTCCCCAAGATTGGTCGCCAGGAAAAAGAAAAGCACGTTACGTAATCGGTTAAATATAGCACGGCCTTCCTCTACCGCAGATACCACCGAGGCGAAGTTATCATCAGCCAATATCATGTCGCTGGCTTCCTTGGCAACATCGGTGCCGGTTATACCCATGGCTACACCGATATCGGCGGTCTTCAGTGCCGGGGCATCATTAACACCGTCGCCTGTCATGGCGACAATGTGCCCGCGTTCCTTTAGCGCATTAACTATCCTCAGCTTGTGCAATGGCTCAATCCGGGCAAATACAGAAATCTGCTCCACCCGCCGCAACAACTCATCGTCACTCATCTCCTGAAGCTCAACGCCAGTGACAACCTCCCCAGACGGTAATTCCAGTTGTCTTGCCACGGACTCGGCCGTTGTCCGGTTGTCACCGGTTATCATCACCACCCTGACACCTGCCTGCTGGCACAGTTTTACCGCCTCTTTAGCCTCGTCCCGTGGTGGGTCGGACATCCCCGCCAGGCCAACAAAGACCATATCATGCCTGACGTGCTCGTCCTGCACGTCATCAATTCCGGCGGGGAGGTCAGCATAGGCAAAGGCCATCACCCGCATAGCTTCCCCCGCCATTGCCTCATTGGCCTCAGTGATAGCCCTCGTATCCTCCTCGATGAGCGGTACTGGTCCATCGCCTTTCAAGAGACGATTACTCATGGGGAGTAATTTTTCAACCGCCCCCTTCACGTAAGCCACCCGGCCTCCACCCTGCGGGTGCAGGGTGACCATGTACTGCTTCTCACTCTGGAACGGGATTTCGTCCAGGCGGGGGAAACTCTTCTCCATCTTCTCTTTATCCAGCCCGGCTTTGGCAGCCGCCACAACCAGCGCACCCTCGGTGGGGTCTCCAAAGATGTTCCAGTCCTCTTCCTCCTCAACGAGCAACGAGTCATTACACAACGCCCCTATCCACAGCAGCAGCGTGAGAGGCGTCTCACCTTTCGGATCAAGCACCTGACCGCCCCGACGGAATTCACCCTGAGGATGGTAGCCCTCGCCGCTGACTTCAATCCACTGTCCGTCAGCATAAATCCGGTTGACCGTCATCTCATTTACCGTCAGTGTACCCGTCTTGTCCGAGCAGATAACGGTGGCCGAACCGAGCGTCTCCACCGCCACCAGCTTCCGTATGATGGCATTCCGCCGCGCCATTACCCGCATACCTATAGCCAGGACAATGGTAACCACCGCCGGTAATCCCTCTGGTATCGCCGAGACAGCTGCGGCGACCGCCAGGAGGAATACCTCAAGCCATTCCAGCCCTTTGGCCAGTCCGACAACTACCAGCAGTACGCAGATACCAAGGAAAAGGACCACCAGATACTGGCTCAGCTTACCAATACTCTTCTGGAGGGGTGTCTTCTCCGGTCTTACTTCCTGGATAGCGCTGGCAATCCTGCCTATTTCGGTGGACATGCCGGTACTTACGACCACGGCGCGGGCACGACCGTAGGTGATGATAGTGCCCATATAGACTAGGTTCTTTCTCTCGGCAACCGGCACATTCTCACCGACAGGCTCGGTCGACTTCTCCACCGGCATCGATTCGCCGGTAAGGGTCGCCTCATTGACCTTCAGGTTGGAGACCTCTAACAACCGTGCGTCTGCCGGTACTTTTTCGCCCGTCTCCAGCAGCAGGATATCGCCAGGGACAATCTGCCTCGCCGGCAGCACCTCAACCTTACCATCACGCTGGACATTAGCCCGGGGTGCAGCCATCTGGATGAGGGCCTCCATAGCCCTCTCTGCTCGCGTCTCCTGAACGTACCCGATGACAGCATTCAGCAGCAATACTACCAGTATCACGATAGCATCGATGAAGCTATCCATGACAAAGGAGATTACCGTGGCGGCTAAAAGGACATAGATGAGGGGACTGAGGAACTGGCGGAGAAAGACCACCACCGCTGGTACCTTTTTCCGGCCTTCAAGCTGATTAGGGCCGTACTGGCGTAAACGCGTCGTGGCCTCGGCTGAACTCAGTCCTGCAGGCCGGGAATCGAGTGTCTGCAGTACTTCATCACGCCTCAGACTGTGCCAGTTTTTCTTTACAGTCTCACTCACGATAACAAGTATATCGTAACAGACCACAGACCGCCAGACAGACCTGAACATGCCGAAGGTCATAAAGCAAGCTGGGCAGGCCACTGATGACCTGCCCAGCCTCTACTATCTGGGGAGGGTTCTTATTGAATCTCTATCGAGCAGGACCCTGGCCCGCCTGCGGGTGTGGTAAACGATAAAGGCGGCGAGACAAGCTGTTTTACTGTTACTACCACATTCCCGGAACTGATGCCTTCGACATCTACACTGGCACTATATTCAAGATGCCAAGTAGCGCCGAGTTGATACCCGCCACCAATCCAGTAAACCTTTACATCCGTGCCTTCCGGCCGATTGTCCAGCTTTACTTTGCCACCATCGCTACTCTCGGCTGTCCAGGCATACCCCTGTTCAAGTCTCTCTACCAGAACACCCTTAAAAGCCTCATCTTCACCATCGTAAGACATTACCACCTCTACCGTTACTGTCTCGCCTTCTTCAATCCTCACATCGTCTGGGCACGTATAGGTAATAAAAACCTGCTCATCTTCTTCCTGAGAAACACCCGCGCAGGCTTGAATAGAGACCGCGAACATTACCAAGAGAGCCGAAAACGAAAGAAATAAGACTCTACGAAAGCGCTGTTTTGGCATGATTACACACCCCTTTCAAACCGTTTAAAACAGCCGTGAACCATGCCTGGCCTTTCCAACAAAACGTGCGAAAGCAAGGCGATGGCTGCACGGGACCGCAGGTAAAACACTCAATGTTCCGTGCAACATCGTATAAAAGATGACTCACGAAGTCAATAGAGTACAATATAATCAGCTGTTCAACCTGTCAAAGCATGACCTGATATGTTAAGATAAATTCGATAAGATAAAGACATTTACCACGCTGGAGGAGGGGTAAAAGATGTATCAGCATATAATGGTACCGCTCGATGGTTCCGAGCTGGCAGAGTGTGTATTGCCACATGTCGAAGCAGTTGCCGCCGGGTGCAACGTGACTACGGTAACACTGATAATGGTCGTCCCACCTCTCCGAATGTACGGTGGCGCCGAAACCAGAATCAGCCCGGAGGAACGCAAACACCTGGAGGAAGACAGCGTTAAAATAGCCACCGCCTACCTGGAAGAAAAGGCTCAGTTGCTCAAAGACAAAGGGGTCCTGGCAGAAGTGAAGGTACTTCTGGGTAATGTCGTTGACCAGCTGGTCGATTATATTGACAAGAACGGCGTCGACCTTATTGTCATCGCCACGCACGGACGCTCCGGCGTGAGCCGCCTGTTCCTGGGTAGTGTCGCCGACCGGCTGCTACGTCACGCACCGGTGCCGGTTTTGATGGTACGCGCCCCAGGCTCAGTTCACGGAGTCTAATCCACCACTGTGCCAACAGAACCTGACTATGCCAAACGATTACGCTGGCAGGAGTTATAATACAACCCCGCCAGTATAGCATTCCCCCACAACTCTACCCTGACCGAGAGTTGCGGTATTATCGTCATTTATCAAGGAATGACAGCACCAAAGGAGGAAGACAATGCAACGATTGCGCACATTTATCCTGCTGGCCGGTCTATTCGCAGCGACCTCCGCACTTATCTATCTCATCCACTACGCAATATTTCAAGATACCCACCATATCTTCATCTACATGATTGGCGACTTCGCCTTTCTGCCACTGGAAGTATTCCTCGTGGTTATCGTCATCGAACGTATCCTCTCATATCGAGAGAAACGGGCCATCCGGGAAAAGATGAATATGGTGGTCGGTGCTTTCTTCAGCGAGATTGGTGATAAGCTTCTACGTGGTCTACTCGGCTGCTTCCAGGGTAGAGATGAAATCAAGCAGAACCTTTCCGTCCTTCCCGACTGGAAACACAGCGACTTCCAGAAGGCAATGCGCTTTGCCAGTAATCTACAGTATATGCCGAACTGCCAGGAGCTGGACCTGGAAGAGTTGAGGACTCTGCTGCTTGAAAAGCGACAATTTCTGGTTACCCTGCTGGAGAGCCCCAATGTACTAGAACACGAGCGCTTCACCGACCTGCTATGGGCTACCTTCCACCTGAGCGAGGAGCTTGAAGCCCGGGCTTCGCTGGATGACCTCCCCGAATCCGACCTCGGGCACATCGCAGTCGATATCGAGCGCCTTTTCAGCAGTTTAATCGTCGAATGGGTGGCCTACGTAGAACACCTGCAATCGAACTATCCTTATCTATTCTCGCTATTAACACGGATACACCAATTTCAGGAGCACCCCTCGGCAGTGGTGAGCACCTAGCTTCTCCTCTGATTGACAGAGCAATCCACCGCAACTATCATTGACTGAACGGCAGGCCGAACTCTAAACGGTCTGTCCCAGACTTACCAGCGAGGTGTAGATATGCAGAGGAGGTTCCGTCAGATGCTCGTCCCGACGATAATCATGGGGGTGCTCGCCGTCATTTTTCTGGTACTGGCCTATTTTAAAGGCGACAACGCGCACATCACAGGACTTAAGGCCGGGGGCAATCTTTTACTTCAGGTAGCACCGTTGCTCATCTTCGCCTTTATTATCGCCGGCATAATACCACTGCTCATACCTCAGGAGCAGATTTCGCGATGGGTGGGAGCAGAGTCTGGTATGCGTGGTATCTTCATTGGCACCGTTGTCGGCGGATGCCTTCCCGGCGGCCCCTACGTAGCCATGCCTGTTGCCGCCGGTCTACTGCAGGTGGGTGCCGGTATCGGTACCATGGTTGCCCTGATGACAGGATGGTCGATACTGGCATTCTCCCGACTACCCCTTGAGATTGGCATCATGGGCTGGAAATTTACCCTCATCCGGTTGGCCTGTAGCTTCTTCTTCCCGCCAATCGCCGGTTTCCTAGCCAATCGGATTTTTGGTAATGTCAGCGTTATATGAGCAACCGGTTATTAACCGGATACAGGAAGGGTAAAGGTGAACGTGCTCCCTTTGTCCGGCTCGCTGTATGCTTCAATACTACCACCATGAGCTTCAATAAAACGTTTGGCAATGGTCAGTCCAAGGCCACTGCCACCGGTGGCTCTGGCCCGTGACTTGTCCACCCGATAAAACCGCTCAAAGATATATGGCAGGTCTTCAGGAGGGATACCTTCACCAGTATCGATCACATCGACCTCCACGCAGTCCTCACGCTGTCTGGCAGCCACGGTAATCGTACCTCCGGCACCAGTATGAGCGATAGCGTTTTCAAGCAGATTACGCAACACCTGCCCGATACGATGTGAATCAATATTCACCGTTGGTAAATCATCCGGTAGCTCAACGGTCAACGATAGCCCCTTGGCAGATACGCGGCCTTCTACCGCAGACACCACCTGCCTAACCAGTGTGGCTACGTCCTCTTCCTGGCGAACCAGAGTCAGCTGTCCTGCCTCGGCGAGACTCAGTTCCTGGAGGTCGTTGACCAGCCGCGACAGTAAGGATGCCTCTTCCTCAAGGGAGTGAATGGTATCTGTGTCCGGCCTTTTAATACCGTCACGTACCGCCTCCAGGTAGCCCCTGATATTTGACAGCGGGGTCCTTAGCTCGTGGGCAATATCAGCCACCATATTACGCTTCATCTGCTCAGCCCGCTCCAGGTCGCTGGCCATCGAATTAAAAGCCTGGGCCAACTCACCGACTTCACCCTTGTCCTTAATCTGCACCCGCTGAGAGAAATCACCCTGCCCCAGCTGCTTTGCCGTTTCGGTGAGGGCCTTGACAGGTGCCAGCATCCGCCGTGACAGCAGGAAGGTAAACAAGAATGCCACGGCGATTGCCAGAAGGGCCCCCCAGATTAGAAACCGACCGACCGCATCAGAAACTGGAGTCGGTGAAAATGGGTCAGGACTCGCCGAGGAATCTGTACCTATGTAGATCGTACCCAGT
>DUFD01000003.1 GCA_011171075.1 Dehalococcoidia bacterium | reverse complement strand
TTGCTGCCCTGGGTGTCATTTTCTCCATTCTCGGGATATACCTGGTGCGTACCAAGGAGGGTGCCTCCACGGTCAGCCTGCTTAAGTCTCTGGGACTGGGGGTCAACGTCAGTGCTGCGCTGATTGCCCTTGCCTCTGGTGGGCTGGTCTGGTACCTGCTGAGTAATCAGATGGTAACCGAAAAATTCCCTATTGGATTGGATACAGGTATGGCGATACGTATCTGGGTCGCCATTCTTGTAGGACTTCTGGTAGGTATCATTATCGGGAAAGCCGCTGAGTACTATACCTCATACGATTATAAGCCGACCCAGGATATTGCCGCTCAGGCCGAGACCGGTCCGGCGACAGTTGTTATCGCCGGTCTGTCTATCGGTCAGCTTTCTACCGGTATCCCGGTGGTTAGCATTGCTATCGGTATCCTGGTTAGCTATGGTCTCGCTGGCGGGTTCGAAACCCCGATACAGGGTCTGTATGGTATCGGTCTGGCGGCTGTCGGTATGCTTTCCACCCTGGGTATTACCCTGGCGACCGATGCCTATGGTCCAATTGCCGATAATGCCTCCGGTAATGCCACCATGAGTGGGCTACCCCCGGAGGTGAGGGAGCGTACCGATAAGCTGGATTCTATCGGGAATACTACCGCCGCTACCGGCAAGGGTTTCGCCATCGGTTCGGCGGCACTCACCGGACTTGCCCTGGTGGCCTCTTATGTCGAGGAGGTGAGAATTGGCCTCATCCGGATTGCCGAGCACGCTGCTAACGGAATGGCTGAGGTGGTACCTGATGTATTCGTCACTGTACAGCAATTGAAAGACGCCTCAATTGCTGACTTTGTCAAATGGTATGATATTAACTTGATGAATCCGAAGGTCCTGGCCGGCGCCTTTATTGGTGCCATGCTCGCCTTTGTATTCTGCGCTTTGATTAATATGGCCGTCGGTCGTAATGCCGGTAAGGTGGTAGAGGAAGTGCGGCGGCAGTGGCACGAAATACCGGGACTGATGGAGGGGCAGACCAAGCCGAACTATGCCCAGTGCGTTTACATTGCCACCCGGGCTGCTCAGAGGGAGATGATACTGCCGGCAATGTTGGCCATTATCGTTCCCATACTGGTCGGCATTATCCTTGGGCCGGGAGCGGTTATGGGGGTGCTCTTTGGTGGTCTGACCACGGGCTTCGTGCTCGCCATCATGCTGGCCAACGCCGGCGGTGCCTGGGACAACGCCAAGAAATATATCGAGGCCGGTGCTCATGGCGGCAAGGGTTCGGATGCTCATAAAGCCGGTGTCGTCGGTGATACCGTTGGCGACCCGCTCAAGGATGCCTCCGGTCCGTCACTGAACATCCTGATTAAGCTCATGGCGATGGTGTCGATAGTCTTTGCCGGGGTCGCCGGCAGTGTGAGTCTCTTGTTTGCCCGCTGGATAGGCTGACCCAACCTTACAGTCAAGAAAGGGGCTCTCTGTAAAGCAGAGAGCCCCTTTTATTTTCAAGAACGTCAGCGCTACGTCTAGAGGAATGGATTGACACGGCGCTCCACGCCGATGGTTGTATCCGGGCCGTGGCCGGGACAGACGGTGGTGTTGTCGGGCAGAACCATCAGCTTGTCCTTGATGTTCTGAATTAGTCCTTCGTGGCTGCCTCCGGGGAAATCGGTACGACCGATGCTGAACTGGAACAGCGTGTCGCCGGTGAACACGATTTCGTTTTCCTTTTCCAGGAGGCAGATGCCGCCCGGACTATGCCCCGGCGTGTGCAGGACGTGGAAATGCAGGTCACCAATGTCTATCACGTCGCCATCCTTGAGGAGTCGGTCCGGGGTGGGTGGTTTCTTGAAAGAACCGAGCATCCGCATCATCGGGTTGCCGCCGCGGAGAAGGGGGGCGTCATCGGCATGTATCGCCACCTCGGCATCGGTTGCCTCTTTTACCTCTGCCAGGGCACCTGTGTGGTCCATATGCGCGTGGGTCAGTACAATCACTTTGATTTTAAGTCCGAGGCTCTCAACGTGCTTCAATATCTCTTCGGCCAGCATACCGGGGTCGATTATCATTCCTTCTCTGGTTGGCTCCGACCCGACGATATAGCAATTTGACCCGAACGGATTGAGTTCCAGCTTTCGAATAATCACTCCAGGCTCCTTAATACTTGTTTCGCCAACAGAGTAAACGGGCTTTTTCCCCTTCGCCGAACTGCATTCTACCATCAGGAGGGAGAAACGCGCAAGCGTAATTCTGTATGGTAGGTAGGGTGTGGTTAGCTTGTTTGCCTTGACAGCACTGGATGCGAATTGCTAAACTGGTTTACTCACAGTGTTGTCCTCTTTTCGGATGACAGTACAAGCTGGTTGGGAGCTCCGTTGACAGAAAAGGCACCGCCGCCTGATACGTCCTCCACCAGATCCCTCAACAAGGGTCTTGTCCAGGTCTATACTGGCGAGGGTAAAGGTAAGACCACAGCCGCAATCGGGACCGTTCTTCGTGCCCTTGGTAATGACCTTAAAGTATGCGTAATCGCTTTCATGAAGGCAGGATATCCCTCAGGAGAATGGAACATTCTTTCCGGACTGCCGAATGTCACCGTTTCCAGGTTTGGTTCCGGACCTCTTGTTGACCCGGCCAATGTCACGCCAAAAGATAGGGAAGAGGCATCGAAAGCGCTGGAAGCAGCACGGCAGGCGATACTCGGGGGCGAGTATGATTTGGTGGTGCTGGACGAGGTGAACGTCGCTGTTGCCTGGCAGTTGATTGAACTAAATGAAGTTGTCCGACTTATTGAACACAGACCACCGAATGTGGAACTGGTTCTCACCGGGCGTGGTGCAGATAAAGAAATAGTGAAAATGGCAGATATTGTTACCGAGATGCTTAACATAAAACACCCGTATAATGAAGGAATTCCAGCCCGTAGGGGGATTGAATACTAGCTCAACGTGGTAAAAGGAGGGAATTTCCATGCGTATTACTCTGAGCGTAATCAAGGCCGACATCGGGGGTTACGTAGGGCATTCTGAGAGCCATCCGGAGGTCATGGCCAAGGCTGATGAGTGTCTGGCTAAAGCCAAAGGGGACGGCCTGCTGATTGATTATTACATCACCAAGTGCGGTGATGATGTGCAGCTAATCATGACCCACCAGCGTGGAGTGGACAATGAAGAAGTCCACAAGATGTGCTGGGATACCTTCGTCGAAGGTACTGAGGTAGCCAGGAAGCTGGGACTCTACGGTGCCGGGCAGGACCTTTTGGCTGATGCGTTTTCGGGAAATGTCAGGGGAATGGGTCCGGGTTGTGCCGAGATGGAGTTCGAAGAGCGACCTGCTGAGCCTGTTATTGTTTTTATGGCGGACAAGACCTCTGCCGGGGCCTGGAATCTGCCGCTTTACAAGATGTTCGCCGACCCCTTCAATACAATCGGGCTGGTCATAGCCCCCAATATGCACAACGGCTTCATCTTCGAGGTGCATGACGTTAAGGGTCACAAGAAGATAAGCTTCAACACCCCTGAAGAGATTTACGATATGCTGGTACTGCTTGGTGCACCGTCACACTACATGGTAAAGGCCGTCTATCACCGCGATACAGGCGATATAGCGGCAGTATCCTCGACCGAGCGTCTGTCGCTGATTGCTGGCAGGTACGTGGGCAAGGATGACCCGGTGTGTATTGTCCGCTCTCAGGGTATTTTCCCGGCGGTCGGGGAAGTCCTGGAGCCGTTTGCCACACCGACGCTGGTAGAAGGCTGGATGAGGGGTTCTCACCATGGTCCCCTGATGCCAACCTCGATTCCCGACAGCACGCCGACGCGGTTTGATGGCCCACCACGGGTGACTGCCGCCGGTTTCCAGCTCCAGGATGGTAAACTGGTAGGCCCGCGTGACATGTTCGCTGACAAGTCATATGATAACGCCCGACAGAAAGCGCTGGATATTGCTGACTACATGCGGCAACACGGGCCGTTCGAGCCCCACCGCCTTCCACTCGATGAGATGGAATACACCACCATGCCTGGGGTAATGAAGAAGCTGGAGGGCAGGTTTACCGACCTGTAAGTGTGGTATCGGTATCAGCTTTTTGGGCATGTAGAGAAGGAGTGCATGGCAAAGCTGCTCCTGGCGACGAATAATCCGGGCAAGGTGCGTGAGTATAAAAGCCTGTTTCAGGATTTGCCCTATGAAGTAGTTACCCTGGCCGAGCAGGGCATCACCGTAGAGGTTGAAGAAGTAGGCGATAGCCTGGAGCAGAATGCCAGGTTGAAGGCAACCACCCTGGTTGCCAAGAGCCAGATACTGACCCTGGCTGATGATTCCGGACTTGAGGTTGATGCCCTTGGTGGTGAACCCGGCCCACTATCACATCGGTATGCCGGTGAAGGGGCTTCGGATAGCGACCGTGTCAACTACCTGCTCTCGAGACTACAGGGTATTCCCTGGCCGGAACGCACGGCGCGCTTTCGCTGTGTTATTGCCCTGGCGCTGCCTGGCGGTGAAGTCGAGTTTTGCCACGGTGAGTGTCTCGGCATAATAACCATGGAACCCCGCGGTGAGACGGGGTTTGGTTACGACCCGATATTCTACGTGCCTGAGCTGGACAAAACAATGGCCGAGTTGTCCCTGGCAGAGAAGAACCGGGTCAGTCATCGCGGGCGGGCTGCCCGTGAGGCTTACCAGGTGCTGGTCAGATTGAAGGACAGACTGCGGGACTAGTCGTTCTTCCGGCCTAAGTAGTATTGGCTATTGAGTATTACGAATTATTGGTATATACTACTTGATTACACGCCGTAATATGTCTTTCGGGGGTTAATCATGAGGTTATCATGTCTTCAGGAGAATTTAAACCGCGGGCTCAGTGTCGTTGGGAGGGCGGTTGCCACGAGGACAACCCTGCCAATCACCAACAATGTCCTCCTGGCCACTGACGAGTCTCGCCTCAAGCTGGTTGCCACCAACCTGGAAATGGCTATCAGCCACTGGATAGGGGCGAAGGTAGAGGAAGAGGGAGAGATAACGGTTCCAGCACGCCTCCTCACCGAGTTTGTGGCGTCTCTGCCAAGTGACCGGGTTGACCTGAGCCTGGCTTCCGGTAGTAAGACTGTTGAGCTCAACTGCGCCCGCTTTGAGGCACGAATCAGTGGGGTCGATGCTAAGGACTTCCCTCCGATTCCCAAGGTCGACGAAGGTATTAATACCAAGGTCGAGGTTGAGAGCCTCCGGCAGGGTATTACCCAGGTCGTTTTTGCCGTTGCCTCTGAAGAGTCCCGCCCCGTCCTGACGGGCGTTGATGCCCAGTTTGATGGTAATATGCTAACACTGGCGGCCGCCGATGGCTTCCGGCTGGCCGTTTATAAGCTGCCACTTTCTACGCCGGTAGATGAGAAGATAGAGGTAATTATTCCGGGACGTACCCTGGCAGAGCTCAGCAGGTTAATCGGGGACGATGATGAAGTAGTAGACGTAACGGTTAATCCTAATAAAAGCCAGATTCTTTTCCATATGAAGAACACCGAGCTGGTCTCTCAGCTTGTCCAGGGGACATTCCCTCAGTATTCACAGCTCATTCCGCAGAGCAGCAATACCAAGGTGGTGGTGAATGTTGCCGAATTTCTGCGGGCGACCAGGACGGCCTCCATCTTTGCCCGCGACGGCAGTGGTATCGTACGCCTCGTGGCGACGCCGGGTGAGGGCGAACTGACTGCCGGTAAGATAACCGTCTCCGCCCGCTCCGAGGAGCTAGGTGACGATGTCGGTGAGATTGATGCCACGGTAGAGGGTGAAGAGTCCAAGATTGCCTTTAACGGTAAATACCTCACGGATGTCCTCAGCGTGCTCCGCGAGCAGAAGGTGACCTTGGAGACGACCAACCCCTCCAGCCCCGGCGTTATCCGCCCGGTGGGCGTGGACAACTACACGCATGTGGTAATGCCGATGTTTGTCCAGTGGTGAGTAGTCTCGAATCACCACTTAGAACGCTTGGATTAAGGTATCCTTTAATGTCCGCACTGTCAGTAATCGCTTTGACTTTTAAGTCTAGATAGGTGAAGGCATCTTTCTTGTCCTGATTAGTGCAGTTATCCAGGTCTCGAACAATCCGAGCGCATAGCTCTTTCAGGTTATCTTCCATATCAACCATCTTATCGATATTCTGTTTAGTCTGAATAAGACTCGACAACATTTTCTCGTCAGCTTCACGCTCTTTTTTCATCTGATTGATTTCATCGAGAACGATATCAGGCGTAGCAATGTCAAGCCTTAACACACTCATTAGTCTTCTCTCTTGTCCTGCATACCCTTTAATCTTCCTGGTGAGCGACTTGATTTCCTTCTCTAGATATCCTGCCGATGCCTGGGCTTTCTCTTCCTCAGTCTGTTTGCTGACTTCAGCCAGTAGGACTTGAGGATTGCTTAGGACACTCTTAACCTTTTCCCATACCACACTTTCAAGCCAATCAGCCTTGATATATCGCGCATCACATATCTTTTCCCTTGAAGAAGTGGCATACGTACCACAACATTTATAATATCTGTATCTCTTGCTCAAACATGCTCCGACAAGCGGACTACCACAGTATCCGCAGACAGCAAAGCCTGTCAACGGATATTCATGCTGAGGTCTACCAGGATGAAGCTCTTTAGACCTGGCTAAAGCAGCCTGTGCTTGTTCAAATAGCTCTTCACTGATTATTGCTGGGGTAACGTTCGTAAGTACATGCCACGACTCTTTAGGCGTTGCCTTACGTTCCCTACCAGCAGTAACACCGAAATATGTTGTCCCTGTGTATCCCGGATTCCGCACTATTCTAGATACTGTCCTGGCTTCCCACCTCTTACCTGATTTTGTTGGTATGCTTTCTCTATTAAGAATCTGGGCAATCTTGAAACAGCTAATACCACTAACCACCATTTCAAACATACGCTGGACAATCTTGGCTTCATGTTCTATGGGTATCCGTTTCTTGTATTCCTTCAGCCACTTGTATCCATATATACCAATACCAGTCCCTTGTGGTAGCTTGCCTTGTTTCAATAAAGCCCTCTTTCCGCGTCCTGTGGCGTCTCGACGACGTTCTGCGTTAAGTTTAGCAGCATATCCCTTGATATAAAATACCAGCTTACCTACTTCCGAGTTATCCACTGTTTCAGTAGCTGCCTCAAGGGATACACCATGCTTTTCGAGTTCCTGCATCAGAATGACACCATGCACAGGGTCACGTGAGAAGCGGTCTAAGCTATAGACCACCACACAATCAATGCTTTCAGAGCGAACCACTTCCCTCAGCTCCGCCAGTCTAGGTCTTTCAAGAGACAGCCCTGACCATGCCTCACTGAATTTAAAACCTACTTCATAGCCTTTGATCTGGCAATACTTCTGACAAGCTTCAAGTTGCGTTTGTAAACTTGTACCATCCTGTTCCTGGCCTTCTGTGCTTACACGGCAGTATATAGCAGCTTTATTCATAATACTGATCTCTTACATTATTCAAGTAGTTTTTTCTCCCCAATACATGTTGTTTACTAGTTCTATACTCTCACCTTCTATTTAACTTGACGCAATTTCTGCAATTAGCACAAATACGACAAGATTGAACATAAGTTTCAAATTATAGTTTATCCAATTTCAAGCCCTTTGATATTTATAACCGATAAAATCATTGCTGAATACTCAGCCTTCTTATTAATCATTCGTTTGATTTTCTCTTTCATAAGTGCTTTTATATCCGCACTCGATTCTTTAATATATCTCTCAATTACATTATTAAGTTCTTCTATCTTTTCTACTTTTCTCGATATAAGTAAAAACCGAGCATTTGTATCGAGTTCTAGTTTTTTGATTGTTATCTCAGCACGTTTATCTCCACCTCTCCATCCCATAATTGGTCCATAGTGTTCTACCATATGTTCAACATCATCACTGTATGGGTCTAAAAACTCACTACCACTTTCATAGTAATCATTTTTTCTTCTATTGCATTCTGTACATGCTATTGTTAAGTTGTCCCAATTAAAATGCAAATTTTCATCTTTGGAAGAAGGTATTTTGTGTTCTATGTCACCTGGCGTGGTGTGACCTATTTTGCTTTCACAATATACACATTTCCAACCTGTTTCTTGCTTTAGTGTGTCCTTTATTTCTGACTCACGATACCTATATCTATTCGTCGGGTTTGTTTTATCAGCAATGAATGCCGCCAACCATTCATCGTGTTTTTCCGATAATATCCTTGGTATAGGTAGTTTTTCTAAATTTCTCATTTTATTCAATATCAATATCAGAAATATGATCAGATAATCCGAGCCTATCTAATTCTTCAAAAAGCCTCTCCGTTTTATTCTCACCACTCAATCCTTCAATAGACTCAATCAAATTTTTTATCCGATCTTCAACCCAAATAGGAAGATTTGACGGAACATCAAAGATTTCACGTAAAATTTTATTTGGAGTACCTGATAGATCTGCTTCACCTATCTCAGCCGAAGCAATTTTATTATTATGATTGTATATAAGACCAAAAACCTTTGCTTCTGCCATAGATGACACTACAAAAGGACTGTGAGTAGCAATAATAAATTTATAGCGCGGAAATGCTTTGGCAAACGAAGGCAAGATTAAACGTTGCATTCTTGGATGCAGATGATTCTCTGGTTCATCAATTACTACTGTGCAACTTTCTTTATCAGCTCCATACATATGAATCTGCCAAGCCATACCAATAACATCGTTAATTCCACCAGACATCGCATCTAAAGAGAATTGTCCTGTATCTGTTATTAACACAACTTCTGGCATTCTTATTTCAAAACGTCTAAAACCCAGGCTATTTGGAAGTACCTCCCGAAGAACAGCCTGAAACTCAACAAATAGTCTTTCGTATTCTAGATTTGGATTCACCGCCTCATTCCCGTAGCCGAACAAAGCTAAAGACACTAGAGATTGCTTCAATATTACCCCCGGATTACGTACATTCGCTGATCCGTAAGTTTGAAAAAGCAATTGCTGAAATTCTTGATAGTGTTGTTGCACAGTCTTCGGATCTGTCGGTATCTGCTTGATTGGTTCGTAAGAAATAAAAGGACGATGCGAAGGAATATGTAAACCTACTACTCCCTGCTGATTATCAAACTTCAGTTGATATTGCTGCGATACGAATACTGGTGTAGATAAGCTACAAATCTCGTCATTATTATATTCAATCGAGCCAACAGCGATGGTGTCATTTTCCTTATCCTCAGATTCCTCTTCGCGAATCCTTAACACATCTGACCATATACGCTTCTTTTGCTTTTTACTAATATATGGAGTTGAAATAAGATTAATATTCCATCCAAAGTGTTTGGCTAATATATTAAGTATCGTAGTTTTTCCAGAAGAATTTTGCCCAGTTAAAATCGTTACTTGATTCTCAAGATTTATATTTACTGACTCAAATTGTCTCCAGTTACCCAGTTGAAAATTTTTAAATGTGTTGTCAATCAGCAAAATGGGACACTTTATAAACCGAAGACTTTGTTATCATCAGGCGGCATAGCAAGCTCCCGCAGGTCCCGGTTATAGTCTCTACGACGATTTATTGTTTGTGTCTGCACCTCCTTTCGGCGCTCTAGGATCTCATTTCGCCTCCCATAAAGAACATCCGCTGGTGCCACGTTACCGAGTGCCTTGTGGTAGCGGCGGTAGTTGTAGTAGTCGACGAAGTCGGCAATCGCCTGCTCCAACTGGCTGGGAATTTCATAGGGTAGCTGGTTCACCTCTTTCTTCAGAGACTGCTGATAGCGCTCTACCTTGCCGTTTGTCTGAGGGTGATAGGGCGCCGCCAAAATATGGCCAATACCCACTAAATTTAGATAGCCACGGAAAGCCCTGGAAACGTAGCCAGAACCATTGTCCGAGAGGAGTTTGGTACGATTCTCGACCGGCACATCAGTCATGCCGGTCACGTCCACCGCTTCCTGAATTACTTCGATCAGGGAGTTGGCCGACATGTCTTTCTGCAGCTTCCAGCCCAGTATGAAACGGGAATAGTCGTCCATTACTGTCACTAGGTAATAGTAGCCCCAGCCAACGACCTTGAAGTAGGAAGCGTCGGTAGCCCACATCTGGTGGGGTCGGGTCGTCTTGGTGTGATATTCATTGGCAGCCGTGGGTTGAATCTCCTGACGTTTCACCAGCCCTTCCCTTCTTAGAATGCGGTACACGGTTGACTCGGATATGGCAAAGCCTTCATGATCGGTGATCCATGCCGCGAGTTGCCGGCTACTGAGATCAGGAAACTCCCGCGCTACTGCCAGAATTCGCCGCTCCTCGTTAGGCATGATCCGGTTCCATGGCCTTCCCCAGCTTGTCCTGGGCTGACCCTGTCGCCACCGGTAATAGGTGCTTTTCGGTATCCCTAGTGACATCAGCGCCTGCCGTTTGCCCCGGGTCTGGTTTTCCACATGAGCCAGGATCTTAGCTTTGTCTCCGGCACTCATGCGCCATCTCCACTTTGGCCCAACGGAGGAATTGCCGTTTTTTTAAGGCGGTATACATCCAGAGACAGGTCGGCCACAAGGTGCTTGAGCTCGCCGTTTTCCCTCTTTAGCTCTTCAATCTCCTGGCGAGTGGCATCCCTGATAGTATCCCTTGTTAACCGCTCTTTCCCAGCCTCCAGGAAGTCCTTGGTCCAAGCGTAGTATGCTCCCGGCTTGATGCCTTCCCGCCGACAGAGTTCATTGACGGTCACCTCCCGACGGAATCCCTCCAGTACGATACGAACCTTCTCCTCCGGGGTATACTTCCGTCTGGTGGCAACCCTAACCTGCTGCATGAAGCCCTTAGTTTGCTGGGTTCTGGCCTCGGCGGCATCAGCCTTGTCTGTGTTTTCCTGGGACATAATTCGCTCCTTTTGCTGTTAGTCAGTCTACTACCTCTAAGGAGCCTGTGCCACCTGCTTACACTCTACGGTTTTAGTGGCACTATTTGTGTCCCATTATCGCTGACGGTCTACA
>DUFD01000029.1 GCA_011171075.1 Dehalococcoidia bacterium | reverse complement strand
CGGCTTACGGAAGAGGAACTGATCGAACGGTTGACAGCCAGATTTGGTGATAGGTACGAGAGCATATTAAACGCATACCGAAAAAATCGTCCCAATGCCACACCGTGGGACCTTTTCATCGGTATCCTGAGCGAAGACCGGCGACTGGGTTGTATCAGGCTAGTTGAAAGTAAGATGGCAGCTGGGAAAGCCCCTGTATTCATGTACCTGTTCACCTGGGAGTCCGATTATAAAGGTTATCTTTTCAAAGCCAGCCATGCCCTTGAAATTCCATTTGTTTTCGATACTACAGAAAGTATGCCGTTAACAGGGGAGCGGCCTGATAAGCCTCAACTGGTCGATTCTGTGGGCGGTGCATGGCTTGCCTTTGCCCACACCAATAATCCCAGTCATCCGGGAATCCCGGAATGGGAGCCGTATACTCTGGAGAAACGGGCAACCATGATACTGGATGTGCCGTGCCGTTTGGAATATGACCCAGCTCGTGACGAGCTCGATGCCTGGAAAGGTATGGATATCATCCCGTAGTTCCTTGTTTCATGCTGCGTATCGGACTCACCGATGTATAACGCCCCTCTCATTCGGGCATGATTGTATTACAATCATGCCCACTCACCCACCAAGCATACGGTGAAATATCTATTTAGCAAAAGATGTAAAGTTACCTCGTAATACTTCGGTTGTTGTGCAAGAGGATATAATCTATACTGGTCAGCAGAAACCGAGCGGCTGAGAGAAACGTTGAAAGAGCATCTTAACCAGATGGGTGTCCCATATAGTAAAAAGGAGAGTTCAAATGAGTGAAGCGTCCCGTATTGAAGCCATCGAAGCTAAACTAAAAACGCTGGAGCATGAGCTGGGAATTCAGAAGGATATAGAAGAAGTCCGTCGACTCCATTATATATACATGTACTACAACAGTAACCGCATGGCCAAGCAGTTGATCGATCTGGTCGCCGAAGATGCGGAGTCCATCGAGATAGCCGGGCGCGGGGTATATTACGGTAAGGAGGGCTTTCGCAAGAACTTCTCCAACCCGGGTGAAGATGTGAAGGATAGGGGCTGGTCTTTCGGAAATGTCCTCTTTCAGCTAGGCGGGATGGATGTGATAACCGTAGCCGAAGACAGGAAGACCGCCAAAGGTCGTTTCGCTGTTCTCACCCCGGTCATAACTGGCTTTCCGGACAATCAGCGCGTCAGTCTAAACGCAGGGGTGTATGAGCAGGAGTTCGTCAGGGAAGATGGTTTCTGGAAGATCGGCAAATTCAAGTATGTTCATTACTTCATGGTTCAGTTTGAGGATCTACAAGTAATACCGGGCTACTCGCGCTGGCCTGACAAGGATAATCCACCTGACGCACCCACCACCTGGTACCATCCTTTTCCCGAGGCAGGGGTCATGCCATTTCACTTTCCCAATCCTGTCACTGGAGAAATGCCCCCGGAGATTGTTGACCCCACGCATTACTGGCTCGGCAACTGGCCAGGTGAGTTCGGACAGAGGGGACGCAAAAACGATGCCTCCAAAGAATAGACAAATCTAAAACTGCTACTTAGTGAAGA
Organism: Dehalococcoidia bacterium; assembly: GCA_011171075.1. Taxonomy (GTDB): domain Bacteria; phylum Chloroflexota; class Dehalococcoidia; order Dehalococcoidales; family Fen-1064; genus W589. Next base: position 7,281 of record DUFD01000029.1, on the reverse strand, counting down.
TTGCCATGACAAGAAACGGGAGGTCTGAACATGTCTAGAATAGTGCGAGTTGAGCTAACACCCTTATTTGTTCCCTTTCATAAGCATGTACAGGAATCCATGAAGAGCACCGAAGGTGGACTGGGGATGGCCATTGGCGCCGAAGAGGAATGGCTTGGTGGTGACTTTGTTATCTGTCGGCTGACCAGCGACGATGGAAAATGCGGCGTTGGCGAAGCCTTTGTCTGGCTGCCTGAGACAGGTGTTTCCCCGGAGCAACTGGTTGATATCATCGAAAAGTCACTGAGCCGTTATGTTATTGGTGAGAGCCCTTTTAATGTAGAGGCCATACGACACCGCATGGATATTAATGTCAACCGCAGTGACGTGGCCAAGGGCCTGATAGATATGGCCTGCTACGATCTTATGGGCCAGATAACCGGCCAACCAGCCCATGATTTCTTCGGTGGAAAGTGTGTAGATGAGGTCCCGCTGGCTGCACTCATTGCGCTTTCGGATGTTGAAACCATGATCGATCTCTGCCGGACATTTTATGAGCGGGGTATACGGACTTTTCGCCTTAAGCTTGGGAGAAGCATTCAAAGTGATGTTGAGATTGTCGCCGGCATACGTGATGCTTTAGGTCCTGAGGTCCGTTTGAGGGTTGATTACAACCAGGCCTATAAGCAGCCGCCCGAAGCGGTCCGCGCTATCAAGGCTATTGAACCATACGAAATTGACTTTGCCGAACAGCCAGTAGCCGCTTCAAATTACAACGGAATGGCCTACGTTCAGCAAAGAGTCAGTGTACCGGTCATGGCCCATGAAGGCTGCTTTTCACTTCAGGATATTGCCTCCCTGGTAAAAATGGGTGGAATAAACATTGTCGGCCTTAATTCCGAACGTCCCGGAGGTGTAACCAATATGCTGCGGGCCATTGCCTATGCTGAAATGGAAGGCTTGGGAGCAGTTCTACACAATCAATGTCTGGGGATCGCTTCGGCCATGCATATTCATGTCGCGGCGGCCAAATACCATGCATTGGGCCACGCCATTGAGCTTTTTGGTCATCTCATGATGGAGGATGACCTGATTAAAGAACGTCTGAATTACAGCAATGGCACGGCCAAAGTTCCAACCGGCCCGGGATGGGGGGTTGAGCTTGATGAAGTTGCTTTAAGAAAATACGCAACAGGACCAACTGCCATTATTGAATAAATCCAGCAAATCCTGTTAAAAGATGGTACAATAATGTCCGGACATGCCGAGACTATGCTGGGTGCCCACGACAATCACATGTACAAAGAAACACATATAATGACGTCCGTTCAGTGAAGTAAAATAGCAGTTTATTACTAGACTACGTCTAGATCGCAAGGCTGGACTCGACTACAAAAATTCTGCTTGTCGTTACACCAGCTCTGAATAAGGGTGTTCGAACCTTTTCTCGTCATTGCTTTTCAAGTTATTCTGATAGATTAACTTTCTGAATATGTTTTTCTCTATTTTTCTTCCCACATGCTCGATTGAAGAAAAGTCGCCAGATTAACGTCCTGATTGGTGATTTTGAGTTTACGTCGGATTTTCTCGCGGTGGCGGTTAACGGTAGCCTCAGATACTCCCCGCATTTCAGCGATTTCTTTGGTACGCATTCCATTACGTATCATGTTGCAGATGGCGATTTCGGTCGGTGTCATTGAATGGTAGGAGGAAGACAGTTCACTGATAAACGGCGATGTGATTTCTTCAAGGTTGGTCTGGAGCATCTCCACATATTTTATCTGGACGGGAGTCAGTTGCAAGGAGAGGGCGTGCAGTATCGGCATCAGGATTTTATCGACGTTCATTTTTATATCCTGATGGATTTCCTGTTTTTCCTGCTCGATCCGGGCCAGGACTGTATGCAGAGCGATGTTTGATTCTTTCAGTGCTTCACGCTCTAAGGTTAATTGCTGGTTGGTCTCCTGCAGTTCCAGGTCTACCGATATCCGTGTAGCGATGGTGCCAATCTGCTCGGCTATTGCGTCCAATAGAGCACGTTCCTCTTTCAGAAAGGGCCCCTCATCAGCTGGAGGACATTCCTCCAGATAAAAAATGCTGACCTCACCGACCGGCTCATGGTACATGTAGATTCGCGATGACTGCCACCAGTTGGTCACCTGGAATCCATTACTTGTATAGGTTACTCCCTTGAATAGTATCCGGGCACAGGTGAGCTCAGGGTACTGCCATGAATGAGGCAAGAAACCCACAAGCTCCTGTAGAAGACCGTCCAGAGAGTATAGATTCCGCTCGGCCAACTGGGAAATCCCATAAAGGCAATTCAATTCCTTGATACGTTCCCGTAACGCAAACTCTACCTTACCAGGGTCAGTTTCAGTTGGGAAGGGAATTCGCCACAAGAGAGCCAGGTCTTTCGGGGGAAACGGCGGGTGCCGATTGTTTTCTGGAGATAGATGGACTTCATTATTATCCATTAGATTCATCCCTCGGGGGGAAATTAATGTACTGCCTATATACTATAGGTATTATATGGGTATATATTCCATATTCACAACAATGATATTATCACGTATCTTAAATATTATCAAGTGATTCAAGTTTTGAGGAGGTTAATATGCCATCCCAAACACTCGAACAAATCCTGGAAGGGCGTCGCAGTCAACCTAATCAACTTATTGAAGTACTTCAGGACATACAGGCAAACTACGGTTACATTTCTGAGGAGGCTATGCAAGTGGTCTCTAAAGGTCTCGGAGTACCGGTTATGGAGGTTTACCGCGTGGCTTCCTTTTACACAGCCTTTAGACTAAAACCGTCCGGCAAGAATGTACTTACCATGTGTATGGGAACCGCCTGTCATGTGCGGGGTGCCCGTCTTCTTCTGGACCAGGCCACCGGTCAACTAGGTGTTAAACCGCGTGAGGTAACCCCCGACGGTCTCTTCTCTATCGACCACGTAAACTGCCTTGGTGCTTGCGCATTAGGCCCGATTGTTACGGAGAATGGGACCTACCATCATCATATGACGCCCGGTAAATTACGCAAACTGATTGGGACTCTTAGCCACCAGGCAGTGGAGGGCAAGTAAGATGCCCAGACTAAATAGCTTCCGCGAACTGGAACACCTGCGTGAGTTGCTCCGGGAGCAGCGCCAAGGTATAACCACCACAGTCATGGTGTGCGGCGGGACTGGCTGTCAGGCTTCCCGCTCCCAAGACGTCATTGATGCTGTCAGGGATGAACTATCAACGCAGGGACTGGACCAGAGTGTGCGTCTGTGCGTCACCGGATGTCACGGTTTTTGTGAGCAGGGTCCTGTCATGATAATAGAACCGGGCAATGTATTCTACTGCCACGTTTCACCGGCGGATGCCTTCGAGATTGTCTCTCAGACGGTGATGAAGGGTGAGGTAATCGAAAGGCTACTTTACACTGACCCGGTTTCGGGAGAAATATTTCAGACGGAGGCGGAGATTCCTTTTTACCGCTCGCAAGACCGTCAACTACTATCTAAAAACCGCATGATTGACCCCTGCTCAATAGAGGATTACATAGTGGCTGGTGGGTATTCGGCTTTAACCAAGGTGCTGTATGGTGTAGCCCCTGATAACATCATAAAAGAGATTGAATTATCAGGTTTGCGGGGGCGTGGCGGTGGCGGCTTCCCGACCGGGCGTAAGTGGAAAGAGTGCCGGGAGGCACCCGGTGACGAGAAGTACGTGATATGTAATGCGGACGAGGGAGATCCCGGTGCTTATATGGACCGTTGTGTGCTGGAGGGCAATCCGCATCTGGTTCTGGAAGGCATGATGATTGGTGCCTGGGCTATTGGTGCGCGAAAGGGATATGTCTACGTCCGCAATGAATACCCGCTGGCAGTCAAGCATTCACGAATCGCAGTTGAGCAGGCCCGCGAGCTCGGCCTGCTGGGCAAAAATATCCTGGGGTCGTCCTTCTCATTTGACGTCGACATCGCCCGGGGGGGAGGGGCTTTTGTCTGCGGCGAATCAACAGCCCTGATGGTCTCACTGGAAGGAAAAGTCGGTGAGCCCCGACCCAAGGATGTTCATACTGTGATAGATGGTCTTTATCACAAACCCACGACTCTTAATAACGTTGAGACGTGGGCTAATGTTCCATCCATTATCCTGAACGGTGCATCCTGGTTTGCCTCAAAGGGGACAGAGGGGAGCAAGGGCACCAAGATTCTGGCTCTCACCGGCCGAATCAAGAATACCGGTCTGGTTGAAGTGGCCATGGGCACGCCCATCAGTACGGTGGTATTTGACATCGGCGGCGGTGCGATTGACGGCAATATGATTAAGGCAGTCCAGACTGGAGGTCCATCAGGTGGATGCCTGCCACTGGACAAGTTCGACCTGCCAGTCGATTTCGACGTGCTCTCCGAGGCCGGCTCCATGGTCGGTTCGGGCGGCATGGTGGTGATGGACGAAAGCTCATGCATGGTAGATGTGGCCAAATACTTCCTGACCTTCCTTCAGGATGAATCGTGCGGTAAGTGCCTGCCCTGTCGGGTAGGTATTGACCGTATGCTTGAGATAATCACAGATATCACCGAAGGTCGTGGGAGGCTGGAGCAGATAGACCTCCTTGAGGAGTTGGCTGAGACCGTTTCACTTACCGCCCTGTGTGGTCTCGGCAAGACAGCGCCTAATCCGGTGCTTTCCACTCTACGCTATTTTCGCTCCGAATACGAAGCACATATCAACGAGAAAAAATGTCCGGCAGGGGTCTGCAAGGCTCTGATTACCTACTGGATTGACCCGGATTTATGTACTGGTTGCGGAGTTTGTGTCCAGGGGTGCGTGCACCAGGCTATCACCGGCGGGAAAAAACAGCCGCATGTGATTGACACCCAGCTCTGTCAGAAGTGCGGGATATGCCGGAGTGAATGCAAGTTTGACGCAATTCTAATCACCTGAGAAAACGAGGTATTAAGATGTTGCAGCATGTTAATGTTAATATAGATGGAGCCAATATTCGAGCTGTCAGAGGAACCAGCGTTCTGGACGCTGCGATAGAATATGGCATCTGCATTCCCCATCTGTGTCATGTCCCATATCTGCCCGACATCGGCGCATGCCGTTTGTGCATTGTTGAACACGTGGTCAACGGGCGTTCCAATGTCACTACGTCCTGCACCCTGAACGTGGAGGAGGGGATGGTAATCTTGACGAATACGGACAAAATCCGGCAACTACGCCGCAACTTGGCCGAGTTGCTGGTTGCCCAGGCCCCCAACTCACGCGCCATTCAGGATATCGCTCTACGTTGCGGAGTCAAAGAGGTCAGGTATCCGTTTCGAAACGAGGACTGTGTCTTATGCGGACGCTGTGTGCGGGTCTGCACCGAGGTCTGGAGAGCCCGGGCGATTGGCTTTGTCGGACGCGGCAAAGAGCGCCACGTGGACTATCCTTTCGGTATCCGCCCCGAGTTCTGCAAGCAATGCGGTAACTGCGTCCAGGTTTGCCCAATGACTATACCTCCCTGTGACGGTCCCATGAAACCCGGCGAGGAGTACCTCTGTGGTAAGTGCGAATCGCAGCTTATGCTTGCTGACGAGACGCCTGACCATTGCGTTTGGTGTAAACTGGGTGAAGGTTTCACCTGCGGCCGCTATGTACAATAGTTATTCCTGCCTGCGGTCTTCTTTATATCAAATTCGGATTGTGTAGACTTAGCCGTTGACAATCTGCCGCACTTATATATACTGAGACTATTGAAGTTTGCAGGAATCGTTTGATTATGGCTAGCTGGAAAGACAAGCTTAATGGGGACCCGGTGGCGTGGCTGCTGGAACCCGACGAGTCCCAGCCAGCCATCCGCTATTATACGCTGCGTGATATCCTCGGCCGGGATGAGAACGATAAGGAAGTTATAGCCGCGAAAGCGGACATCATGGCAAGCGGCCCTGTGCCGGTAATCCTGGCGGCACAGCAGCCGGAGGGATATTGGGACAAGCCAGGAGACAGTTCTGGACCCAAATACCGAGGGACGGAATGGTCTCTCGCTTTCATGGCGCAGCTTGGTGCGGACGGAGCTGACTCGCGTGTTCGCGCCGGCTGCGAAATTCTGCTCTCCCAGTGCATAGCCAGCAATGGTGGTCTGTCGTGGAACGGCACGCCTTCTGGTTTCGAACAATGCATGGCGGGCATTATGGGGGCGGCTTTGATAGACTTCGGCTGGCTTAACGACCAACGCTTGCAGACAGCAATGGAATGGCTGGCTCAGACTATTACCGGAGAAGGAGTAGCTGACGCTTCGAACCGTGATACAAACAGGCGTTACTATAAGTCCAAGAATTCGGCTCCTTTATTCGTCTGTTCAATGAATGGTCATTTGCCATGCGCCTGGGGAGCAGTCAATGCAATGATTGCCTTGAGCAAGGTACCACCTGCGCGGCGGACCAGAAACATGCAGGCGGCTATCAAACTGGGCGTGGACTTTCTATTGAGCCATGACCCGGCAGTTGCCGATTATCCTTTCGGCATGGGAAATAAGCCAAGCTCAAGCTGGTTTAAATTCGGCTATCCAATCGGCTATATCACAGATGTACTTCAGAACCTGGAGGTCATGGCAGCGTTTGGCCAAGCCGAGAATCCCAAGTTAGCCAACGCGTTAGATCTGGTCATCAGCAAGCAAGACCAACAAGGGCGCTGGCTACTGGAACATACCTACAATGGCAAAACATGGGTAGACATAGAAAAGAAAGGGCAACCCAGCATGTGGGTCACCTTAAGAGCTTTACGCGTCTTAAAAGCGGCTTATCCTGAGAAAGGATAATTTCCCTGCAGATTTTAGGACAGTTATCAGATTTGCTGTTCTTATTTTTGACTTACTCTCACATCTCCCACGGGCACAAGGGTCTCGCCGGGCAAGGCTGGCGTAATGGGCATATTTACAATTGCCCTGACATGGCACTCATCTCGCTGGCACTCGCCCTCCGGTTCAAGGTCAACTCGATCTGGCTGTCACTGGGCGGAGTGGCGCCGGGAATTACATACAGGGTTATTATAGGATGACCAATCACCGTATTAGTCTTCGTAACATCTGAACGTACGTCCGCCCCGTGCTTGTTAACCTTCTCAAAAGAGGCTTTCTTTTTGTCTTTCTTACTTCTTTATCACCCCCAAAGAGGGGAACGATTATTTAGCTATTATGCACGTAATCGTCAAGAGGGATTGCTATTAGATTCAGAAGCAGATTTGGCTAGGCTCCGGACAAGCCTGGTAAATACATCCACTCGTTGAGTTTGTCCTTTATTCTCAGCGTCCTGTT
>DUFD01000028.1 GCA_011171075.1 Dehalococcoidia bacterium | reverse complement strand
CCTACAACACGCTTTACCAGTGTCTGGTGACGCTGGCAAAGCTGCTCGCCCCGTTCACGCCCTTCCTCGCCGAGGAAATCTACCAGAACCTGGTCTGTTCCGCTCTTCCAGAGGAACCGGACAGCGTGCACCTCACCGACTTCCCCGTAGCAGATAAGGCCTTGATTGACGAGAGGCTTTCTACAGACACGCGACTGGCGATGAAGGTCTCTAGCCTGGGACGAGCCGCCCGCAGCCAGGCAGGCATCAAGGTACGCCAGCCTCTGGCCAGGGTCCTTATAAAGACAGGAACCAAGCGGGATGAGGAAGGCCTAGAACGTCTATCCCCTCAGGTGCTGGAAGAGCTTAATGTAAAATCTATTGAGTTCACCGAAAGTGAAGGTGAGTTTAACAAGCCTGACCTGACTGTTAGCTCAGAGGGGGGAATCACGGTGGCCATGGACTGCGATATCACTCCGGAGCTTGCTGCCGAAGGCCTGGCACGGGAGATAGTCCACCGCCTGCAAACGATGCGCCGCTCGGCCGGGTTCGATATCGCCGACCATATCACTACGTATTACAATGGCGTCTCTTATGTAAAGCAGGTTATGACCGACTGGGCCGATTACATTAAACAAGAAACACTGTCAAGGGAGTTGGTTGAGGGTGTCCCGGAGGAAGGTGCCTTCACCGAAAGCTACAAGCTAAGTGGCCATGAGATAATGCTCGGCGTGAAGCGGACTGACTAACTCCCCGGCGGCGGACTCTCTATCAACGTCGCTTGAGTGGTGTACCTGGTATCGCCACGCCAGTAAACTATCTCCACCGTCTCGCCTATTTCAGCGGTGTGTATCGCGCGGACCATCTGATAATCGGTGGTGACCTCAACTCTACAGAAACGAACGACGACATCGCCCTGTTGCAGTCCGGCTATTTCGGCGGGGCTACCGGATGACACGCTGGTAATCCGTACTCCCTCACTTACCGAAAGTCGGTACCAGAAGACATGAGTCGGGGTGACTGTTTCGGTACCGACCCCGAGCCAGGGGCGGACCACGTAACCCTTGTTTATAAGCTCCTGAATGATAGGCAGCGCGTCGGTGCTGGCAATCGCCCAGCCAACGCCTTCCACACCAACATCCTGAATCTTGGCCTCGTTGATACCAATCACCTCACCGGCCATGTTAACGAGCGGCCCGCCGCTGTTACCCGGATTGATGGCAGCATCGGTCTCGATGAGCTTCAATGGCTGTCCCAGCTCATCGCCTATCTTCACATCGTTCTGGCTGACAATGCCCAGAGTCGCTCTGGTACCAAATCCCAGCGAGTTGCCGATAGCCACCACCCAGTCGCCTATCCTGAGTTTCGTTGAATCCCCGACAGATACAGCCGGCAGGAGTTCGTCAACATCGACCTTCATGACAGCCAGGTCAGTCTGAATATCCACGGCAACAGTGCTTATATCCACCGGGATTACCCTGCCGTCATCAAGGGTAACCGTGATACTGACCGCCCCACTGACAACATGAGCATTAGTGACAACAATACCGCTTTCATCAATAATCCAGCCGGAGCCGCCACCCTGCTCGGTAAACCCGAAATTCACAATTTCAACTGTAATAGCAACAACCGAAGGTTTGACCTTGGCTACAACGTCAGCAATGCTCGTCAATGGCTGTGACTGGCCATTTAATGATGGGCCTTCCCACTCGGGATTAATCGGGGTAATACCGTTATCACCCGATGACGCCTCTTCTCCAGAGGTCTCCGAGGAGTCGGAAAGAAGGTCACACCCGACACCGGATAAAAGACACAGAACAAGAACAAACGAGATTAGCGAAAAAAATGCACGCTTGAAGCTCATCCGCATCACCACAACCATATAGAATAGCATGAAAATGTTAAGAATGTGTTAAGTATGATATCGAGATAGCCTGAACATGTCAAGAAAGGGGCTGAGCTGACGCCCAGCCCCTTCCCCTTAGACAAACAATTTACTACGGAACTACCGGCAGCGAAGCCAGTGCCTCTTTCACCTTCTCCTCGGGGTACGCATAGTCCTCGAGCTTACCGGTAAGATAGGCATCATAGGCAGCCAAGTCGAAGTGGCCATGTCCGCTGTGGGCAAGCAGGATAACCTTGGACTCGCCCGTCTGCTTGCACTTGAGGGCCTCATCAATGGTCACCCGGATGGCATGGTTCGTCTCCGGTGCGGAAAGGATACCCTCGGTACGGGCAAAGGTCACGCCTGCCTCAAACGTGGCTACCTGAGGCACGGCCGTGGCCTCGACCAGACCCAGCTTGAGCAGGTGGCAGATAATAGGGGCCATGCCGTGATAACGCAGACCGCCGGCATGGACTGGGGGCGGGATAAAACCATGTCCCAGGGTATTCATGAAGGCTATCGGTGCCATCCCGGCAACATCACCATAGTCCCAGGTAAGAGGCCCCTTGGTCAACGTGGGACAGCTTTCCGGCTCCACGTTAATGATACGCAGGTTCGGTCTGGTGCCGTCAATCTTATCCTTAACGAAGGGCAGGTACAACCCGGCGAAATTTGAGCCGCCACCGACACAACCGATGATAATGTCGGGGTAGACATCCGCCTGCTCCTCCATCAGCTTCTTTGTCTCGAGGCCGTTGATAGTCTGGTGCAGTAGAACGTGGTTGAGCACGCTGCCAAGAGAGTACCGGGTATTATCATGAGTAGCAGCATCCTCTACCGCCTCGCTGATGGCAATGCCAAGGCTCCCGGGAGAATCCGGGTCTTCCGCCAGTATCTTCTGACCTATCTGCGTATCCATACTTGGACTCGGGATGCATGTTGAGCCCCATGTCTCCATTAGAATACGGCGGTAAGGCTTCTGGTTATAGCTGACCCTGACCATGTATACTTTACACTCAATTCCGAAAAGCATACACCCGAAAGACAGGGCACTACCCCACTGGCCGGCGCCGGTCTCGGTGGTGATGCGCTCAACACCCGCCTGCTTGTTGTAGTATGCCTGGGCTACAGCGGTGTTCGGCTTATGGCTGCCCGCCTGACTGGTTCCTTCGTACTTGAAATATATCCTGGCCGGCGTATCCAGTGCCTTCTCCAGTCGGTACGCCCGGTGCAGTGCGGTAGGCCTCCATGTCCTGTAGATAGCCTGTACCTCTTCGGGGATTTCTATCCACCGCTCCTTGCTGAACTCCTGCTCGTTGAGAGCTTCGACAAACAGCGGCGGGGGCAGTATTGTCGGTTCTTTGGTGCCGGGGTGAAGTAGT
>DUFD01000027.1 GCA_011171075.1 Dehalococcoidia bacterium | reverse complement strand
GGGTTGATGGTGTTGCGCATCCAGGCTGTCATGGCCCCGCCAACTTGGAGGTCCTTGGTATAGACGGGCTTGCCTCTTTTGTCGAAGGCGACGGTAATGTTGTCCAATCTCTCACGCAGGTCAGCCAGGTCACGTATAATCGACAGGATAGCCATCAACTCGGAACCGACCGCGATACCGAACTTGGACTGCATGGTAAACCCGTCCGACTTACCGCCCAGTCCGATGACGATGTTGCGCAGGCTCTGAGCACAGAAGTCCATAATCCAGCCCATCTCCACGTTGGTAGGGTCGACATCGAGGCGCCTCATTCCGGTCAGCCGGTCCAGCTGAGTATCCGTGTAGTTACGCTCGTGCTGCATCCTGGCGGTTAGCGCTACCATCGCCAGGTTATGGGCGTTCATGATGTCGTTAATATCGCCCGTGAGTCCCATCGAGAACTCTGTCATGGGAATCAACAGGGCGTTGCCACCACCGGCCGCCGTCCCCTTAACATTCATCGTGGGACCGCCCGAGGGCTGACGGAGACACCCTCCGACATTTACACCCCTTTTGCCCATGCCTTCCATCAGGCCGACGGATGTGGTGCTCTTACCCTCACCCAGGGGTGTCGGCGTTATCGCCGTCACTTCAATATACTTACCATCCGGTTTGTCCTTAAGGCGGTTGATTATTTTCAGGAAATCTAGTTTGGCAATCCGCCCATAGGCAAGCAACTCGTCTTTCTCCAGACCGAGCTTGTCTCGCCACTCATCTGGCGTAGGCATGTTGACTTCAGCCGCTTCTGCAATCTGCCAGTCTTGCATTTTTACCGCATCGTAAGCCACAGGAAACCTCCTTCGTTATATTTATCTATTTTACCGGGTTTGTTACCTGGGAAGCAGACACTATTGCCTGGTATATTATATCTATCTCGGTGGATATTTTCTGGCTGGCGTCTTGGATGGCGAGGTTAGCCAGGTCGGCCTCGATTAAGGCCTGGTCATAGGGTATGAAGCCGAGGAATGTGATACCAGGCAGGCTGTCTTTAATAAAATCTTTCTCAGCCTGATTTCGTACCTTATTGGCGACCACCGCGAGGTTTTCCAGGCCGATGTCCCTGGCCAGTTCCTGAATGCGGTGGGCTGTCTCGATGCTGCGCCGGCCCGGCTCTACTACGATTATAAGGTAGTCTACTGCCTTAGCAGTGCCACGGGCAAGGTGTTCTATACCGGCCTCCATGTCGAGTATTACCACCTCATCTCTCTGAAGTAACAGGTGACTGAGCAGGGCCTGCAGGAGAACACCCTCGGCACAATAGCAGCCGGTTCCCCCTCGCTTGATGCGTCCCATGACCATTAGCTTGATACCGTCATGCTCCGCAGCGAACCTTTCCGGGATATCATCGACTCTGGGATTCAGCTTGAAAAAGGAGCCGGATTTACCGGGTCGGGCTCCGGTCCTCTCTTCGATGAGGTCGTCCATTTCAGACACGGGGGTAATTTTATCGGGGTGCGGGAAACCAAGGTTGGCGGCTAGATTGGCATCCGGGTCAGCGTCTATGGCCAAAACTGAGTATCCAGCCGCGGCGAATTTTCTTGAAAGCAGAGAAGCTAATAAGGTCTTCCCCACTCCCCCCTTGCCACTTATCGCTATCTTCATCAGAAATCGAATGCTGGCACAACAAAGCTGAGTCTCCCTTCTGGAAGTACCCAGCGTAAATAAACCTCATTAGTAACTTGCTTGTGCATAGAAAGTATATCCCAAGCAAAACGCCAAGTCAAACTATCCATATATCTATTGAATTCAGCCCACTCTGCCGGTTATGTATTCGTTATAGTTGAGCCGGTCGGTGGTCAGCGACTGTCTTGATTAAATCGTGACACACCATGTAAATTCTAATGTCTTCAGAAGTGAATGTCAATCCGCTGAATGGCGTAAGGCATAAGGGCACAATTCTCTTGACAGCGAATGATGTCCCGCATTACCATATCTCTGTAGTGTCAGAACTCAAAAGGGGTGTAGCATCATGGTCAGCGATCTTACGGACAGAGAGTTTGAGAAAGAGGTTATCAAGTCGGATATACCGGTGCTGTTAGACCTGTGGGCACCCTGGTGTGGGCCTTGCCGGATGATTGCTCCTGTTGTTGAGAGTTTATCAGAGAAGTATAGCGGCAAGCTGAAGTTCTTTCGCCTGAATATTGACGAGAACCCGCAGACACCTTCCAGGTATCGGGTGATGTCAATACCGACCTTGATGTTTTTCAAGGACGGTGCCGCCGTGGATATGGTTGTTGGAGCTGTGCCGGAGAAAGCAATCACCCCCAAGATTGAGGCGCTCATATAGGCCTGCCTGTGTATTGGTTGGCCTCTGGTCAGATGATAGAATCTGGGGAGCGCTACCGGGTGTATCGGGATAGGAGATTCGGGAATGTCCGGACATTCTAAATGGCACTCGATAAAGCACCAGAAGGCGGTGACCGATGCCCGGCGCGGCCAGCTTTTTACCAAGCTGACCCGCGAGATTATCGTAGCGGTGCGCAAAGGAGGCCCCAATCCGGACACCAATTTTACTTTGCGTCTGGCTGTCCAGAAAGCCCGTGATGCCTCTATGCCGTCCGACAACATCGCGCGGGCGATAAAGCGCGCCAGCGGTGATAAGGAGGGGGCCAGTCTGGCAGAGCTGGTTCTAGAAGGATATGGCCCCGGCGGTGGAGCTATCCTGGTTGAAGCTTTGAGTGATAACCGTAACCGTACCATACAGGCTTTCCGCCACCTGTTTTCCAGGGGTGGTGGTAGTCTGGGGGAGGCGGGTTGTGTGGCCTGGCAATTTCGCCCTATGGGGGTCATTACGGTAGAATCCGGGGAGATGGATACCGAAGAGCTGGCACTGAAAGCAATCGATGTCGGTGCCGAAGATGTTGTCGTTGAAAGCGGTGTGGTCGAAGTATACACCAGACCTGAGACACTGGAGGAAGTCAGGGCAGCACTGGAGCGTGAGAGTATCCCCGTAGCCTCAGCGGAGGTCTCTATGGTACCTAAAGCAACGCTGGAGCTTGATGAGAAGGCAGCCGTGCAGACGTTAAAGCTGATGGATAATCTGGAAGAAATGGATGATGTCCGGCATGTTTCCAGCAATGTCGATTTCTCTGATGAAGTCCTCGCCAAGTATCAGGAGTAGTCCCGACGCCACTCACCGAACTGTTTTATTCTCCTTAAATATAAAAGTGTAACCTTCACCTGAGTGAATTCATTTTGCCCTCTCATGGGGGGTTATAATAATGGTAACAGGACGGTCGTAGTCTGCTGATGAGGGTGTTGGGTATCGACCCGGGCACGGTTGTAATCGGCTACGGGGTGATTGACAGCGATGGCGATAGAACGACCCTGGTTGATTATGGCGCCCTGAGCGCCTCAACTCGCCTGCCTGTTGGGGAGCGTCTCGGCGAGTTATACAACCAGCTTCAGGAAATTGTGTCTCGCTATGGGCCGGACGCTGTAGCTGTGGAGCAGCCCTTTGTTGCCAGAAACGCTAAATCGGCGCTGGCTATCGGCAAGGCGCAGGCGGTGGCTATTCTCGTAGCCGTTAACCGGGGCATCCCTACCTTCGAGTACACCCCGGCCCAGATAAAAAGGCAGGTCGCCAACTACGGTGCAAGCTCCAAGGAGCAGGTTCAGAGGATGGTCAGCCTCCAGCTCGGCCTGTCTGAGGTCCCGCAGCCGGATGATGCCGCTGATGCCCTGGCGACTGCCCTGTGCCATCTCGGCGAGGCGCACGTCGAAAACCTGCTGGCCGAAGAAAAGTAACGGTTCAGTTTGGAGGTCAAATGATAGCCAGCCTGCAAGGCATCGTGGAGTCGATGGGTGGTGATTACGCAATCATCAGCGTTGGCGGTGTAGGGTTCCGCGTTTACATGCCAACCTCGGTATTGAGTACCCTGGGTAAAGTCGGCGAGGAGGTTCAGGTATATACCCACCTCCGTGTCGCAGATGACGATATCTTCCTCTATGGTTTTGGCACCGCCGATGAGCTGACGCTCTTCGAGACCCTTATCGGTGTCTCCGGCCTGGGCCCCCGACTCGCCCTGGCGATGCTCTCGGCTCTCACCGTTGAGCAGATGACGATAGCAATCGCTACCGGCAGCATCGACCTGCTCACCACCGTCCCCGGAATCGGCAGGAAGATGGCCAGCAGACTGGTACTGGAGCTTAAGGACAAGATTGGTGCTGGCCTGATTGCCACCCCGGCCGCCCAGGTTGCCCAGGAGAACACCGATGTCCTGGCTGCTCTGACCTCACTCGGCTACTCCGTGTCCGAGGCCAGCCGTGCCGTGGCCACCCTGCCCGCCGCCTCCGACCTCAGTGTCGAGGAGAGGGTAAAGCTGGCCCTCCAGTATTTCGGGGGATAGGAAACCAGCCCTCTTAATTCCGTCCGGGATGCACGAACCTGTAAGCACTGTGTCCATACTCCCGTTGACGCTACCAGTATCTCATGCTAGGATACTGCATAAGGTAGCCCTCTGGTATTTCTGGAGATGGTGATGGATGCTGGAATAATAGCTGTTGTTGGGTTAGCGGGTGGTGCAATTGGCTGGTTTTTCAACCAGTACTGGCAACACCGTCAGGCTAAAAGACAAGCTTCGCTGGATGCCGGTGAGACATTAGACCAAAAGAAGAAGCAACTTGAAGAAATGCTTTCCAACGAAGAAGATGATGACCGCCAGCAGGTCCTCCGTAATCAACTTGACGATGTTAACCACGCGCTTCTTGGATTACGTACCGAGAGGGTGAGACGGGCTCTCAAGGAAGCTAATCTACCTACAGAAGAAATATTGATTGCACATGGTCGCGAGCAATTGTCATCTGAGCAAGTAATAAATCTTGAGGAAGCTGCATCCGAGGTTGATGCCTTGCCTGTTACTCCTTCAGTTGAAGACCTGCTTGCCTTGGGCAGTGCCTACTACTATGCAGGACGTTACGATAGGACACTAGATGTGTTGAATCGGTCTCTAGAGCTACGACCGGATAATCCCATTGCTCTCATGGACCGGGGTGTAACCTATCGCCATCTAGGTAAATACGAAAAGGCTTTGGTGGACTATAATCGTTCATTATTGCTTAGGCCTGACTACCCGAATACGCTCATGAACCGAGGCGTTTTATATTATCATATGGGTAGATACGAAGAGGCGCTGGCAGACTACAATCGCTCGCTAGAGCTTCGGCCAGACAACCCGGACACTCTCACTAACCGGGGTGCAATATATCTCCATCTGGGTAGATACGGAGAGGCGCTGGCAGACTACAATCGCTCGCTGGAGCTTCGGCCAGACGACCCGGACACTCTCACTAGCCGTGGTGCAACCTATGACATACTGGGCAGATACGAAGAAGCGCTGGCAGACTATAACCGCTCGCTGAAGGTTAAGCCGGATGACCCGGGCACGCTCTATAATGTGGCTTGCCTTTACTCAGTCCAAAGGAAAACGGATGAAGCTCTAGACTACCTGGGGAGGGCTATTAACGGTGATGAAAAGTATCGTGCGATGGCCAAAGCGGATGGTGAATTCAACAATATACGGGAAGACCCACGATTCAAGAAACTGATGGAGCCAGACTAATTATCACCTGCATATTATGTATCAAGAAGGCCAAAGAGAGGCGCAGCCTCTCTTATCTTTTTCCTCCCCCTCTCCTTTGAAGGAGAGGGGGACACAGGGGGTGAGGTAGACAAGTCTATCTACACCTTTCTGTCCTTGACAAAATACCATATTTTGCACTAGAGTTCCGCTATCAGGGTCTATCATTCATTCCGTTTTTAATGAGAAAGGGGGAAGAAGACATGGTTATGGCACTTGAGGGTATCAAAGTTATCGATTGCTCACAGGTGGCTGCTGTACCGATGGCCGCCCGCATTCTCGGTGATTTCGGGGCGGACGTCGTCCACGTTGAAAACCCGACCACGGGTGATTACTGGCGGGTCTTTAAGGATGCCCAGGCTGAGCAGGGTGGTGCCGCCCCATCCGATTTCGACTACAACTGGGAGAATTTTAACCGTAACAAGCGGAGCTGCACTATTGACCCCTACACTGAGAGCGGGCGTGCTATCATCCATAAAATGGTAAAGGAGGCCGACGTTTTTCTCAGTAACCTGCGTGACTTCGAGGTGGAGAGGTTCCAGGTGGACTACGAGACGCTAAGAAAAATAAACCCACGTATAGTCTGGGGTAACGTCAACGGATACGGCAGGGAGGGCCCGGACAAGGAGCTTCCGGCCTATGACGCCACAGCATATTGGGCCCGTGCCGGTTTCCCCTATGTCATGTCACAACCCGGCATCCCTGTTTACGGATATCGACCGGCCATCGGTGACAATGTCGTCGGGATGTCTCTGGCTTACGGTGTTATGCAGGCCCTGTATGTCCGGGAGAAGACGGGAGTTGGCCAGCGAGTAGATATATCGTTAATGCATACCGGTCTCTACCAGAACAGCTTCGATGTATCAGGTGCACTCATCACCGGCATGGATTTTGATGACTGGCGGGAAAAGCCACCGCAGGAATTGCAGGACCAGGCCTTGATGGCGGTTGCTCAGATTATGGGATTCTACAGTGCCAGGCTGAACAGCCCGATAACCGGCGGATACATAACCAAGGACTCACGGACGCTGGTTTTTGTGATTCTACAACCGGACCGCTACTGGGCTAAGTTCTGCAATGCCGTCGGGAGACCTGACCTGGCCGAGAATCCCAAATACCAGACGATTGAAGGGCGTGCTGAAGACGTAACCGAACTGCGGCAGATTTTCTCCGAGATATTCATGAGTAAGACCTATGACGAGTGGCATCCTCTTCTCGAGGGGATACCATATGCCCCCAACCAGAGCCTTAAAGAGATTATTAACGACCCCCAGGCAATAGCCAGCGGTTGCTTTGTTGAATATGACCACCCCACCCGGGGACGCATTAAGCAGGTAGCCAATCCGGTGATAATGAGCGAGACACCGGCCAACGTGCGGATGCCGGCTCCGGAGTTTGGCCAGCATACCGAAGAAGTCCTGCTCGAGTACGGCTTCTCGTGGGAAGACATTGCCAAATTCAAAGACGACGGCGCCATCGCCTGATTGGTATTCGTAGCACGGATAGATAGGCTACCAGCCGGGTTGAAGGTAAAGCCTGGCTGGTAGCTTTCTTCATTTATGTGCCTTACGGTAAAATAGGTCAAGAAGAGGTAGGGAGGTCTATTGCTAGAAAGCTTTGTCGATAGCTTTGCGCGGCAGTTACCTTTCGGGTACGCCTTCGGTGCGGGTATGGTCACCACGGTCAGTCCCTGCGCCATCGCCATGCTGCCTGCCTATATCTCACTGTATCTGGGTGTTAAAGAGGGTGGGCTCTGGGCAAAGTCATGGTGGCGGCGTTTCGGCCGGGCGTTGTTGCTGAGCGCGGTAGTCACTATTGGCTTTGTTGTTTTCTTCGGTATCATGGGGGCTATCCTGTCTTACGGTGGGCAATTCCTGGTGGATGTCATGCCTTGGGTATCGGTTGTTATCGGGTTAGTCCTTATCCTGCTGGGTATCTATGTTACCGCCGGAGGCCACGTATATTTTAACCTGCCGGCGCGCATCGCCAATCGTCTTGGTCGGAGCGGTGACATTGGTCTTCGGGGGTTTCTTATCTTTGGCATTGCTTACGGAATTTCGGCCCTGGGCTGCACACTCCCCATTTTTCTGGTAGTGGTGGGCAGTGCCGTGGCCAGCGGAGATTGGAGCCGGGGGTTGCTTCAGTTCGTCAGCTTTGCCCTGGGTATGGGATTTATCATTGCGATTATCACCATAGCAATAGCCCTATTCAAGGAAGCTGTTAATCGCTGGCTGCATCGCATAATACCCGTAGTGGCCCGATTCAGCGGTCTATTACTTATCTTTGCCGGCGGGTACATTCTGTACTTCTGGTTTGTGCAGGGCGATATCGCGGGTTGAGGATGTGGTAGGAGTAAGAGCAGGGAAGATAGTAATGAAAGTGATGTCGGGCGAGGGTCGGGGAGGTATTGTCTCGTTAGCACTGAGTGTCACCATTATCGGA
Organism: Dehalococcoidia bacterium; assembly: GCA_011171075.1. Lineage (GTDB taxonomy): Bacteria > Chloroflexota > Dehalococcoidia > Dehalococcoidales > Fen-1064 > W589. The sequence goes on along the minus strand of DUFD01000027.1, from coordinate 1,817 downwards.
TTACTTTTGCTGGCGGGCTGTGGTCTAGCGCCTGCCCCCGAGGTAGGTTACCCTGCGCCGGACTTCACCCTGACTGACCTCGATGGTAACACCGTTCGTCTCAGGGATTTACGTGGCAATGTAGTCTTTCTAAACTTCTGGGCTACCTGGTGCCCGCCGTGTCGTGCCGAGATGCCGGCGATGGAAGGGCTATATCAGGAATACAAGAACAGAGACGTTGTTATCATAGGTGTTGACCTGTTGGAATACTGGAGCAACGTGGAGTATTTCGTTGAAGTTAACGGATATAGCTGGACATTTGTTATTGATACAGACGGGCAGGTTGCGATGGACTACATGGTTACCGGTATCCCCTCCAGTTTTTTCATTGACAAAGACGGTATTATCCGCGCCTTGCAGGTGGGCCCTATGAGCAGGTTCACCATGGAAGCCAAACTGGCAGAGGCAATGGAGTAACCTCTGTCCTGCAATTGAAGCCCCTTCCGCAACAGGATATACTGTTCATGTAAAGCCGTTCTTGGTCAGTTTATTATGCCACAGTTTGAGATTGTATCTGATTTCGGGATGACCGGTGACCAGCCTGAGGCCGTTGATAAACTGGTGGCCGGTCTGGAGCAGGGTATGGAGAAGCAGACACTGCTTGGGGTTACCGGCAGTGGCAAGACCTTCACCATGGCCAATATCGTCCAGCGTGTCCAGAGACCAGCCCTGGTCATCTGCCATAACAAGACCCTGGCTGCCCAGCTTTACTCCGAGTTCAGGGAGTTCCTGCCGTACAATGCCGTCGAGTACTTCGTCAGCTATTACGACTACTACCAGCCCGAAGCCTACGTTCCCCGGACAGACACCTATATCGAGAAAGAAGCTGACATAAATGAAGAGATTGATAAGCTGCGTCATGCCGCGACACGTGCCCTCTTCGAGCGGCGCGACGTGCTGATTGTTGCTTCGGTGTCCTGCATCTACGGGCTGGGCGAGCCTGAGGAATACCGCAGCTTCGTCCTCGACCTCAAAAAGGGGGAGACCTACAATCGGCAGCGACTCCTCCACAAGCTGGTGGACATGCAGTACGAGCGTAATGACTATGATTTTAGCCGGGGTAAGTTCCGAATCCGGGGCGATACCCTGGAAATCCTGCCATCTTACGAGGAGATTGCCGTGCGTGTGGAGTTCTTCGGGGATGAGGTCGAGCGTATCATTGAGATCGACCCGCTCACCGGAGAGCTACTCAAAGAAGTAGAATCAGCGGATATCTTTCCGGCCAAGCACTTCGTCACCTCGGAGGAGAAGCTGAAGCTGGCGATTGAAAGCATCGAGCAGGAACTGGAGGAGCAGCTCCAGATTTTGCGTAAACAGGACAAGCTACTAGAGGCGGCCCGACTGGAGACCCGTACCAACTACGACATCGAGATGCTCCGCGAGGCAGGTTACTGCGCCGGCGTCGAGAATTACTCCCGGCATCTCGCCCAGCGTGCGGCGGGGAGTGCCCCGTGGACACTGCTCGACTATTTCCCCGAGGACTACCTGCTGTTTATTGATGAATCGCACATGAGCCTGCCCCAGATTCGCGGTATGTACCACGGTGACCGCTCCCGTAAGGAGACGCTGGTGGAGTACGGCTTCCGCCTGCCTTCGGCCCTGGACAACCGCCCGCTGAACTTCGCCGAGTTCGAGGCTCGTATCAATCAGGTGGTATATGTCTCGGCTACGCCCGGGCCTTATGAATACGAGCACAGTCGGCAGGTGGTGGAGCAGCTGGTACGTCCTACCGGTCTGCTTGAACCGACGGTTGAGGTCAAGCCGACCGCCGGGCAGAT
>DUFD01000026.1 GCA_011171075.1 Dehalococcoidia bacterium | reverse complement strand
GGCGGTAATAACGTCGGTCACTCTGGGTTCTCCCCGCGTCAATGTACCTGTTTTATCGAGCAGTACGGTGTCTATCTTATGGGCCCGCTCCAGTGCTTCGGCGCTCCGGATAAGAACGCCGTTCTCCGCCCCTTTACCGGTGCCCACCATGATGGCTGTCGGTGTTGCCAGGCCGAGGGCACAGGGACAGGCGATGATAAGGACGGCCACGAAGTTGAGCAGGGCAAAAGTAAGGGCGGGAGTTGGTCCCACGAAGAACCAGACGATAAACGTAATCAGGGCGATACCGATGACTATCGGCACGAAGTAGCTGGCGATAACATCGGCAAGGCGCTGAATCGGTGCCTTGCTCCCCTGGGCTTCCTCCACCATGCGGATAATCTGGGCCAGGGTGGTATCCTTGCCCACACGGGTCGCCTCGAACTGAAAGCTGCCGGTCTTATTGATGGTAGCCCCGATAACGCCATCGCCTGTGTTTTTCTCCACCGGCAGGCTCTCGCCGGTGACCATCGATTCATCGATGCTGGAGTAGCCCTGCTGGACAATACCGTCTACGGGGATACGCTCGCCGGGTCGCACCAGGATGACGTCGCCCACCTGAACGTCTTCTACCGGTATCTCTGTTTCCTGGCCGTCACGGAGGACGAGCGCCGTTTTAGGCTGCAGTCCGATGAGCTTCTTAATTGCCGCCGAGGTCTGCCCTTTGGCCCTAGCCTCGAGGAACTTGCCCAGCGTTATCAGGGTGATAATCATGGCCGAGGTATCGAAGTAGACGTTACGCTCCAAGGCTTCGGCGGTGAAGATTCCGGGGAAGAGGACGGCAACCACGCTGTAGAAATAGGCTGCCGAAGTGCCGACGGCAATCAGGGTGTTCATATCGGCTGTCCTGTGGCGGAGGGCCCCCCACATCCCCCGGTAGTAACGCCAGCCGACCCAGAACTGTACCGGGGTTGCCAGTGCCCAGAGCAGGTAGAGCTTCCCGCTGAAATCGGGCACCCACATCAGGATGAATATGGTTATTGCCAGCACAGCCGCCACCGCCAGCCGGTCGCGAACGTGCCTGATTTCACGTTGGGCGGCACTGGTAACGTCTTCGAGAGTCTCCGCCTCGGCGCCCAGTGTGTAGCCGGCTGCAGATACGGCTCGCTTGAGGTCGGCTATATCCGTTCCTTCAAGGTATTCAACAGTTGCCTTTTCCGAGGCCAGGTTAACGTTGGCAGAAACGACGCCCGGGACACCGGCAAGGGCTTCTTCGACTCGTGCCACGCAGGCAGCGCAGGTCATGCCCGCTACCGGAAAGATGGACTTCTTCGTGGCGATTCCGTAACCAAGTCCCGCTACGGTGTCCTTGAGCTTGACGAGGTCCGTCTGCGACGGGTCATACTCTATTGAGGCTTTCTCCGAGGTAAAGTTCACCCTGGCCGAGTCCACGCCGGGTGTCTGTGCCAGGCCTTTCTCGATGGTGGCGGCACAGTTGGTACAGGTCATCCCCGTGACCGGGACGACAAGCTTTTCTTTCTTATTCTTTCCTCTAGCCTTTGTGGTCACCTACCACCTCTGCAGACCAACCACTTATTATCATAATAGCTTATCACTGCTTCCTGTGAGCTAATATGATATAGGTCACACAGGACTGCAGTTAATGAAAGCACCTGCCCTCACCTCTCTGACCAATGCGCCCATTCACCCCTTCCCAGCAGAGTTCCACATTATATACTATAATGTCTGTACTGAGAAATCGGCAGATTAGCCATGTCATCATTAGACTTACTACAGGAAATAAGTCAGAAAGAGACCGATAAAAACGAAATCGTAGACAGGGCTATCAGGGACCCGGAGCTAATCCCCGAGATTATTGAGGGGTTGGGTGCCAGAAAAGCCCGGACCAAATATGGATGTGCCAAGGTCCTGCGCTTGCTCAGTGAAAAGAAACCCGAAACCCTCTATCCCTGGTTCGACCTCTTTACTGATATGCTGGAAAGCGAGAACAGCTTCCTCAAGTGGGACGCCATTCATATTCTCGGCAATCTGGCCGCTGTAGACACTGAAAACAGGTTTGAAAAGGCCTATGACAAATACTTCGCCCCCATCCCCGGTCCGGTACTGATAACGGCCGCCAACGTCATCGGCGGGGCTGCCAAGATAGCCCTGGCCAAGCCAGCCCTCACCGAAAAGGTCACCAAAGAGATTCTGAAGGTTGAAAAAGCCCGGTACCAGACCGATGAGTGTCGCAATGTGGCGTTGGGACAGGCCATCGAATCATTCGACCTGTTTTTTGACCAGATTGAGGACAAAAGGCCGGTGGTTGCCCTGGTGCGAAGGCAGCTTGATAATACGCGGAATTCCACCAGGAAAAAGGCCCAAAAATTCCTGAAAAAGTGGGGGTGACTTCGGGACAAATATCAGGATGACGACACAGACTCGTCCTGGAAAAGCCCGAGCGTGTCCATGCCGATGGTCTCCCCTTTGAATACGTTAAGGCTGACAAAGGTCTCCGTCCTGTCGACGCCGGGGATGACAGACACCACATTTTCGACGAAATCCGCAAACTCTCTGGCCGTTCTCGTAACGATTATGCCTATGAGGTCAAATCTGCCCGTTACATTAGCCAGATAACACACGTTGGCATGCTGTATAAGCTGCCCGACGATACTCCGCAAATAGGTCAGTCTAATCTGGATTCCCAGAATACTTACAAACTGATAACCGAGCATATGCATGTCCGGCACCACGGTGACTTTCACTATACCCTTATTCAGGAGTCGCTTGACCCTGTTCCGAGCCGTGGCCTCGCTGATATGCAGGATATCGGCCAGCTCTACGAAGCTCCTCCTGCCATCTTTCTGTAACTCAATAATTAACTCCCTGTCCAGAGTATCCATCATCTCTACCTCCATGAGTATCGTAAAAATTCACCGGAAAATTATCTTTATCCTATAATAATAGCACATTAATCTATAAATGCAAGTTTTCATTTAATATAACCGCACAATCAATTCGTTATGATAATGTTTATCGTCATTATATTACCCTGCTACAGTTTGACACGATTCGATATTCGTAGTATTATTACATTATAAAACAGAGTGGGTTAGTATCATGATAAGGCCTCCAACACAAGTTCCTAGTGGTAAATATCCTCTGCGCCACGCAGGGTTCCGGGCCATCGATTATGTCCCATCGACTTTGGAGATGGAGGCTCCCCGACCGGTGAATACACACCTGTGCTCTTCAGGTTGTAAAAACTGCCCCTGGGTTGATTTCAAGGACTACGAGGAGTGCGGCCTTCGCTTCACTCGGCGCAGTCCGGTCAGGCCTAACTACTCATAATCACCGTTACCTGAAGGTTATGCCATTCCACTTTAGTCGCTCCTCTTTCTGCTTTTTCTGAAGAAGTGCTATATATCCGTGACCTGTTCCTTAACTATGACCTTTACCTCTGTGATTCGGCCAGCTCCACGTTCGCACAATTGACGTTGCATATAACCGTAGAGTATATTCATTATCTAGACAACGATGCCCGGGCAAGAAAGCGGAACATGTTATAAGGAGAAGGACTATGAATCATAGAGAGGGTAATTTCAATGGATACCAGGACTTTAACATATATTACCAGTGCTGGCTGCCGGACGGAGATGCCAAAGCCGTGTTACTGATTGCGCATGGCTTTGCCGAGCACAGCGGACGCTACGGGAACGTGGTAAATCACTTTGTTCCGAAAGGCTATCCTGTCTACGCGCTTGACCACCGTGGACACGGCAAGTCCGACGGAGAGCGCGTTCAGGTAGAGCATTTCACTGACTACCTTAAAGACCTGAAGACCTTTTTTGACATAGTGCGCAAGGAAAACCCTGATGACAAGATTTTCCTGATTGGACACAGCATGGGTTCAGCTATCAGCGTAGCTTATGCGGTGCGGTACCAGGACGAACTGGCCGGGCTGATAACCTCCGGTGGAGGCCTGGCCAGACCGGGCGACCCGCCACCGCCACCGAGACCGGCCGGCCAGCCGCTCGATACCGCCTTTCTCAGCCGCGACCCAGCTGTCATTGAAGCCTACGAGAACGACCCCCTCGTCTACCGGGGACCAATACCCCAGCGGTCGGCTATAACAGATATGAGGAGCAAGCTTCCCGAACAGGTACCACAGATAAAGCTGCCAGTCCTGATAATGGCTGGAAACGGCGGGCCGGACGGTGCCCGCAGCCGGGTACTTTATGAACTCATCGGCTCAAAAGACAAAACGCTCAAGCTATACGAAGGCCTGTTACACGAGATATTCAACGAGCCGGAGCACCCGCAGGTCATGGCCGACATGGAGGCATGGCTGGAGGCCCATCTTTAATCTAAATACGTCAACCGTTGATTACTTCACACCCACCGCCCACTGATTTTACCCTTCGATAAACCGGTAAAATTCAAATCTGCACGATTTACCCGTTGACAACGCAGGTATCGACTGTTATTATTATGTGCAGTTACGCACATTTACCGTAGCGTACGGCACTACGTTGGCTGGGTAAACATATCAGCTCGGTGCTGAAGAGTATAGTTAACATACGTTAAAAGAGAGTGGGCCCTGCTGGGGGAAACCAGAGTGCTGGGGATGTATGGACGCCCATCCGTCAGCTTAAATGTGCGCTGCTACCTCCTCCCGTAACCGGAGCTCTGGGGATAAACGGGCTTTGCAACAGGGCCCACTTCTCAACAGCAATAGCTGAGTCTATTACCGAACAACTTCCGTACGATTAAACCAACAAGACTTGAATATACTACACTGACCCAAAAGAAGGCCAGGGATGTGGAATCCTCTGGCCTTTAAACACCAGGTACTGTCAAGATTACAGAATTACATCCTTCTGCCGAAGGTCATTTACCTCAGCATCACTGAGACCCAGAAGTTCACGCAGCACATAGTCATTATGCTCGCCCAGTAATGGAGCGTGCTGAAGCTGCACTTCATCACCGCTCATCTTCCAGGGAGTCCCCAGAAGTTCCAGTTCGCCAAGCTCAGGGTGGTCCACAGTTACAAAAACTTCCCGTGCCCTGAGATGGGGGTCAGCGTAGATGTCCTCTCCATTACGCGATGGTGCGGCTGCCAGACCTGCCCTGCAGAATTCGTTCGCCAACCAGTCACGGTCACGCTGCCTGGTCCACTCCTCGATAATCCGGTCGAGCTCTGCCTCGTTCTTCTTGCGGGATGCCATATCAGCAAACCGGGCATCTGCAGCTAACTCGGGCTGACCGATGACCTGAGCAAGGACCGCAAACTCCTCGTCGGAGTGAACCTCGAGGGCAATCCAGCGGTCTACTCCCCAGCACTGATAAACATTGTGCGGGGCGTACTGCGGGTGAGCGTTACCCATCCTCTCCGGAATCTGGCCATTCATCTCGTAACCAAGCATCAGCTCACCAATCAGTGACGTGACACCCTCGACCTGCGAGCAATCAATAAACTGCCCCTCCCCCGTCTTCTCCCGATGATATAATGCCGCCACTATAGCAAAGGCTGCCGTGTTCGAGTTCATCAGGTCAACGTCACCCATGTTATGACAGGGATGGTCATCGGGATAGCCGGTAACATAGGCGCCCCCACCGATAGCATGGTGGATGGAGGCATAACCGGCATAGTCCTTCTGTGGGCCCTGTTGCCCCCGGCTTGACAAGGAGAGGACAATGATATCCGACTTTATCTTGCGTAATTCATCATAACCCATCCCCATCCTGGCCATCGACCCGGCCCGCATGTTGTCCGCGACAATGTCACTTACCGCTACCAGCTTCTTGGCTATAGCCACACCCTCAGGTTTGGTAAGGTCAAGCGTCAGGCTCTTTTTATTCATATTAAGCGAATTAAACGCCATACCCTGATTAGGCGGCACCGGGGTTGGTGCCGGGTCTGCTAACGGCCAGGTAACAATGTGACGGAGAAGGTCGGTCCGCCGGTGGCCCTCTACCTTAATGACCTCGGCTCCCAGGCAACCGAGTAGCATGCCACAGTAAGGCCCGGCATAAACCCAGCAGAAATCAGCTACCCGAATCCCTTTCAGGGGGAGAGGATTATTCTCCATTCTTACCCTTCCTGTCTCTATACCACTCCGGTGTGTTGAAGTTGCTCAAACTCCTCCGCCGAGTAACCCAGTTCGTCACAGAACACCTCCCGATTGTGCTGGCCCAGCAGCGGCGCCGGCCGGTAGACACGTGGCGGGGTCGCCGACAGCTTGTAAGGCCAGCCAGCGTATTTATGCTTACCCGCCTCGGGGTGTTCCACTTCGATGAAGTAATTACGATAGATAAACTGCTCGTCACTGACCACTTCAGGTGCAGAGTTAATCGGCCCAACGGCGATACCCATTTTGGCGGCACGGTGATGGATATCGTGCTTGCTCTGCTGCCGCATCCAATCATCAAGCTTGGTCGTCACATCCATCAAATGGTGAGAGCGGTATGCTAGAGTCTCCCACTCCTTACCGGCAATCCACTCAGGATTACCCATCAGCTCGCGGAAAGCCTTGAAATGATGATCTTCAGGCGTACCGATGACGATATAACCGTCCTTCGTCTCCATTCTGCCCATCGCCGGTGGCCGGTCAGGGACACGACTCCAGTTCGTGTGATGATAGCGGTTGCCCGCAATATTGGGCCGCATCAAGCTGACGATAGTCTCCTGAAGGGAAATATCAATCAACCGACCTTTTCCGGTCTTGCACTGTCCCAACGCCGCCCCCACTGTAGCCAGAGCAGCCGAAAGGCCACCGTGATAGCCTACAAAATATCCCTCAGTCTTAATCGGAGGACGGTCGATATTCTCCGCCCGGGTCGGTAAAAGGTTACCCAGACTACCGGCATGAATCAGAGCCAGCTCATCCCCCTTTACATCAGCCCGGGGGCCGGTGCGGCCATAGGGAGTAATCGATGTGTAGATAAGTGAAGGATTAAGCTCGGATATTGCTTCCCAGCTCAGTCCCAGGTTCTCCAAACGCTGGAAAGGCAGGCCATCTATTAGAACATTAGCCCACTTGATAAGCCGTTTCAACGCATTGAGGCCTTCAGCCGTATCGATGTTCAGGGTAATGCCGCGCTTGCTGGTGTTATTGTACAGGAACAGTGCGCTGTGTTCGGGGTGCGGTCCGCTCTTCGGGAAAGGCCCCACCTGCCGCGCCGGGTCTCCTTCCGGGGGCTCTACCTTTATGACATCGGCGCCCATATCCGCCAGCATCTTGGCACAATATGGCCCTGCTACCATAGTAGCCAGTTCCACAACCTTGAGACCCGTGAGAGCATCTCCAGCCATAGAGATTTAGCTCCTTGGCAACGGCTAGCCTAGCGTCATCCCGCGCGGGTCAGGACGACATACTGAATCTGAGTAATTATAGCAATAACCCTCGGAGGCATGCAAATATGCGGTGAGACGACCGGATAGCGGTAATATCCACTATCCTTGACAGCCAGAATGCGGTAACCTTAAGATAGCCTTAAGCAGGTATGGAGGAATATCAGATTGAAGGTAGATTCGAGCAAATTAGACCGGGCTTTCAATCCGCGTTGCGTAGCCGTGGTCGGGGACAGCAAGCAAACGGACTTCGAGTGGCTGCGGGGTCAACTTGAGTTTACCGGCAAGCTCTATTCCGTGCAGGTCAATCCGGACACGATAGAGGCCATTGAGGCCCTAGGCGTACAAAATTACAAAAGCCTGCTTGATATTCCGGAGCCGGTAGACCTGGCAATAGTAGCCGTATCCCGAAATATTGCCCCGAGGGTGCTTGAGGACTGCATCAAGAAAGATGTTGCCGCCGCCCATTTCTTCACTGCGGGCTTCTCCGAGACAGGCACCGAAGAAGGCGAAGAACTGGAGCGCCAGCTCAAAAAAAGCGTGGAAGACGCCAACTTTCACCTGATTGGCCCGAACTGTATGGGTATCTTCAACCCGAAGCTCGGCATAAGGCAGTCTCCAGACCAGTATACCGGTGTTCCCGGACTGGTGGGTTTTATCTCTCAGAGTGGTGCCATTGCCCTGACATTCAGCCTTGAGGCACATCTCCAGGGACTGGATATCAACAAGTCGGTGAGCTCCGGCAATGGTATTGCACTGGATGTCTCCGATTTCCTCGATTATTTCGGTGGCGACCCGGAGGTCAAGGCCATCGGGATGTACATGGAAGGTGTGAACAACGGCCGTAAGTTCTTCGAGACACTGAGGCGGGTAGCCAGACTCAAGCCGGTGGTAATATGGAAAGGGGGACGAAGCGACGATGGCGACCGGGCAATTGCCTCGCATACCGGGGCACTGGCAGTATCACGTACTGTATGGGATACGATGGTGAGACAGTGTGGCGCCGTCACTGTAACCGACACCGAGCCGTTAATAGATACCCTCAAAGCCCTTCTCTACCTGCCACCTGTCAGGAGCGACAGGGTAGCCGTTGCCGGAGGGTCGGGTGGCCAATCGGTAGCCATCACTGACGCCCTTGCGGATGCCGGCTTCAGGGTGCCACCACTTTCACAGGAGTCTTACACCGAACTGGCATCATTCTTCAACGTGGTCGGCGGAAGCTACCGCAACCCGATAGACACGGCCGGTCCGGTACGCCGGGACATGAAACGAATCCTGGAAATCGTCGAGCGAGATACCAATATCGACAACCTGGCACTGGTTTGCTCCACCAAACCGGGTCGCCAGATGATGCCACAACAGCTTCAGGGCAGTCTGGATCTGGCACAGCACATCAAGGACAGGACTTCAAAGCCGCTAATGGCATTTGTCTTTCTCTTTACGCCCGATGCTCCCCGTGAGAAGAGGGAGATTATTGCCCGGTACCAGGAGCTCGGTATCCCGGCCTTTCCGTCGATTGAGCGTGGTGTCCGCGCCCTCAAGAACGCATTCGATTACCATCAGTTACACGACAGCAGATAAGGCCCGTGCTGTTCTCAGCTATCGGGTAGTCCCCAGTGGCAGCACTGCAAAGCCACGCCTTTGCAACTTCTCGGTGGCAACCATAATGGCTTCGGCGTCGTGGTTCAACCGGGATACCAGCACCACCGATGCCGGGGCCGGTACACGCTCAGTAGAGCGTAACAGAGCCACCGTAGCCGGGTGACCGCTGGCCGCCTTCTCGATAGCTCTATACTCAAAATCGAGGATATTGAGCAGTTGTTGCGCCGGCTGGGAGGTAGCCCCCCTGAGCAAACTCATATTGTACCTCAGCCTGCCGAGGCTTGCTGGCTGCAAAAGACGAGTAAGCTCTGCCATCGTTATGCTATTCACCAGTTCCATCGACTGTCTTAACGTGTTCCTCGGGTCGATGACGGCGGTAGCCCGGACGACCTCTTCATGATTATACGCCGCCAGCGCAGTCGGTACCATCTCCTGGGCAAGGGTCAGGGCCGTCGTTATAAGGTCGAATGCCAGCTTATCTGCTTCTTCAGCATCGACTACGGACAGGTTTACCCCGATTATGGCCGTTTGCCCGCCGGACTCCACAAATTCTTTGACCGTAAGCTGGTTCAGCTTCGCGGTGTGTTTCCAGTCTATATGCCTTATTTCATCACCCGCCTGGTAGCCACGGCTATCAAGGTACTCGGTACCCAGCCGCGGCGCCCTGGCCTCAGGGACAAGACTCTCTCCACCCAGTCTTCCGGCCTGCTCGAGGTACTTCATGGCCAGCCACTCGGCATATCGCGCCCTCGGGATTACCTGCAATGCCACCGGCTCAACCCTACGATCCACACGTACCAGGCCGCGCTTATCAACAGCAGCCAAGCGGAGTCGGGGTCGTGATGGTCCGGCTAACGGCGGTACCACAGTGAGCAGGAGCTCGGTACGGGTCCCGTCCAGGTTGAAATTCACCGGTCTTGCCCTGACCCATGATTCAGCCGAGACAAGCGTACCAACAAGTCCGCTGGAGGATTTGCTCACCAGATAGGCAGTGACGTCAACCGTGTCACCGGCAATTACGCGCTTCTCGACAACCGGTATGTCGAATGCCAGTGCCGGTACTGCCGGCAAAACCCGAACCAGCACCGCCGCAAGATAGAGGAAAAAGATTATGCCGGTAAGGAATAGCGGCGGGCTGGTTATAACAATCGATACAAAAATCATCACCAGCGCCGCTAAGAAAAGACACGCGGTGGTGGCCGTGACTGAACGGCCTTCCTTCCGGTCATCCTCCGGGACGGGGCTCTGTGCAGACTGTATCAGGCTCAAGTCCAGTAGATAAATAGCAGGTAAAACGAGAACTGCGGCGATAGCCTGTGACCAGGTAACGGGGGAAAATCCCAGACTGACAGACGAGGTCGATAGCAGGCCGACATCAGCTAGGAAACCCGTGAGCTGTTCCAGCGCCAACGGCAGCAGGAACAAAGTGAGCAGCGTAACGATAACCCTGAGTCTATGATATGCGGGACGAAGGATTACCAGCACGGTCACAAGCAACAGGGCAATGGCCGCCGGCGAGTACGGTAGCGGCGCCAGGATTGCGGCTAATAATAGCAGCACCAGCAGGTATGTCTGGCTCAGGGTTTTTAGAGACATCATTCTCATAACTAAACGGTCGGTACTGGCACCTCGGAAAGTACTTTCTCGATGACGCCTTCGGGGGTAGCGTTGTCCATCTCGGCCTCGGCGCTGACCTGGAGACGGTGATGAAGCGCCGGAACAGCCAGCTCTTTGACATCGTCAGGGATGACGAAATCCCTCCCGTCTATGAAGGCAATAGCCCTTGCTCCCCTTAGCAGGGCAATGCTTCCCCTAGGACTGGGACCGAGTGCAAGGTCGGTGTGCTGACGGAGCCGATTGCAGATTTCAATAATATAGCCCCGGACACTGTCCGCGACATATACCATGCGAACCTGCTCCTGAAGCTGGAGAATATCGTTTGAGGTTACCACCGGCGAGATACGCGGCGTCATGATTTCATCGATATTGCTCAGCACCATATCTTCTTCTTCGACCTCTGGAAACCCGCTCCATACTCTGAACATAAACCGGTCTGCCTGCACCTCGGTGAGTGCAGATGTCCCAGCACCGCCGCGGGGCAGCTGGGCACCGATAACAAGGAACGGCTCCGCCAGTGGGTGTGTCTCCCGCTCAATGGTGACCTGAAGCTCCTGCATGGCCTCCAGCAAGGCCGACTGTGAGCGGGGAGTAAGCCGGTTAAGCTCGTCAACCAGGACTACGTTGGCGAAGATGGGACCGGGCATAAACTGCGAACTACCGTCTGGGCGATAGAGATAAAAACCGAGCATATCGGCCGGCAGCATATCAGGGGTACCCTGTATCCTCTTGAACTCCCCGCCAATCGCCTGGGCAAAGGTACGGGCAACGGTCGTCTTGCCGGTCCCGGGAAGACCTTCTATCAACACGTGCCCCTGCCCCAGCAGGGCCGCCAGGAGTAGTCTCTTGATACCCTCCTTACCAACTACCACCTTTGATACTTCGGAAATAATGCTGTTTGCCATCTCCTGAGGGTTATTCTTGGTCTCCAATTCCGCCTCCTTTTCGAGGCCATATCGGCCTCAATATCAGAATTAGCAGCACCGCCACCAGGGCCAGTGTTCCCACCGGGGTGGTGAGCACGCTGCGGACATCAGCCAGCAGGTTCTTGGTATAGTGCAGGTCCGAATGAGGTAAGTGCGACTGGTCAAGGTACAGCTGTGATGAGGAGATACCGGCAATATTCTCGATAGCGCTATAGTTGTCATCCAGGCTGTCCATACTGTTGATAAATATGCTCGGGTCCGAGACAAGTATTACCCGGCCGCCCGCCAGTGAATGCCCTGATATCACCGGCATCGCACCGGCAGGCTCATCCTCATCCCACTGACGGTTATTATTTATGTCAATAAAACTGAATGAGGACGACATTGCCAGTATCTCACCGGCCCCGACATCGGTAAGGCAGGTAGCATGGTTGAGCACCAGACTATTAACACCATCCGTCACGGCACCCGGCGAGAAGTGAAAAACCCGCGGTAGCTGCTCGTTCTTATAATTAAATAGCGGGTCGAGAAGGGCTTGTCCGGAAAAGCGGGCTTCTATCCCCAGACTACTCAGAACCTGGTTCCCGTACCCGTAGTCATCGGCCAGGACCAGGGTACCTCCGCCGCTGACAAAGCGAGTCACATCCTCGAGTTCGGACGGCGTGAGTTGCATGTAGGGGATAAGCATGAGGGTGGCCCCTTCCGTCATTTCCGACAGGTCAGCCAGTGTCTCCAGGGGTGTTACTGCCTGAGAGACACTCAGTCTGCTGGCACCATTCCAAAAGGTGTTCTCGACCCGGAAGTCCTCATCTGAAGGAATGACCCATATCACTACGGCCAGTATGATAACCAGGACTATCGCCAGTGATACCAGAAACCTACGCAGTGTCACGGTTAAACTCCTTCTTGATATCGGCAGCCTGCTGCCTGGCATCGGCCGCCATGCCCTCATCCGGTTCACGAGCAGAATAAAGCGTGACCTCTGCCATCCTGGTCAGTTCGGTAAAGCGCTGCCCGACAGCCGCAGTAACATTGGTTACTACCACCTTGAGAAACTCCCTCAGGGTAATATATGGTTCGATGTGAATACCAGTAGCCTTCTCAATTGCCCTGCGTCCCTCGAGGTAGGCTGTCAATATTTCACTGCGGATACCGGTTAAACCCGACCCCGACTCCGGCTCCGGTGATGGAGCAAGAGGGGTAGGCCACGGCAGGTCCGGTCTCCCGGCAGGCGTCTCCGCACGTATTCTGGTCGACCATTTGGTCACGCGCCGGTATACCACGAAGCCAGCCGATACAAACGCGAGTAGCGTCAGGCTGATACCTACCGGGTTGATGACCACAATCCACTTCTCAACAGCAGCCGAGCTATAGTACGGCTCGACCGGCTCCACCCCAACCATCAGTCTCTTCGGACCGACCAGTGACAGGCGCAGTGGTGCCTCCAGGACGGCTTCAAAATTGCCGTCAGCGTCCGTTATTACCTGAGTACTGGAAGATTCCCCGAAGCTGACCCGAACAGCGGCATCACCCAGGGGACCGGAATCGTGCCAGACCCGACCGGTGATGTTTACCTCCCCGGGAAGGAGGATGAGCGAGGGTGCCTGCACGTCCACCTGCAGCGGAAACTGGGATATTTGTATAGTAAGGCTCTCTGATACCCCGGCATACCTTTGCTGAGCGCTGATGGATGCAGTCAGAGTATGGTTGCCGGTAACAGTTTCGTCGGGGATAACTAGCTCCTCCTCTAACCTGTCCCTTGCCTGCACAGTAGCCAGATTGATATTGTCCAGCAACAAAGAGATATTTCGCTCTATAGAGTCACCGGTTGTGCTTATTTCCCCCGTAACAGTTATCGGCAGACCGGGATAGGCTACCTCCGGCGCCGACAATTCAAGGTAGGTACGGTAGTAGCTGACGTCAACCGTTAGTCTGGGGCTCTCACAGGCCCCATAGACCCCGATATCATCTCCGGCAGGAGTGTACCTAGCCACGAAGACGACCGAGGTAACGTAGCGATAGGGTATATCGATAGTAGTACTGTAAGAACCACCCTCATCGGTCGACACTACCTCAGGCTTTTCCTCGAAGAGAACGGTCACGCTCCGGTCTGCCAGCGGGCCATCTTCACTGGATAGCTGCCCGGAAATGACAATGCTGTCACCGACGAAAACCGATTCCGGAGTCGCTTCGATGGTAAGATAAGTCGGGATTAGTTCAACCGCCACCCGGTCTTCATACTCCAGGAAAAGACGGCCCAAGCGTGCATCGAAATCTCTATATAGCAACCTCATCTGCTCCAGGATTCCCTTCAAACGGTCGTACGCCTGTCTGAGCTGACTGGTGGGCGCATAAGAACCGATGTAGAGCCTGCGGCCGATGGCATCGACCGCCATCTCTCCATCGTCAAGCATCCTGTCCACGTTCTCTAGGACTGTCCTCGCATACTCCAGCTGTTGCTGGGCTTCTTCCATTTGGTACTGCTCCAGCAAGACTGATATTTCATCGAGCAAGTTTTCCAGATTGTCCAGGTCAGAAAAGAGTTCGTGTGATAACGCGTCGAAGCGGTCGACAATATATTTCAACTCATCGGAGATATTGGCGTGCTTGATTTTATCAAGCAGGTCCTGGGCATCCTGATAACGGCCACCGAGCGCCACCTCATATATATCGCCATGGAAAATCAGGAGCAATAACGAACTTGAGGAACCCCCGGCGGTAGCCGGATTCTCGTGCGGAGTATGACTGGGCTGGGCAGCAAGTGAAAGGACCGGGATAAGTACTGCTACCGCGAGCAACAGGGACAAAACGACGGTGAACTTTCTCATAGCCCCGACGGAAAAAACCTATACCACTATCTTCAAGACGGCTGATGCCACGATGACCAAAAAACCAGCAAAAAGCAATGTCCCCACAACAGTCAGACTGCGGCGGGCCCTAGAACTGAAATACACATACAGTTCGGTAACGATGAGTGCTTCGACGACATAGAGGGTATAGTAGACATCAAGCGAGTCTACGTTGCAGGCAGCCAGGATTACGGTGGTAAGTAGAAGCAGCCCAGCCACGAAAAGAAGGTAGCTATTGTATATCTTCATGCTACGGCCTCGATTTCAACAACATATGTCTTGCCGTATTGCTCCTCCTTGGTCACAACGACCGGTCTTTCCCATGCCTCGGCCACCACCGTAGCAATAATCGAGGCCAGGGAACTATCCAGACACTGGTGAGACCAGGCACCAGTACTCTGAATACGGGGATTACGCACCTCCACCCTGATTCCAGTCTCGATATTCGAAATCCCTATCCTGTCGGCCGCCCCCAGCTTCCCAACGAATAGCGATGCCAGAGTTGACTCGAGTTGTGTCACTGTCGGACCCATTGGTGATTCCAGTATGCTAACGGCTACTGTCCCGGCAGTGGTAATCAGTAGCCCGACATCGTCAGGGCCAGAACCATATCTAACTATGAAGCGACGTGGAAGGGCACTGGTTATCCTTGGCAGTGAAGGATTGGTGTGCAGTGGAATCAGGGCCTGGGCCTTGCCGCCAGCCAAGGACGAAGGGAGATAAACGGGTTTCGACTTAATTCCAAGCTCCTCCACAACTGTAGCTATATTGTCGATACCGGTTTCGAGGAGGAGCATACTTACTTCAGGCGTTACCCTGGGGATGGTCCTGGCCAGTGCTAGGAAAATAAAGGCCAGTATAAGGGCAGCAATACCAAGCGCCGTCAGCCACACCAGTGAAGACAACACCAGTAAGGATACCAGAACTAAAATAACACCAGAGACCAGAAGGCCAAGCCCCGTCCATGTGTATACATTCCTATCGGTGCGAATCCTGTCTCCGGTCTCCTGCATTATCAGCGTTCTCCATAATCCGGACGGGATATTAAAAGAAAAGAATCATCGCTGCTCTCGTCGGCTAATCACAAACGCGATACCTGCTAAAGGATACCACATGTACGCTGGCAAGGGAATCATACCTTTGTATTACTCGGGGTAAGTTTATACATGAAAGCGACTACTCTAAAAGACCGGTCGAGTAATAAGGCAAACCCGCTATATAGCCCTTAGCGTGTTAACCTCATCTCTAGTTTAGAGACGGGTGATAACCGGTGGGGTGATACGGTAGTTTATCAGGGAGGTGAGAGTTGAATGAGCGGACGCGTGCCTAGTTTGCTATGGGTTCATGGAAGTCGTCGTTTTTCACTTGCGTCTGCTCACGGGCAATGCTCTCGGCAATATACTTGACCATCGACAAAATGCTGATAACAGCCCTCTGCACCTCGACCGGTTCCTGTGATAGTATGGCGACAACATTCGGGTCGAGCTTCGTACTGTCGGGATGCCCAAGTTTATTGTATTGATCCACCGACACATAGCCTGCCAGCGAAAGTAACTCAACCTCACTAATATGCAAGTGAGGAGCTATTTTACGCAGAACCTTTGCCGAAGGAAAACGCTGACCATTCTCGATACGAGTCAAATGCGAAGCCGATACCCCCGACGCCGTACCGAGTTGCACACGGGATATATCGGCCCTAACCCGTAGCTGTTTTAAAATGCTGCCGATGTCCCTGTCATCAATAGACAAAATAACCACCCCCCTCCTAGGTGGTTATGCACATACGGTCACTGCTTGTGCATATAAGCAAACTCAAGATAACACCGTTACCAACTCGTGTCAATAGTATTCACCAGAGCCACACTCACATCTTGCGCAATTCACACCAGTCCCACCCCTGCCGTCGCTACACCTTGAGTAACTACGGTATACATTTTGTTGCCACATATTGACAGTTGTCCGTACTCAAGAGTACAATAACGGCATGAATGTGCCTGATTACACTCATTTGACAACTTTTCTCAGGGAACTCATGCGTCGACGAGGACTTTTACCCAGTCACCTGGCAGCTGAAATAGGCATCAGCCACTCTACAGTCAGTCGATGGCTTAAGGGTCAAGACGTACCCAGCACAAAGTCTTGTCAGAAGCTGGCAGAGTGCAGCGGTGTCCCCCTGCAGAAGATACTTTCTCTCTCAGGTCATGTGCCGGTCATCGCGGAATCACCAGCCAATAGCTGGCCTGAGTTTCGCGAGTACGCCCAACAGAAGTATTCTAATGAACTGGACGAGGACCTCATAACCTTAATCGAGAGGTTAATCGAGCAGCGAAGGGGCAGAATCTACGGAGGGGGCGATTCCTAAGTGGGAATCCCAGCTCTGGAATCCCGTGAGTGACAACGACGGCGTGCGTTGCCATAGCCTTTCAAGGTAACAAAGTCAACCGCTTTCCTAAGGCTGAGACAGCCAGGCCTGGTGTAGCACACCGCTAGTTAACATCGCCACATTTTGATATACGGTAAATTATAATCTATTTTTTCCGTATTGTATGTAAGTTATTTCTTATTTGTTGAAATCCCACCTTTTCGCCTCGGAATCTATTCGCATATAAGCAACAGTAGAGGTTGACAGTTACCAGCAAACATTGTAATGTGTAATATACGGCAATCAACTACCGCTTATTAGGTGTCTGCGAGTGAGGGGAACATGTGCAGGAAAGCTTGAAGGGAAGAATCCTTTTTCAGTCATTGGATACATCTACTGTTCTCCCCTTTTGGTGTTATAATGCGATACATACGGTGAGGAACGAATGGCAATGGCACCTGTGCCCGATATACAGAAAGACGGAGCAACCTCAGTGGTGACCATAATCGATTATGGTGCCGGAAACCTGCGCAGTGTTGTGAATGCCATTGCCAGGCTCGGTTATCAATCGAAGATAACCAACCAGGCGGACGATGTACTGGCTGCTCAGGCCCTTATCCTGCCGGGCGTTGGTGCTGCCGGTGACACCATGGCCAACCTCAAACAACGGCAACTGACCAAACCGATAATCCAATACATCTGGGATGGCAGGCCTTTCCTCGGCATCTGCATTGGCCTGCAGATGCTCCTTACCGGTACCGAGGAGGGTGGCTGGCACGACTGCCTTAATGTCATTCCCGGAAAGGTAAAAAGGCTTCCCGACGGACAAAAAATCCCGCACATGGGATGGAACCAAGTGAAACAGGTGCTGCCTCATCCGGTATTCAATGGCATACCGGACGAGACCAACTTTTACTTCGTGCATAGCTATTACGCGGAGATAGACGATGAATCGTCCGTAATCGGCATAACTGACTACGGCACTAACTTCTGCAGCGCTATCGCCCAAGGCAACCTCGTGGCCACCCAGTTTCACCCGGAACGGAGCGGCGAGCACGGACTGCGCATCTATGACAATTTCCTGAAGCTTGCCCTGAAAGAAGAATTAGGCAGAAAGACGGGAGAGGTTATCTGATGCTGACGAAGAGAATCATCCCCTGCCTGGACGTTACCGGGGGACGTGTGGTCAAGGGTATAAAGTACCGCAACCTTCAGGACGCCGGCGACCCGGTAGAGCTGGCGGCCTTCTACAATGAGCAGGGGGCTGACGAAATTGTCTTCTACGACATCACCGCTTCCAGTGACGGGCGAGAGACCATGCGGGACGTCGTGGAACGCACGGCCGACCAGGTATTCATCCCTCTGACAGTGGGCGGGGGGCTACGGACAGTGGATGACATGAGGCGTATGCTTGAAGCCGGAGCCGATAAGGTCTCCATCAACACAGCGGCGGTCCTGGACCCTGACCTCATAACACACGGCGCCGAACGTTTCGGCAGCCAGTGCATTGTCCTGAGCATGGATGCCAAGCGCATCCCCGACGAACACCCCCTCCGCTGGGAGATTTTCACCCACACCGGGGCCGGTGGAGGCAAGGCTACCGGTCGTGATGCCTTGGAATGGGCAGTCCAGGCTGTCGAGCTGGGTGCCGGTGAGATAGTGGTCAATAGCATCGATGCCGACGGTACTCAGACCGGCTACGACGTGGAGCTACTCCGCACCATCTCGGAGGCGGTTACCGTACCGGTAGTTGCCAGTGGCGGGGCCGGTACCATGGAAGACCTCTACCAGGCCGTAATCCGAGGTAAAGCGGATGCCGTGCTGGCCGCCAGTATTTTCCACTATGGGACTTATTCAATCCGTGAGGTCAAGGACTACCTGGCAAGCAGGGGAATCCCGGTGCGATTGTAGGGGGATATATACGGAGGTAGAAATTGCCCAGGGTTATGATATTAGCCGAAGAGAATGAGGACATCAGGCAACTGATGACCGAACTCACCAGGTACAACTTTACCTGCTCTGTTTCCGATGCCGCTGGAATCGATGAGCAGCTCCCGGCGCAGAACCCGGACCTGGTGCTGCTGGAGGTGAACAGCCTGGCCGATGCTGGTTCGGTCTGTCGAACTCTCAAACAAAGAAATCTGCCGACCATTGCCCTGGCCTGTCTGGAGACTATCAGCAGCCTCAACGGGCACCTGGAAGCTGACGATTTTATCGTAAAACCGTACGACCCGCGGGAGTTGGTGGCCAGGGCAAAAAGACTCCTCCACAGGAATACAGGTAGCAATGCCGAGGTCATCAGGTACGGCGACCTGTCGATTGATACCGCTAGGTGCGAGGTTAGCGTAGCCGGTCATCGAAAGATGCTAACTTTCAAAGAGTATGAGTTGCTTAAATTCCTGGCAAGCAATCCCGGTCGTGTTTTTACCCGTGATACCCTGCTCGACAGGGTTTGGGGAGATGACTACTTTGGCGGCGACAGAACGGTCGATGTCCACGTAAGGAGACTCCGTAGCAAGATAGAAGACTCCGGCCACTGCTTTATCGGGACGGTGAGGAATATCGGCTACCGGTTCAGTCGAAACAGCTAACACCATACCCCCCGACTCTATGATACAGAGTTTGCCTAACCACCGATTGCGTAATCTGTCTGAAACATTTCCCGGGTAAAATCAACGTATCGAAATGTTGTGGGCTAAACAGTACCGCGCTACATCGGGTAAATCACCCCGAACAGGGAGGTTATCATGTCATACGATTGGGGACCACATTACATAGTTCCTTCCTCCGTGATTGAAGCGTACTCGGGAATTGTCCAGCTCAGAGAGGACTACGAGGAAGATTCACTACGCAAAGAGCTGCGGGAACTCGGGATTTCGAGTCCAGTATCGAGGGTCGTCAATCCCTGGTACTACCGGAAGAAAGGTTCACCTACCTGGATAAAGATTGGGGAATCGGAAGATAAAGAAGGCAACTTCTGGGTGACCTGGGATACGCGGCGTCTTAGTAATGGTCAATACGAAGTGATGGGCATGATGCACGTGTACACAGGTACTAACGGCGACACTGCTGTTATAGCACGTCAAAATACGGTAGAAATCACTGTCCGGAACTAGGACAACAACAAGACAGTCATTCAACTCGTAACATAGATTTAACTCACATGTAATCTACATAAAATATTAGAGCCCTAAACTGAAGACATCCAGACAACAGGAGGTTATGGATGCCAATAATAGCGGCAGATACGGCCTGGGTACTCGTTTCATCGGCGATGGTCATGCTGATGACCCCGGGCGTAGCCCTCTTCTACGGCGGCATGGTAAGGCGAAAGAACTTCCTGTCAACCATGATGATGAGCTTCGCCGCGCTGGGGCTGGTGGGACTTCTCTGGGTGCTTTACGGCTATAGCCTGAGCTTCGGTCCCGACAAGGCCAGCATCATCGGCGGGCTCGACTTTCTGGGACTGGCGCAGGTAGGACAGGCACCTTCTCCCGTTTACGCGTCCACCATCCCCCACCTGGCTTTCATGGTATTCCAGGCCATGTTCGCTATCATCACCGTCGCCCTCATCACCGGGGCAGTGGTGGAGCGGATAAAGTTCAGCGCCCTGCTGGTATTCTCAGCCATGTGGCTGACGTTCGTTTACTGTCCGGTAGCCCACTGGGTATGGGGTGACGGCGGCTGGCTTGCCGGACTGGGGGCGCTCGATTTTGCCGGAGGTACGGTAGTCCACATCGCCGCCGGTGTCTCCGCCCTGTCACTGGCAATTATACTCGGTCCCCGGCGCGGCTTCAGGGAAGGGACTCCGATGGAACCGGGCAATATCCCCATGGTAGCCATCGGTGCCGGAATTCTCTGGTTTGGCTGGTTTGGCTTCAACGCCGGCAGCGCCCTCACATCAGGCGGATTGGCCAGCAGCGCCTTCGTGGCCACCAATATCTCAGCAGCGGCGGCAGCCTTTACCTGGATGGTAATAAGCTGGGTCCACCGGCGCCCTACCCTGCTCGGCGTCGCCACCGGAGCCGTGGCCGGTCTGGTAGCGATTACCCCGGCCGCCGGGTTTGTCTCGCCGATAATGGGGATACCCATCGGCGCTGGCGCTGCCTTCATATGCTACTACTGCATACTCTTCCGCATGGAACTGGGTATAGATGAGTCCCTGGACGTGTGGGCAGTCCACGGCATAGGGGGCACCTGGGGTGCCTTTGCTACCGGTATTTTCGCCACAGTGGCCGTCAATTCAGCCGGTGCTGACGGCCTGCTCTACGGTAACCCCGAACAGCTGCTGCCCCAGACAGCTGGCATTGCCGCCGTCTGGGTATTTGCCTTCGGTGCCACTTGGGTACTGGGCAAGGTAGTAGACCGCATCATAGGGTTGCGGGTCAGCCCCGCCGAAGAAACGGTCGGGTTGGACATTTCGCAGCACGGGGAGAGGGCTTACGGAGGCCAGCTACGATGAAAAAGATTGAGGCAATCATCAGAGAAGAAAGACTGGAACCAGTTAAGAGAGCCCTTGAAGACGTCGGTTATTTCGGGATGACAATCAGCGAGGTAAGTGGCAGGGGCCGTCAGGGAGGTATCTCATTACAGTGGAGAGTAGGAGAATACCGGGTGGACTTGCTGCCCAAGCTCAAGGTTGAGGTTGTGGTCATGGATGAAGACGTAGTCCCGGCCCTCGGTGCTATCACCCGAAGTGCCCGCACCGGCGAAATCGGGGATGGTAAGATATTCGTCATCCCGGTTGATGACGCGGTTCGTATAAGAACTGGCGATTCCGGTATAAACGCGGTATGATACATCAAATCAATAGGAGGCACAAAACTAAAATGGAAAAAAGAAATGACGAAGGCAAAGAATACGTCCTTAAGATGGCCAAGGAGCATGACGTCAAGTTTATCTGGATGTGGTTCACCGATATCCTGGGCATGCTCAAGAGCTTCGCCATAACCGTAGAGGAACTCGAAGGGGCCCTCGATGAAGGGATGGGGTTTGACGGCTCCTCGATTGAGGGTTTTGCCCGTATAGACGAAAGTGACATGGTCGCCCTGCCCGACCCCGATACCTTCCGACTGGTACCGTGGCGACCCCGTGAGCACCACGCCGTCGCCCGGATGTTCTGCGATGTCCTCAAGCCCGGTGGTCAGCCCTTCGAAGGTGACCCACGCTATCTCTTGAAAAAGAACCTGAAAAAGGCCGCTGACCTGGGTTACACCTTCTATGTAGGCCCGGAACTGGAGTACTTCTACTTCAAGAGCGACCAGGTGACAGAGCCGCTGGACAAGGGTGGCTATTTCGACCTGACCCCTCACGATGCCGCTACCGACCTGAGGCGAGCAACCGTGCTGATGCTCGAGCAGCTTGGTATCGATGTTGAGTATTCCCATCACGAGGTTGCCCACAGCCAGCACGAGATAGACATGAGGTACACAGACGCCCTGACGATGGCCGACAACGTAATGAGCTATCGACTTGTAGTCAAGGAAGTGGCTATGGCTAACGGAGTCTACGCTACCTTTATGCCAAAGCCCGTTTTCGGCATGAACGGCAGTGGCATGCACGTACACCAGTCACTCTTTAAGGGTAATAAAAACGCCTTTTTTGCCAAAGACGACGAATATAACCTTTCGAAAGAAGCCAGGGCCTATATCGCCGGGCTGTTGCAGTACGCCCCGGAGATTACGGCCGTCTGCAACCAGTGGGTCAACTCCTACAAACGGCTGGTCCCCGGCTATGAGGCACCCGTGTACCTCTCCTGGGCACGGCGTAACCGGTCCGACCTCATTCGTGTACCCGAGTACAAACCCGGCAGGGAGCAGGCCACCAGAATCGAGTTCCGCTCGCCGGACCCTGCCTGCAATCCTTACCTTGCCTTCAGCGTGATGCTGTCCGCCGGTCTGGATGGGATTGAGAAGGGGCTCACGCCACCCGCACCGGTGGAAGAAAATGTATACGAAATGACCGAAGCCGAGCGTAAGGAGCGGGGAATCGGCACCCTGCCGTCAAACCTCTGGGAGGCCATTACCCTTACCGAGAAGAGCGAACTGGTACGGAAGGCCCTCGGTGACCATGTCTTCGACGCATTCATCACCAACAAGAAGATAGAGTGGGACTACTATCGAACCCAGGTTACCAGTTACGAGATTCAGCGATACCTGCCAATCCTGTAATTCAGGAGGCACGGGATGCATCGATTACGCGTGGGCATGGCGCAGATAAACACCACGGTAGGTGACTTCGCCGGCAACACGAAGAAGATACTGACGGCAGTAGAGGAAGCCCGGGCCCTGAATACAGACGTCGTCGCCTTCCCCGAACTTGCCATCTGCGGCTACCCCCCGGAAGACCTTCTGCTAAAGCCGCAGTTCATAAGAGAGAATCTTCGTGCCCTTGAAAAAGTAGCCGAAGGCTCTTCTGGTATTACGGTAATTGTTGGTTTCGTAGACACCGAAAAAGACATCTATAACGCCGCCGCCGTGCTCCATAACGGCAAGTTAGCCGGCGTTTACCGCAAGGCCTACCTGCCGAACTATGGTGTCTTTGATGAAGACCGCTACTTCCGGGCAGGCAACACCTGTCCAGTTTACACCGTTGCTGGCGTGGGTATCGGTATCAATATCTGTGAAGACATATGGTATGAAGGCGGACCGGCAACCGCCCAGGCCTGCGCCGGGGCCGAGGTCATCATCAACATCAGTGCTTCACCATATCACGCCGGCAGGGGTAACTACCGCGAGAGAATGCTGGCCACCCGCGCCACTGACAATGTAACAATCTTCGTTTATGTAAACCTGGTAGGCGGGCAGGACGAGCTGGTATTCGACGGTAACAGCATGGTGCTCGACGAGAAAGGCCGACTGCTAGTACGGGGCAAGCAGTTCGACGAAGACCTGATAGTGTGCGACCTCGACGTGGAGTCTGTCTTCCGGGCACGCCTTCACGACCCCCGCTGGCGGAAAGAATCGCCAAACTTAGAAACCCAGCGCTGGCAGGCGACCAGTTTGGTGATATCCGAAAAGCCGCTAATCGAAACGAAACCACCGCTCCCGCAGCGAGAGAATCAGGTCCGTGGCCTGCCCGGCGAGGTCTATGATGCGCTGGTACTGGGCACACGCGACTACATCCATAAGAACGGCTTTGAGAAGGTGGCGGTAGGCCTCTCCGGGGGAATAGATTCAACACTGGTGGCCACCGTTGCTGTCGATGCCCTGGGAAAGTCCAATGTCGTCGGGGTTAGCATGCCTTCCCGGTACTCCTCGCCGGGCAGCATCTCGGATGCTGAACTGCTGGCGAAAAACCTGGGTATCCAGTTACTGACCATCCCGATAGAACCTGCCTTTCAGGCCTACCTGGACATGCTCATGGAAACCCTCGCCGGTACCCAGCCGGATGTCACCGAAGAGAATATCCAGGCCCGCATCCGGGGCAATATCCTGATGGCGCTGTCAAACAAGTTCGGCTGGATTGTCCTCACCACCGGTAACAAGAGTGAATACGCTACCGGCTACACCACGCTCTACGGCGACATGGCCGGTGGTTTTGCCGTGCTCAAGGACGTGCCCAAGACCCTGGTGAAGGAACTGTCCATCTATCGCAATTCACTGGCCGGTACCGAGTTGATACCCGCCGTCATTATCAACAAACCCCCCTCGGCTGAGCTAAGACCTGACCAGCAGGACATTGACAGTCTGCCCCCCTACGAACTGCTCGACTCCATCCTTACTGCCTATGTTGAAGAAGACAAGAGCATCGAGCAGATAGTCGGTATGGGCCTGGATGAAGCAGCCGTACGGAAGGCAGCACAACTGGTAGACCGCAGTGAGTACAAACGTCGTCAGGCACCGCCCGGCATCAAGATAACCCCTCGCGCCTTCGGTCGTGACAGGCGTCTGCCGATTACCAACCGTTTCAAGGAATGGTGACCGGTAACGCAAACTACCCACCCATCCATCAGGAATGATATAATCAGTCAGTGTTACGCCAAGACCGAAAGGAAGACAGGTACTAATGGTACACGCCAAACAATCAGACGCTGAGAGGAAAGAAATCGCCATTCTCAGGGTGCTGAGTGAGTCTTCCCAGCCCCTGGGTTCAATAACCATCGCCCGTGAGCTGGAGCGCTACGGGATATATCTCAGCGAGCGGGGCGTCAGATACCACCTGAAAGTGGCCGATGAGCGTGGGTACACGCAGTCGCTCGGTCGAGATGGCCGGATGCTGACACCGCTCGGATTCGAAGAGCTCAAGATAGCACTGGCCCCGGAGCAGGTGGGCTTCATCCTGCAAAAGCTGGAACTGCTGGCCTTCCAGACCACCTTTGACCCCGCTAAGCGGACCGGCCAGCTGCCGATAAATACCTCACTGATTGATAAAGACAGGTTCAAGGAAGCCCTGTTCGCCATGAAGGGTGCCGTTGAGGCGGGTATTTGTACCAGTGAACTGATAGCGACCGCCTCCGAAGGGGAGAAACTGGGTTCGGTGGTTGTCCCCGACGGTAAGATTGGTGTGGCCACTATCTGCAGTGTTGCCATCAACGGGATACTGCTTAAGGCCGGTATCCCGGTCGCGTCCCAGTTTGGCGGGGTACTCGAGGTAAAGGAGGCAAAGCCAGAACGCTTCATCGCCGTCATCAACTACGCCGGTACCTCGATAGACCCGTCCGAGCAGTACATCCGTGCCGGAATGACCAGTGTTGGTGAGGCCGCCAGGACCGGTAATGGCAAGATACTGGCCAACTTCCGTGAGATGCCAGCCTTGGCACGGTCGCTGGCCAGTGAGAAAACCGCTGCTCTCAAGGAGGCCGGTATCGGCGGCGTCTATGTGCTGGGTAATACCAGCGAGCCTATCTGCCAGATTTCGGTGGGACTGAACCGCGTGGGCATGGTACTGCTCGGTGGACTCAACCCGCTGGCGGCTGCCGTCGAGGCCGGGATTAGCATCGAGAATATCGGTGAGAGCGGCATCGTTGACTTCGAACAACTGACTTCTATCCGGGACCTCCAGGGTGATTGGAGGCCGTAGCAAATGATGGACCGATATTTAAGGCAGACCGTCTTCCCCGGCCTCGGTGAGGAAGGCCAGCGCAAGCTCTCCGAAAGCTACGTAGCCATCATCGGTTGCGGCGGACTGGGCTCCATGATTGCCACTTCGCTGGTGCGTGCCGGCGTCGGTAAAATCAGGGTCATCGACCGCGACTTTGTCGAGTACCAGAACCTGCACCGACAGATACTTTTCGACGAGAACGACATCAAGAACGAGCTACCCAAGGCCATCGCCGCCGAGTGGCACCTCAGAAGGATTAACTCGTCAGTCGAGGTAGAGGGTGTCGTTGCCGACGTAAACCCCGGCAGTATTGAAGGGCTCATCAGCGGGGTCGACCTGATAATGGACGGTCTGGACAACTATGAAGGCCGCTACCTCATCAATGACGTCTCGCTGAAGCACGGCATACCCTGGATTTACGGAGCGGCCATTGCGGCTTCGGGGATGACCACCAGTATTATCCCCGGCAAGACCCCCTGCTTTCGGTGCCTCTCACTCAGTGCCCCGGAACGTAGCGTGGTCGGTACACTGGAAACTGCCGGCATACTCGGACCGGTGCCGTTTATCATCGGCTCTTTACAGTCGACGGCAGCCATTAAGCTCCTGACTGGAAAGCCAGAGATGGAGCAGCACCTGACGGTCATCGACATCTGGCAGGGCACCTTCCAGCGTCTCAAGACCGGCTACCGCAAGGACTGCCCGGCCTGCCAGGGCAAATACGAGTACCTCGAAGTGGAGCCCCCGGCGGAGACCACCTCACTCTACGGCCAGAATACCATTCAGGTATTGAGTACCAGTGGTGGCGAGATTACCCTCAGTGAACTGGCTAAGCAACTGGCGCGGACAAAAGAGGTCATCTATAATGAGTTCATGCTCCGCTTCATGGCCGACGATGAGAGGGAGATGGTGGTCTTCCCCGACGGACGTGCCCTGGTGCGAAACACCACCGACGAAGCACTGGCGAAGGCACTGTATGATAGGTATGTGGGGAGGTAGGGGGTAGGGTTAAGACAGAGCTTATACAAGGAAGCACCAATTATTCTAGCAAGCTCCGTCTCTCTAGATAGTCGATTACCTCCGGGCTATTCCTTGGGTCTTCTCCTGTAGCAAAACCCGGCGTCGGATAGCCATAATCAATCCTGATATAATTATGGTCGTTGTCGAGCTCGACCAGAGCATCCAGAATCACGACTCCCCCGTAACTCATTGAAGACACCATAGAATAAAATTTACCGCCGTATATCTCCTCCCCCTCGATTTTGAGTATGAAGTCTCTGGAATACAGCGAATCTGCAAGCTTGGGGATTGACTCATAGGTCATATATGAGTTCCACTTTTCGATTCCTTCTTCATTCAGTTCTATAACGTGAGTATCAACATCATCGTAGAACTGAACGCCTCTTCGATAAGCCTTTATGTGATACTCAGATAATACCAGCTCCCCGCTGTCCACCAGATAGATGCCGAAACCCGGCTCGGCTCCATTGTCAGCAGAGCTATTATTAAAACCCGCCTCCTCTTCACCACCACAAGCCATCAAGGCGATACTAGATACGAGTATAATAACAGCCAATGGTAGAAAGGTCTTTTTCACAAGATTCATTTCTACAACTATTCTATAACTATGCTTTTATATCGCCGACTAGTAACCTGGTTCGTTCTCAGTCTTGTCTATCGTCACTGTCCGTATATTGCAATAGCTCCACGGTGCCCCCGCCTCTTCTATCATCGCCACCAGGACGCCCGGCGAGGGCGAGTTGGGTGGAGTGATTACCTTTTTCCCCTTTATCGCCTCATAGAGGTCATCGACCTCGAAAGCCACGTGTGCAACCTTCTGTACCAGTTCCGGAATATCGCAGCCCTTTTCGTACCGCATCCACTGTATGCCAAACGGATTTGATTCGTGGTCGGTGGCGTATAGCTTGAGGTGTTTCAGGTGAATCTCGCCTGCCACTTTTTTGTTAGTCGGAATACCAATATGGTGATACCTGTATTTGCTGTTAATAATCCTCTACCTCCGTTTTGCCTCACCTGTATGCACATTATATCACCCGCGCTCAAAGGCACCCTTGATTTTTCAGAAAGATTATATCAGAATATTCCTCAACTATATTCAGGCTGGAGAGCAATGATAGTCAACGAGCTGGTCAGCGGGATAATCGCCATAGTCGCTGCCTACCTGGTCGGCGCTTTCCCCACCGGCTACGTCGTTACCCGGATGGCCATCGGGCAGGATATCCGGCAGCTCGGTAGTGGCAATGTCGGCGCCAACAACGTCTTCGGGCAGGTCGGGCCGGCAGCAGGCATCACCGTCGGCATTGTCGACGTCAGCAAAGGTGCAGCGGCCGTCGCCATTGCCCACGCAATAGTGGACATCCCCCTATTCGAACTAAACCTCTATCTGGTACTGGCCGGACTGGCCGCCGTGGTCGGCCATATATGGCCTGTCTACCTCAGATTTGTCGGGGGGAACGGCCTGGCGGTTACCATTGGCACACTGATAATCCTGATGCCCCAGGAACTGGGTATCTTCTGCGCCCTGCTCTTGCTGCTCTGGGCGATCACACGCAACCTCATTTTGTCGGTATATATCAGTATGGTCTCGGTGCCGATATCTGCCTGGTTGCTACTTGAGGACTGGCGGTACACCGGCTATGGTATCATCCTGATATTAATACTGGTGTTCGCCTTCCTGCCCACAGCTAAAGCCGCACTGGTTAAAGCGGGCAGCACAGGCAACCTGTTTGCTGAACTCCTCCGCCGGGACAAGCAATAATACGGGTTACGTCAGCCCTCAGGCCTTAATAGTAGACCTCAATGCTGACGACGACCCCCAGCGGCAGCCAGTTGACATCCCCAATCCCTCCAGAAGCTGCCTCTATCTCCAGTTGCCGTTCCTGGAGTTCGGCCAGCAGAGACATCAGCACAAGCTGCTCTATCTTTATCTCTGCCTTGGCCTCCGTGAGTGCGGCAAGGGTCTCTTCAAGTTCTTCAGACCATTCCTCAAACTGGGAGTATTCTGGTTCTGGCAGCACCGTTCTGCCTCCGAGAGCACGATTGTACGCCTCGACCTCCTGCTCGTAGGCCTCTAATGCCTGATTATAGGCTTCCACCTCCTGGTTGAAGGCGTCCACCCTTTGATTATAGGCCTCGAGGTCCTGGTTAAATTCTTCCACATCAAGTCCGTACTGCTCTCTCTCAGCCAGATAGGCCAGGTAGAAGCTGTATTCAGGAGACGTGGCCACCTCGACGCTTATCACCCCATATTCTTTGCCAAGCTCAACGTAGGCTACCTTGTCGGCGCCGACCACCTCACCATCACCGACTTCGCCATCATCTAATCCGAGCATGGGAACATAAGGCATATCCGACTGAATAGGAGAAGTGCAGTCAATGAATACCAGTCCGCGGTCAGTGGTGTGAAAAGCATTCAGGGCGTGTCCTACTTCCCTGCCCTCAAACTGGACACCAACAAAAGCCGCCTCGATACCAGCCGCCTCGGCATTGTTGTGGAGCTCTTCGGCAAAGGCAACACAGGCAAACGAGTCAATGTTATACGGATTCTGGTCCGTGGCGTCCGCCTCAAGGAAGGCCATCAGTTCCTGCCATGTTGGAGGACTGGCTTCATCATTATTGACAAGTCGTGCGGACTCACCCGACGGAGACTTGAGATGACGCGGCTGTATATTATGGTAGATGATATACTTGCCGTCTGAGCCTTCCACTTCCTCGGAGGTACCGCTAAAAAGCTCGGACGCCAATTCCTGGACGTCACTGATACAACTGCAACCTGTCAGCAACATGACTGACGATATTGCCAGGGAAACGCAAATTAGAGAGACTATAGCCTGTCTGAACACGTTCCTCCGATTTCTCTGCCCTATTGTGAACCGCCGTGGCTATGATAGCACAGTGGTACCACCCCGTCATGGAAGGACGGATAGTCACCACCACCCGGTGTCTGCATCAATTGCGGATGCAGCCCCGGCGGGCAATGTGATAGAAACCGGCTGGTTATAGTCATGAACCAACATATACATTGAGATATCCATACTAAGTGTCCCATATTCGTCCGGCAGACCCATGGCATCAGGGGTCATTTCCATAGACATTTCTATCACTATCCTGTGTACGTAAAACGTCTCTGTTGAAACCCACTGCTTCACAGAGAAATCGCGAAACATCTCGCTGAGAAGACCCTCAGCGGGAATCGATATTCCCATATCGGTCGTTTCTACCTGCTGCATGGCCAGCTGCCAGAGTTGGTCCATATCAGGGGTGACCTCGAGCACGTAGCAGTCCACACCGCCAACGTCCTCGATGCCCGTAACCCTCACCTGTGCCACCTCGAGGAGCCCGACGTATGACTCAACCATGTCCACCGTCTGGCTCATTTCACACCAAACCTCATCTGTTACCGCCGACTTCATCCACATATCTTCTCCGAAGAAGTCAACCTTTGTATACGCCATACCGTCGACGACATACATCGCCATCCCCATATCCATGTTACCCTCGCCCGGTACCTCCATCCACATCAATATATCCGCACCCATTTGTCTATTCTCGATATCCACGGCTCCGGCGAAAGTCATGTCCATATTCATTTCAAAGGACTCATGACCGGCCTCACCGGCGGCGCTCATCAGCATGTCGCTCTGGAACTGGTATGTCTTCATATCAGACATTGATTCGAATACAGCATTGATGATTTCCTGGGCCGAGGGCAATGATGGGTCCACCACACCACCAACTGTACATGCAGCCAGCGAACCGGCCAATAGCAGCGTTAGCAGCATGAATGTCATTCTCTTCAGCATGGTTGTGCTCCTTCGGACGCCTGATTACCGCCCCCAAGACTATTTTGAGAACCTGTAACCAATCAATTTGAATTAGTACCCTATATTCCATTGTCACTGCTCAATTAAGCGGTAGCAATGACGCGTTAGTCTCCATGGTGAGTAGTACTTTAGTCATTTTTAAAAAATGTACATACTCTATAACGTTTTCAGGATAATTCGGTGTCTCCCCTGCTAATACAATTCTGAAAAAGACTCACCATCCGGCGTTTCTTGACATTATCTGGTGGCGCGCGTAAACTTTTTAGGGCGAATGTAGCAGGACAATCAGAAGTGTCCAAAGCATCAGTCGATTTACCCGGGCAGAAAATGAGTTCCTATAAACGCGTTCACCTGTGAATTGGACTATTCAACATGACTCAATGAAAGGAGGAATGACATGACTTCGCAGAACCTGGAAGCCCTCAGGCGTGAGGTGCGTGACTGGCTGAGGGCGAATCTACCGAAGGGGTGGGGAACACCTGAGTACGTGCCACCTCAGCGATACAGCCGGGAGTCGCACGAACTGGGTAAGGAATGGACCAAAAAAATGTATGACGCCGGTTATACAGGGTTCAACTATCCCAAGGAATATGGCGGGATAGAACGCCCACGGGAAGAGATTGCCGTTATCTATGAGGAGATGGCACGTACCGGCACACCAGGGGGCCCGCTTTCTCTCGGTCTGCTGGTAGCCGCCCCGGCCATCCTAGTTCACGGTGAGGAATGGCAGAAGAAACGCTTCATTCCCAAAATCCTCAGTGGCGAGGAAAGCTGGTGCGAGGGATTCTCTGAACCTGACGCCGGTTCAGACCTGGCAAACGTCCAGACTACGGCGGTGAGGGATGGCGACGAGTGGGTGGTCAACGGACAGAAGGTCTGGACAAGTATGTGGGAATTCGCCGACTGGGGCTTGCTCGTGGCAAAAACCGAACCAGATGCCCCCAGACACCGCAACCTGAGCTACTTCCTCTTTGATACAACTACCCCGGGTTTCAGCCGCAGGCCGCTGCGACAGATGTCCGGTGAAGCCGAGTTCGGCGAGATGTTCTTCGATGACATGCGTGTCCCCCACGAGAACATGATGGACGAGCAGGGCAGAGGATGGTATGTAGCCATGACAGCTCTCACCGCAGAGCGAAGCTTCGGTGGCACGGGATTTACAGGTGGGGCAGCTGCGATGGGTGGCCTGGGCACATCGGACTTGCTCAGTGCAAACTCCCTGGTCGAGCTGGCACGAAACACCAAACGATACGGCAAATCAGTCTGGGAGGAGTCAGCTTTCAGGCAGAGGATAATGCAGACAGCCATTGAGCTTGAGGCAATGAGGTGGAGCGGGGCTCGCCTTGCAGCCAGGATGATGAAGGGTACGCCCATCGGAAACGAGGCCTCCCTGCTCAAGAATTTCCAGGCCGAGATGAGACAACGTCGTGGTGACCTGACGTGCGAGATACTCGGTGCTTACTCACAAATGGTCAGGGGTTCGACCCGCGCCGTAGACGAAGGTGACCATGTCTATAACATGCTCAGGGCACGCGGTGCTACCATCGAGATGGGCACCTCCGAGATAAATCGCAATATCATCGCGGAAAGGATACTGGGCCTGCCGCGGTAACGTGAGAACGGCTCTACCTGAAAAACACTTGTTCCGATTAAGAAAAGGAGCACAAGAAGATGGAATTCAGCCTTAGCGAAGAGCAGGAAATGCTCAAGACAATGGCAAGGGATTTTCTGGAAAATGAATGCCCCAAGACACACGTCAGGGAGATGATGGAAGATGAGGTGGGCTTCTCCCGGGACCTGTGGAAGAAGATGGCTGATGTCGGCTGGCTCGGACTGGTATTCCCCGAGGAATACGGCGGCTCTGGAATGAACTTCAGGGACCTGACCATTCTCTGTGAGGAGATGGGGAGAGCCCTGCTGCCCGGTCCCTTCCTCCAGACCGTTCTCCTGGTAGGTATGCCGATTCTGACTGCCGGGACAGAAGAGCAGAAGAAAGAGTACCTTCCCAAGATAGCCAGCGGTGACATGGTATGCACCCTCGCCGTGCTTGAGGAGGATGGCGATTTTTGGCCGGACGGTGTCCAACTCAAGGCCACGCAAAGAGGCAATGATTATATAATCAACGGCACCAAGCTATTCGTCAACAATGCCAAGGGCGTTGATTACATACTGGTGGCGGCACGCACCAGGCGTGCCACAGAACCTGGAGATGGCATCACACTCTTCCTCGTAGATATGACGGAGTGGGGAACATATGTCTCCCCGCTGCAAACCATGGACCAGACCAGACCGCAATTCGAGGTCATGTTCAACCATGTAGCAGTACCGGCCAGCAATATCATCGGCGAACTGCACGAAGGATGGTCTGTACTGAAAGAAGCGGCGACGAAAGCAACGGCGGCACTCTGTGCCGAGATGGTCGGTGGAGGCGAGTGGGTACTCGAGACCACGGTAAACTACGCCAAGGAAAGGATTGCCTTCGGTGTGCCCATCGGTAGCTTCCAGGTTATCAAGCACAAGTGTGCTGATATGTACAGCGATCTTGAGTACGCCAGGTCGCTCACCGAGTGGGCAGCTGAAACCATTAAAGACGATATTCCAGATGCGCAAATGTCTGTTTCCATGGCCAAGAGCTATTGTGGCGATACTTACAAGATGGTCTGTGACCACGGTGTACAGATTCACGGGGGTATCGGCTTCACCTGGGACCATGACATGCACCTTTATTTCAAGAGGGCCAGGTCATCGGATACCGCCTTTGGCGACAGCTACTACCACCGGGAACTACTGGCGCAGTCCATCGATTAATAATCGATAAGAGGGTGGTTTTATTAAGCGTTCCTAAGGGGTCAGCACAGGCGTGCCTGTGCTGACCCCTATTTGTTCTTGCACTAACTGGTATTACACTAACCGAAAAAGGCAGTGAGTATCACCGAGACCACCCCGACCAGAAATATCCCGTCGAAAACACCGGCCCCTCCGATTGAAACAATGCCGGCACCCATCCTTCTGGCCTTCCCGAGATTCAGGAGGTCGCCACCAATCAGCGTCCCCAATACCCCGGATATATAGGCGCAGGGTGCAGCATATTCTCTGGTGAACAGTATCGCAAAAAGGGCAGCAAATACCGGCGGGATAAACATGGGTATGGCCAGCCCCCTGCCGGGAACAGGCCGTGTCAGGAACTTGCACAGCAGCACCATCAGGAAGGTGGCCGTCAGCACCGGCGGTAACGGCACCTGGAACAACAGGTAGCAGCAAAGGGCTACCGGGAT
>DUFD01000025.1 GCA_011171075.1 Dehalococcoidia bacterium | reverse complement strand
GTCTCTCCCAAAATCCAGTACCGAACGAACGTCCGCCTGGTCATCAATACTCTCGGGAATGTTCTTCATCACGTCGCCCCAGATACCGTACCGGCTAATAAAAGAGGAGAATATCACCCCCTAGGTTTCAACTTGTTGAGTGCCTCCTTAAGCACTATCTTCCTGTCTTCCTCTAAAACAAGATGGTAGAGAGGCCCCATGAGAAGTACAGCATCAAAGTTATCATCTTTAACATCACTGAGGTCCCGCGCATCTGCAACAATAAATCTTACACTCTTTTCAAGCCCCGCGTCCGATACTCTCTGCTTACAAAGCTCAATGAGCTTACTCGAAATATCCACGGCCGTAACGGTATAACCGCGCCTGGCCAGTTCCAGAGTGTATGCTCCCGCTCCAGTGCCGATATCGAGAACAGAACCGGAGGGAGGCAGATACTTTTCCAGATAACGCCAGGTTATATCGCGCTCAAGCTGGTGGCGCTCCAACCGGTCATCTTCTTGCTCTACCGCCGCATCATAATACGACTGAATATCACTGATGTCGTCTGACATTACTCCCCCAGCACGCAGATATCCGGCAGGTTGCGGTACACTTCATCGCAGTCGAGCCCATAGCCAACGAGGAACTTATCGGGCACGGTAATACCCGTATAGTCGATTGACACGGGAACCCGCCGCCGCGAGGGCTTATCCAGCAGGGTACACAGTTTGAGCGAGGCCGGGCGCTTCTTGTGCAGGTATTCCAGCAGGTAAGCCACCGTCAATCCGGTGTCAATGATATCCTCAACCACCAGCACGTCCTTGCTCTTGACATCCGAACGAAGGCCCTGCACCACGTTTATCTTGCCTGAGCTTTCAGTACCCCCACCGTAACTGGATAGCCGAACGAAGTCAATCTCCAGTGGAAAGTCGAGCCGCCGTACCAGGTCAGCCATGAACATAAAGGAGCCCTTCAGAATACCCAGAAGCAGGGGCTCTTTTCCTGCGTAATCGCGGCGGATATCGGCTGCCAGCCGGTCTACGGCAGCCGATATCTCAGTGCTGGGAATAAGGACCTCTGGCCTGTTTTCACTATTCATCTCTAACCTTTCAGTGAGCTTCCTGCCGTGTTATCCCACACACCAGCCCCTCGGAACAACTCTCACACTTCTCGCACTCAAGCTGCAGGGTGGTGTGGGTAATGTTGAAACGCCGGGCAAGCTCCTGCTCGACCACTCTGGTTATCTCAGCGCTCCGGGCTACGGTCTGGTCATCAATCAGGACATGGGCACTGAGAGCGTGTATCCCGGACGTAATCGTCCAGATATGCATATCATGAACGTCCCTGACGCCGGGAATATCCATCATTGCCAGTCCTACTGCGTCCATCTGGATATGCCGGGGTACCGCTTCGAGAAGGATATCGCTGGACTCCCGGACAAGCCGCACGGCCCCCCAGAGGATAATGGTACCAATGACGATTGCTATTATAGGGTCGACAATCCTCCAGTCGGTAACCGCAATGATGATACCGCCAACAATAACCCCGAATGACGATATGGTGTCACCGAGAATGTGCCAGAAAGCAGCCCTGATATTGATGCTGGTGTGCCTTGCCCTCCTCAGCAGCAGTATTCCGGTGAGGTTTGCCACCAGTCCAATTGCTGCTACCCCCATCATCAGTGCAGCGTCGATTTCGGCTGGTTCCAACAGGCGCTGGTAGGCCCGGTAGAAAATGAAGACAGCCACCAGCAACAGAATAACGCCGTTGGTCATCGCCGCCATGATTTCGACGCGGTGGTAGCCGTATGTCTTGGCAGTATCAGCCGGTCTCCGAGCAATCCAGATAGCAATCAGGCTGATACTCAACGCCAGGGCATCTACCAGCATGTGCCCGGCATCACCGAGCAGTGCCAGGCTGTTACTGAGCAGGCCACCGACAATTTCGGCGACCATTACCAGCACCACGATAATCAGGGCAATCAGTAACTGCCTCATACCACCGATTACCTGGTGATGGTCATGCTCTTCCCGCACCACGCTGTCTTCGGCCATCCTCAACTCCAGGTACATGATACCACGTCAGAGCCGGACGAGAAACCGCAAGGTACAGTGATACTTTCAGAGAAAAGCTGTTATTCAGCAGTTGCTTGCGAGGCTTTATTGGTAGTCCCCTCGGGCATAACGACCACATGCGGAGTGCCGGTTGCCGGGTGCGCCTCTACCTTTACGGATGCTCCGAAGACCTTGCGCAGCATGTCCTCGGTGATAACCTCAAGCGGTGTGCCATCAGCGTGGACCCTGCCCTCCTTGAGCAGCACCAGGCGGTCGAAATAGAGAGACGCCAGGTTGAGGTCGTGCATGGCAGCCACAACCGTCAGGTTCTGTTGCCGATTCAGGCCCCGCACCAGTTCCAGTATCTCCACCTGATGAGTAATATCCAGATGTAGGGTCGGTTCGTCAAGCAAAAGTACCTGCGGCTGCTGGGCGAGCACCATCGCCAGGATGACCTTCTGGCGTTCACCACCACTTAACTCGTCAAAACGGCGATTTTCCAGTTCGGTTACCCCCGCCACTTCAAGGGCATGACCAACCGCTTCCCTGTCTGCCTTTGTTTCGCCGGTCAGGGCGCGGATAAATGGAATCCGCCCCAGCATCACCACCTCACCGACCTTGAAGGCAAAGGGGATATGGAACTGCTGCGGCATCACGGCAATACTGCGGGCTATCGCCCTCCGCCGCATCTGACTAAGGGTGGAGCCGTTCAGCCATATCTCACCCTTACCGGGCTTAAGCACGCCGCTGGCCAGCTTGATAAGAGTGGTCTTGCCCGAGCCGTTAGGCCCAAGCAATCCCACCATTTCACCGGCCTTTACCGAAAGGTCAACATCATGCAGCACCAGTCCGTTGCTGTACGAAAATGATACCTGCTTTATCTCCAGTCCGACCATCAGAAAGCGTACTCCCTCCGGCTGCGCCGCAACAGGTAAAGGAAAAACGGAGCACCGACAATAGCGGTCACAATCCCCACCGGAATCTCGGCGGGGGCCAGCACGACCCGTGCCAGCAGGTCGGCAATAACGACGAAGATAGCCCCGGCCAAGGCTGCAGCCGGCAGCAGGAGCCGGTGGTCCGGCCCGAGGACGAGGCGCACCGTATGCGGCATCACCAGTCCTACAAAGCCGATGAGACCGCCAACAGAAACAGCCGCCGCCGTAAGCAACGACCCCAGTGCCAGAATGAGTAACTTGTCCCGCTCAACCTCGATGCCAACATAGGCAGCGCCTTCTTCCCCAAGCGAAAAGGCGTTCAGGTTATAGGCAAAGAACCGGGCGATAATCACCCCCGCTATCACCAGCGGGGCAATCACTGCCAGCGGCTCCCAGCCGACCACCGAAATGTGCCCCATGAGAAACGTATAAACCGAGCGGATGTTAAGATCCAGGCGGTCGCTTATGGCCATCATAAAAGAGATTACCGCCGCCAGCATTGCGCTGACCACAAATCCG
Source organism: Dehalococcoidia bacterium (assembly GCA_011171075.1). Classification (GTDB taxonomy): domain Bacteria; phylum Chloroflexota; class Dehalococcoidia; order Dehalococcoidales; family Fen-1064; genus W589. The sequence continues at coordinate 121,685 of DUFD01000025.1, read as the reverse complement.
GCTAGGAGCATACTGACGATGGGCGTCTTGCCACCGACGCGCGCCAGGTTATAGACGAGAATCACCGTTCCTAAAGCACCGGCGAAGGCAGCCAGCGGTACCAGGCCGAATCCTAGGAAGGTGAGGTTTATCGGCAGTATCATGGCGATGGTCGCACCCAGGGCAGCACCGGATGAGGTACCGATGATATACGGGTCAGCCATCGGGTTACGCAGGAGCCCCTGAAACAATACACCCGCCGTAGCCAGAGCGGCTCCGACCAGGGCAGCGCCGATAGCGCGGGGCAGCCTTATCTGGAAGAAGATTGTCTCATCAGCGGAACGCCAGGTATTCTCAAAATCAAGAGGCGTAATCCTCTCCAGGGTCATCTTGACCATGTCCGGCAGAGATATGGTCACAGTACCGAAAATACTGGCTATGAACAGTGCCAGTACCAAACCTGCCGTCAGAAACAGCAACACCGTCGCCAGTCGGCCACGCCCCCGGATTCCACCGGACACCCTCTCCGTTAATCCGAACCGCAAGGTCAAAAGTAACCCTCCACCTGTAAAAATAAATCCCCCCGTCGCTCGAACAAGGGGATTTGAAATGACTACCTGCTTCCCCCATCTCCGCGGAGGCAACCTAGAACACAGGGGGCTGGCGTTCTGACTTCCGACGGGTGATTCATCACCCGTGGTTACAGCAGGCGGAACTGTACCGGACTTTCACCGGACTTGCGCTCCATTTAAGCCCTCGCTCGCGCTCGGGCACCCCCGGGATTCCTATTCAGTTGTCTTCTCTAGAGTAGCGAACATCAGGCGAAAAGTCAATCTACCCGGCTGATGATTCCAACGTTTCTCTTGCATATTGGGGTATCCCGATTTATACTCCTGCTATCAAGGGGAGGAGGGCATCATGCGGGAATTTTGGCAAGCAATCAAACGAGGCACTCCAATTACTAGAAAATTTCTCTGGCGCGCGTTAGAAGTACTAAGTTTATTATCCCTGATAGTTGGTATCATAACCGCACCATTTCTAATACCAAATATAGAAAATACATTATACAGAAACATTGCTTGGGGGTTGTTTATCCCGCTGGTTATTGTTATTGCTCTAGCGATAGGTTTAATACCATATTGGGGTATGCGCGAGATGAAGAGGGACGAAGAAAAGGAAAAAGCTATATTGGAAGAAAGGGTGTATAAACTGGCAAACATAGAGGAACTGAAGCAATCTCAACTGGGCAATGAGGAAAAATGGCTGTACCTCGTAGTAGAACGCATTGAGTTAGGTAGGAGGACATCGAGTCATCCCGAAAGAGAAATTATTATTAAATTTCAGTTTGATAGTGGGCTAGTATATGATTTTCGACCTAGCGCAATGTGGGTGTCTCCAATATTGGATAGTTGCGATGCACCAGAACCGCAGTTGGAAATAAGGGAGCCACCCAACTTTTTAGCAGCGAGAAGGTCTCAATTGGCTAGTTATATAGTTTCAATCAAAGATGAAAAACTCTGGGAGGCTGTAAAGAGCGCCAGAGCAGGAAATAATGTTCTTAAAGAATTGAGGGTTGATATACAGAAGCAATATGGACAGCAAATATTCTCATTTCGATCTGCAGCGGCATTTTACTCAGATGCAATAAACGATATTGACAGATTGCAGAACGAAGGAAAGTAACCCATTCAGAACTGGACTGAATTAGTGAGGTTGGATAAGTGACTACACCTCGATGCAAGAGAACCGTTCCAACTACGACGACACGCCAGCATTACGCTGGTGGTAGCCGGTAAAGTTGACCAGGGCACTGGCAGCCCGTTCCAATGTCAGGTAGACAGGGATTCCGTTCTCCAGATAGTAGTCACAGACCTGGCGTCGGGCGCCTTCTTCTTGAAGCGTTGCGGTCCCGACATTCTCGACCGGGAGCACCACAATCACTGGCTTTCCGAACTCGTTCTTAACATCCACCGGCACCTGAACCATTTCTCTAGTCATCCCTGGTGGTCGCATTGACTCGCTGCCCGGCGGAATAACCATCGTCATCCCGAGTTCATCTACAATGATTATGTCAATATCTGCCTCGGCGGCTACCGTCTCCATAACCGCCCTCAACATCTGTGGGGGTGGCCCAGGATTGGCCACATCCACCGGGTTTCGAGCGCTGGCACCAGCCGCCGGTAGAATTGATTCCAGTTTTTTCTGAAGTTCTACCGGAAACACCGGCACGGAAAGACCCATGCGTTCACAGCTATCGGCTGCTGCTACGCCGATACCACCTCCGCCACCGATAGGACATACCCGGCGCCCTGCCTGTGGTTTCAGGTGCATGAAGGCCAGCGTGGTATCCAAAAGCTCTTCGAGTCCGGTAACCCGTATGGCTCCGGTCTGTCGGAAAACGGCGTCCCAGACCTGCTCTTCGCCACCCAGTGAGGCCGTATGGGACTGCACCGCTCTCGCCCCTCCCTTGGTCAGGCCCCCCTTCCACAGTATCACCGGTTTCTTCCGGCACACCTCCTGGAGCAGTCTGAAAAGACGGGGACCATCCTTCACCCCCTCGATATAGCCTGTGATTATCTCAGTCTGGGGGTCCTGATAGAAATATTCGATAAGGTCGCACTCATTGATATCGCAGGCGTTACCGTAGCTAATCACCTTGCTATATTTAATCCCGAGGCCCTCAGAGCGGCGCGGCACCCGAATGGAGTAACCACCACTCTGGCTGATAAAGCCCACCGGCCCGCTTTCCTTGGGAAGGGTTGCCCCAGGCAGAATTGTAATGCCGCCATCGGGAGAGTAGACGCCAAAGCAGTTCGGACCGACAATACGGATGCCTCTGGCGGCAATTTCGGACAGCTCTTTCTCCAGTTTCGCCCCTTCCTCACCCGCCTCACGGAAGCCGGCACTGAGCACCTGTACTCCTTTTACACCCTTCTCAAGACACTCCTGGACAACCCCCGGTACTGCCTCAGCGGGAACAGCAATTGAGGCAAAATCAACCGGTCCGGGGATGTCTTTGACACTGGCATAGGTCTTCATCCCCTGTATCTCGGATTCCTGAGGATTTACCGGATAAAGCTGACCATTGTAGCCGAAGGTGAGTGATACCTGCAATACCCTGCCGCCGAATTTCCGCATGTTAGATGATGCCCCAATCACGGCATGTGTTTTCGGGTAAAAAATAGGGGCAAACTCATCCAGCTTGTTTTCGCTCATACGAATCTCCTGTTTCCGCACATTTTTACCTTCCGTAACGTACGCTATTAAACGCAAACAACCATAGAAAAGCCCGGATAAAAAGTCGCGATATTGACATTCTAGCAGTTTGGCCCGCATAACGGAAATGCCGCTGGAAGACTTCTCAGTCCCCCATAAAAACCGGTCAGGAATTCAGGTTGACAATGGCAACACTCTACTCTAGACTTGTATTTGGTGGAGTTTGGCTTTCTTGTAGATACATATAATATGTCCAGCCAGTACAAGGAGGATACATAGTTGAGAGTCCCCTTTATTCCACGAGAAGAGAAGTTCTTCGAGCTGTTTGAGGACAGCGCCCGCAACACAGTGAAGGCAGCCAAGGTATTGAACGAGTTAATTGACAAGTGGGAGCATATCGAGCAGAGGGTAGAGGAGATAAAAGAGCTTGAGCATATCGGAGATACCATTACCCACGAGATTATTGCACGACTTCACCGGACCTTCGTCACCCCATTTGACCGGGAGGACATTGCCCTGCTGGCCAAAAGCCTCGATGATATCATAGACTTCATCGAAAGCGCCTCTAATGACATGCTCATCTACAAAGTGGAGTCGCCCGGTCGGCGAGCTAAAGAGCTCGCCGATATTATTATTGAGGCAACCACTGAGGTTGAACGGGCGGTAGTTGAGCTAAGGCATAAGGCCAAGCTGAAGCAGATTCTGGAACGCTGCGTGGAAATCAACCGTCTGGAGAACATGGCAGATGTGGTCTACCGGACTGCTCTGGCAGAGCTCTTTGAGGACTCCACCGACATGGCCCATGTAATCAAGTGGCGCGAAATCTACGAGCACATGGAGAGTGCCACGGACAGGTGTGAGGATGTGGCCAATGTCATTGAAGGGGTAGCACTCAAGCATGCCTGATTCCTCGCTGGTCGTCTTGATTATCATCGTCTTTCTGGCGATTGGTTTCGGGCTGGTAAATGGATTCAATGATGCCGCCAATGCCATTGCTACCGTCATTGGTACTCGTGTTCTCTCTCCCAGAAACGCCATCCTTATAGCCGCTATCGCCAATCTGGCGGGTGCACTCACCGGTCTGGCGGTCGCCAAGACTATCGGCAAGGGAATCCTGATTCCAGACGCAATCACAAATCTCACGGTCATTTCCGCCTTGGGGGCCGTCATCGTTTGGGGTTCTATCGCCACTTACCTGGGCCTGCCCGTAAGCATTACGCACGGTTTTGTGGCCGGTTTGGCGGCAGCCGGTATCGCTGCAGCCGGCACACAGGCTGTAATATGGAGCAAGATAGCACAGGTCGGCTCGTCGGTGGCTATTGCTCCAATCCTGGGTTTCATTGGTGGTTTCACTTTAATGGTCCTGATACTATGGCTCTTTCGGCGTGTTGCACCCGATAGAACACGAGTCATCTTTGGACGCCTACAATGGCTCACGGCCGCCTTTATGGCTTACAGCCACGGCAAGAATGACGGCCAGATGCCAATAGGTGTTATCACCATGGGCATGGTAGTTTATACAGGAAATCCTGGCCTGTGGGACAACGTACCCTTCTGGATAATCATTGTTTCCGCGCTTTCCATCAGCATAGGCACGGCCATTGGTGGATGGCGTGTTATCAAAACCCTGGGAATGAGGGTTACCCTTCTTCGCCCGGTACACGGCTTCGCTGCTGAGGCGTCAGCGGCTACTGTCATTGAAGTAGCGTCTCACTTCGGTATCCCGGTGAGCACCACGCACTGCATTAGCTCATCGATAATGGGGGTAGGCGCTACCAGGAGATTATCAGCAGTACGCTGGGGGGTGGCAGGTAACATTGTGACTGCCTGGATACTGACCTTCCCCATCTGCGGGGCGCTGGGCTATGCATTCGCCAAGCTGCTCCAGCTATTCTACTCAGGGTAGGGCTATCCGCCGTGGGGTAACCCGGCATTTCTCGGCGGTGATGATGGCCTGGATTGAGGAAACCACCCGGTCAAGCTCCCCACTGTGATTCACTACTATGTAATCAAACCGGGACAACTGTTCCATCTCTTCCCTTGCGGTCTCCAAGCGTAAGGCCAGGTCAGCGGTGGATTCCGTCAGGCGTTGGGTAAGCCGGGCAGTCAGTTCCTCTATTGACGGGGGAGTAAGGAAGATAAAGACCGCCTCGGGTACAGTCTGCTTGATTGTAGCTGCACCCTGGATATCTATTTTTATGATTACATCCTCGCCCCTGTCCAGGGCCTCTTTTACGGCTGCCCGAGGGACACCGTACCAGTTGCCGTATACATTGGCTGATTCCAGCAACTCGTTTCTGGCCAGCATATCGTGGTACTCGTCAGCCGAGACGAAATGATAGTCCACCATGTCCTGCTCACTGTCCCGCTGAGGCCGTGTTGTCAGGGTAACAACATAGTAGAGGGGATAACCAGATTCCTTGAGCCTGTTCAGGACTGCATCTTTACCGACACCCGAAGGGCCAGATAGTACAATCAGTAGCGGACTACTCGACTCGGGGCGAAATCCACTCCTTTCAGGCCCGCTATTCATTGCCCGACCTAACCTTCGTTCTCGTCAGCCCCAAACGTAATTTCTCTGAGCTGGCTTGCCTGCAACCTGCCGGCGATGGTCTCCGGCGCAAGTGCGGCCTGCACAATATGTCCGCTGTCCGTAATCAGCACCGCCTTGGTCCTTCTTCCATTGGTGAGGTCAATTAACATCCCTTTGTTACGACCTTCCTGAACCATTCGTTTCGTTGGCGCCGAAGTCGGCGAAGCTATGGCCACAACCCTGTTCATAACGACGATGTTGTTAAAACCAATATGAACCAATTCGATGCCCATTACTATCACCTCAGATGTTTTGGTTTGGAGCTGATGTAAGCACAATTCTCAGACCAGCCATCGTGTTGTCCCCAATATCCTTCTCTTCTCAACACCTGACAGCGGTCAGGATAGTGCCAGTACACACAACGCTATATGTTATACCTAAAATTACCTAATTGGCAAGTCCCTGAGACTTGAATCAGCCATACATTCATGATAAACTATCTGTGGCTTGAGTATTTTTTGAGGGTGCTTTTTTGGAAAAGAGCATACGCGAGCGGCTGTTGCCGATTCTCGAGGCCAATCAGGGACATAAAGAATCCCTGATTCCAGTCCTACAAAAGGTACAAGGGGAATTGGGCTATCTACCTGAAGAATCACTTTCAGAGATAGCCCATTTTTTAGGCCTGTCCAGCAGTGAAATATTCGGGGTTGCCAGCTTTTACGCCCAGTTCCGCTTCGAGAGACAGGGCGAGCACACCATAAAGGTCTGTCAGGGTACTGCGTGCCACGTCAGGGGTGCCAAGCGTATCATGGAAGCGGTTGCCCAGGAGCTTAATGTAGAACCCGGTGGAACCACAGCTGACTATAAGTTCAGCCTTGAACAGGTTGCCTGCTTCGGCTGTTGCGCACTGGCCCCGGTACTTGTTATCGATGGCCAGGTACACGGTCGGATGACTACGTCTGGTGCGAGAAAAGTACTGGAAGATTACTAAACGGCTGACCTGACAATAATTGCCCCGGATTATAGAGAGGCACAAGACAATGACGTTTGATGAGCGACGCAAGCAGGCAATATCAGACTGGGAAGCCCTACAGCAGAGCGACAAACCCCACATCCTTGTTGGGATGGCCACCTGCGGCCGAGCTGCGGGAGCCGCAGCAGTACTGGCAACAATTAAGGAAGAGCTTGCAAGACTCGGCATTGAAGCGTTAATTACAGAGGTTGGCTGTATCGGGATGTGCTATGCCGAGCCCCTGGTAGACATCATCAAGCCGGGACGCCCACGTATCTCTTACGGTAATCTGACCCCGGAAACCGTGAAACAGCTTATTGAGGAATACCTTGTTAATGACAATCCCCGTCCTGACCTGGCGATGGGTACCATCGGCGAGGGTAGCGTCGAGGGTATTCCCGAGCTTGCCGAGTTGCCTATTATGAAACCGCAGGTGCGAATATCTCTGCGGAACTGCGGACATATTGACCCGGCCGATATCAATCAATACATCGCCAACGGTGGCTATAGCGGTCTCATCCGGGCGCTGAAAATGACCCAGAAAGAAGTTATTGATGAGGTCAGCAAGTCCGGACTAAGAGGACGTGGTGGCGCTGGTGCCTTTACCGGCTTCAAATGGGAGCGACTCTGGGAACAACCTGGCGATGTGAAATACCTCATCTGCAACGCCGATGAGGGTGACCCCGGGGCATTCATGGACAGGTCGTTACTCGAGGGTGACCCGCACTCCGTACTGGAGGGTATGCTCATCGGTGCCTATGCCACCGGCTCGTCGCACGGCTATATCTACTGCCGGGCAGAGTATCCGCTGGCAATACAGCGGCTCGAAACAGCCCTCAAGCAGATGGAGGAGTATAACCTCATTGGTGATAATATCCTCGGTACTGACCTCAGTTTCAATCTGGAAATAAAGGAGGGGGCCGGCGCGTTTGTCTGCGGTGAAGAGACCGCCCTGATGATGTCGATTGAAGGTAAACGTGGTATGCCACGACCTCGCCCGCCCTTCCCTGCCCAGTCCGGGCTATGGGGCAAACCGAGTAATGTCAATAATGTCGAGACCTGGGCCAATGTTTCGGCGATATTCCAGCGGGATGCCGAATGGTATGCCCAATACGGTACGGAGTCAAGCAAAGGAACCAAGACATTTGCCCTGGCGGGCAAGGTGGTGCGTACCGGTCTGGTAGAGGTACCGATGGGTATCACCGTCGGTGATATCATCTACGAGGTCGGCGGTGGTATCGTCAACAACAAAGAGTTTAGAGCAGTACTCACTGGTGGCCCATCGGGCGGTTGCCTACCAGCGAGCAAGCTGAACCTGCCGGTCGACTACGATTCACTGACCCAGGCAGGTACCATCATGGGCTCGGGTGGATTTGTCGTTGCCGATGAAGATACCTGCATGGTAGACATGGCCAGGTATTTCCTCAGCTTCACCCAGGACGAGTCCTGCGGTAAATGCGTGCCCTGCCGCGTCGGCACAAGGCACATGTTAGACATCCTTGAACGCATTACCCGGGGAGAGGGACAACCAAGTGATATTGACCTCCTTGAGAGGCTGGCCACTACTATTAAGTCTACATCCCTGTGTCAGCTTGGGGGGACTGCCCCGAATCCGGTCCTGACCACGCTCCGCTACTTTCGTGAGGAATACGAAGAGCACATTGTAGAGAAGCGATGTCGCGCGCTGGCCTGCACGGAGCTTATTAAGTTCTTTATCCTGCCGGATAAGTGCCAGGGGTGCATGATATGTCTGCGAAACTGTCCGGTCGATGCCATAATCGGTGACAGGAGAATGGTTCATATCGTCGACCAGGAAAAGTGCATCAAATGCGGCACCTGCATGGATGTCTGTCCCGACCGATTCAGCGCGGTTGTGAAGGTTTCCGCTGAAGAAATTGAGGTTCCCAGTGAGCCAATTCCGGTAACGGCATCCAGACCAGCAACAAAGAAAGAAGACGCGGGCGAAACCGCCACTAATGATTGACGAGGTCAAGTATGGGCGAAATCACGCTAACTATTGACGGACAGGAAATCGAGGTAGATACCGGTGTGACCGTGCTCGGGGCTGCCCAGCAGGCGGGTATCTATATACCTACGTTATGCTACCACCCGGACCTGACCCCCTACGGCGCCTGCCGACTCTGTCTTGTTGAGATTGAGAACATGCGTGGGCTACCTGCCTCCTGCGCAACACCGGCCACCAACGGCATGGTAGTGCGGACCAAGACCCCGCAACTCCAAGAATTCCGACGGGGTGTCCTGGAGCTTATGCTCAGCGAGCACCCACATCCCTGCCTCACCTGCTGGCGCCGTGAGCGATGCGGTCCGTTCGACATCTGCCTGCGCAGTGTCGACATCACCCAACGCTGCGTTACCTGTCCTAAGAACGGAACCTGTGAGCTACAGGAGGTCGTTGACTATATAGGGATTGAGAATGTAGAGCTACCCTCTACCTTACGGGGACTGCCCATCGACCGCGAGAACCCGTTCTTTGAGCGTGACTATAACCTCTGCATCCTCTGCGGGCGTTGTGTCAGGGTATGCCAGGAGGTCAGGGGCGTCGGCGCGATTGCCTTCACATCACGGGGTAGCGAAACACTACCCGGGACTGCCTTCGGACATGCCCTGCGTGATTCCGATTGCAGATACTGTGGCGCCTGTGTCGATGTTTGCCCCACCGGGGCACTGATTGAGCGCCGCCGCAAGTATGAGGGACTGCCCGATACAAGAGTGACTACCACTTGCCCGTACTGTGGTGTCGGCTGTCAGCTTGAGTTGGAGTTGAAAGACGGACACATAATGGAGGTACTCCCCCTGCGGGACAACGACGTTAACCACGGCCAGGCCTGCGTTAAGGGTCGATTCGGTATTACGGAGGTTGTCCATCACCCCGACCGTTTAACAACGCCGCTGATAAAGAAAAACGGTAAATTCGAGGGAGCCACCTGGGACGAAGCTCTGGAACTGATTGCCAGCAAGCTTTCCGGCTTCAAGAAAAATGAAGTAGTTGTTATTTCATCGGCCAAGTGCACGAATGAAGATAATTACGTGGTCCAGAAGTTTACGCGTACAGGCTTCGGCCATAACAATGTGGACCACTGTGCCCGCCTCTGACATGCCCCCACCGTGGCCGGTCTGGTCACGACATTCGGCAGTGGAGCCATGACCAACTCCATTCGCGATATCAGTGATGCCGCCTGTATCCTAGCGATTGGCACCAACACCACCGAAGCACATCCGGTAATTGCCCTGGAAATGAAGAAGGCAGTCGGCAAGGGCGCCAAGCTGATTGTTGCCAATACGAGGGAGATTGACCTTGTCAAGGACGCCACAATCTGGCTACGGCACCGTCCCGGCACGGATGTCGCCCTCCTTATGGGTATGGCCAGGGTTATCATGGATGAAGGGCTGGCAGACACCGACTTTATCGAAGAGCGCTGCGAGAACTTCGACGAATTCAAAAAATCACTCAAGGCTTTTGACCTGGCTACTGTGGAGCGTATCACCGGTGTACCTGCCAAGAAGATAACCGAAGCTGCCTTCATCTATGCCACCAATAGCCCGGCGGCTATCTTCTACGCGATGGGTATCACCCAGCACACCCACGGTACCGACAACGTCATAGCTACCGCCAACCTGGCAATGCTCACCGGTAATATGGGTAAACCAGCTGCCGGCGTCAACCCGTTAAGAGGCCAGAACAACGTGCAGGGTGCTTGCGACCTTGGTGCACTACCCAATGTTTACCCCGGTTACCAGTCGGTTGCCGATGACGCCATCAGAGACAAGTTCGAGAGAGCCTGGGATGCCACGTTGAGTAACAAGCCAGGCCTTACCGTCACCGAGATGTTCGATGGAGCCTATAATGGCTCGATAAAGGCAATGTATATTATGGGTGAAAACCCACCACTGAGTGAACCCGATGCCAATCATGCCATAGAAGCCCTGAAGAAACTCGACTTCCTCGTTGTCCAGGATATTTTCATGTCCGAGACCGCCGAACTGGCTGATGTCGTGCTTCCGGCGGCCAGTTTTGCCGAGAGAGACGGTACCTTCACCAATACCGAGCGTCGCGTACAGCGTGTTCGCAAGGCACTCGAACCGGTCGGTGACTCCAGGCCGGACTGGTTGATTACCTGCCAGATTGCCCAGAAGATGGGTATCAAGGGCTTCGACTTTGACAGCCCCTCAGAAATAATGGAGGAGATTGCCAGCCTGACCCCAGCCTATGGTGGCATCACCTACGAGCGTCTGGAAGAGGGAGGACTACAGTGGCCCTGTCCTACTACCGACCACCCCGGCACTCCCATACTGCACGTTGGCATTTTCTCGCGGGGCAAGGGGCATTTCGTACCGCTGGAATACAAGCCGTCTGCGGAGCTACCCGACAAGGAATACCCGCTGCTGCTCACCACCGGCCGCAACCTGTTCCACTGGCATTCCGGTACAATGACACGTCGTGTTAGCGGTCTGAACAACCTGCTTGGAGAGGCATGGGTTGACATTAGCCCGTCAGATGCCGAAAAGCTGGGTATTGCTCATGGTGACAGGGTAAAAATTACCTCACGTCGCGGGAGTGTAACTGCACGTGCTAACGTCACCGAGGTATCGGACAAGGGCGTGGTCTACATGAACATGCACTTTGCGGAGAGCGCCGCCAACGTACTCACCAACCCAGCGTTGGACCCGGTTGCCAAGATACCCGAATTCAAGGTCAGTGCCGTTAAAATCGCCAAGGCATAATATTTAGTCATAATCTGCAAATGCACTTCGGTACGACAGTTAAAAATACTCAAGTGAGGCTGAAAACTGTTCAAAATAATCCTTAAAACGAACCTGGCACCAAATGTTAACCTCTACAAGATTGAAGCACCCAGCGTTGCTAAAAGGGCCCAGGCAGGTCAGTTTGTGGTCATCAGGATTGACGAGAAGGGAGAGCGAATCCCCCTGACCATTGCCGACTGGGACCGCGAAGAAGGGACCGTTACCATCGTCGTTATGGCCGTCGGCACCACCACTCACCGTCTGGCACAACTGGAGACCGGCGATTCCATCTCCGATTTCATCGGACCACTCGGTCTGCCTACTCACATCGATAATTTCGGCACTGTCGTCTGTGTCGCCGGCGGCTTCGCCGTGGCCACCATCATGCCGATTGCCCGCTCCATGCGCGAAAAGGGCAACCACGTCATCTCAATCATGGGTGCCCGAAACAAGGACCTAATCTTCTGGGAAGATGAACTGCGCAACGTCAGTGACGAGTTGATTGTCACCACCGACGACGGTACCTATGGCCGCAAGGGACTGGTTACCGAGCCGCTGAAGGAAATCCTCGATAGCGACCAGAAGATTGACCGTGTTATCGCCATCGGGCCCAGTGTGATGATGATGGCCTGTTCCCGCACCACCGAGCCCTATGGAGTGAAGACCATCGTCAGCCTCAACCCCATCATGGTCGATGGCACCGGTATGTGCGGCTGCTGTCGGGTGAGTGTGGGAGGCGAGACCAAATTCGCCTGTGTTGATGGCCCTGATTTCGACGGGCACCAGGTCGACTGGGACCTTCTCTTTTCCCGCCAGCGTAGCTATCTGGAGCAGGAAAAAACGTCTTTCGAAGACTGGAAACGCCAGCACGGGTTCTAGCTGATTCATACCAATAATACCAATTAGGAAGTGGATACCTATGCCGAAACTTGACCTGAACCGGGTTGAAATGCCCCGGCAAGACCCCAAGGAACGAGCCAAGAATTTCAACGAAGTCGCCCTCGGATATTCCGACGAGCAGGCCGAATACGAGGCCAACCGCTGCATCCAGTGCCCGAAGCGACCCTGTGTCAGTGGCTGTCCGGTAAACGTTGACATCCCAGAATTCATCAAGGCAATCCGGGATAACGACATGCCTGAGGCTGTCAGGATACTCAAGAGCAAGAACGCCCTCCCCGGCATCTGTGGTCGGGTGTGTCCTCAGGAAACTCAGTGTGAAGAGGTCTGTACCCTGGCCAAACGTGACGCACCGATTGCCATTGGCCGCCTCGAACGCTATGTTGCCGACTGGGAAAGGGAGAACCAGCCATCAATGGAGACGAAGGCACCCGACACCCCAGAGCCCACCGGAAAGCGGGTGGCCGTCGTCGGTTCCGGTCCTGCGGGACTGACAGCTGCCGCTGAACTCGCCAAGATGGGTCACAGCGTCACCATCTTTGAGGCACTTCACATCGGCGGGGGTGTGCTGATGTACGGCATCCCCGAGTTCCGTCTGCCTAAAGAGATTGTCCAGGCTGAGGTAGATTATGTCAAGTCTCTCGGTGTGGAGCTGGTGCTTGATGCTGTAATAGGTAAGATTGATACCGTCGACGAGCTGCTGGACAGCGGCTACGATGCCGTATTCCTCGGCACCGGTGCCGGACTGCCGATGTTCATGAACATCCCCGGTGAAAACCTCTGTGGTATCTATTCCGCCAACGAGTTTCTAACCCGCACCAACCTGATGAAGGCCTACCTTTTCCCGAAATACGACACCCCTATCAGTGCCGGTAAAAGGGTGGCTGTCATCGGCGGTGGTAATGTCGCCATGGACTCGGCACGCTGCGCCCTCAGGCTGGGCGCTGAAGAGGTCTACATCATCTACCGACGGTCGGAGGCGGAGATGCCCGCCCGCCGCGAAGAGGTCGAGAACGCCATGGAAGAGGGCATAATATTCAGGTTCCTGACCAATCCCGTGGAGTTCATCGGCAACGAGCAGGGCTGGGTTACTTCCATGAAGTGCATCGAGATGGAACTCGGTGAGCCTGACGACAGCGGAAGGCGTCGCCCCATTCCCAGAGAGGGCAGCGAGTTCATAATCGATATCGATACCGTGGTCGTTGCCCTGGGCACAACCCCCAATCCGCTAATAGCCTCGACGACCGAGGGACTGGACACCACGCGCCGGGGCACGGTGGTCGCCGATGAAGAGACCGGTAAAACGAACAAGGCCGGGGTCTGGGCCGGGGGTGATATCGTTACCGGAGCCGCTACGGTCATCAGTGCCATGGGCGCCGGTAAACGCGCCGCCGCCGATATCGATAAGTACCTCAGAAGTCAGTAAGTATCATTTCACTGTTATCAGGCTAAAGCAAGAAAATGTTGGGGGCACCGAGCTCTATTCGGTGCCCCCATGGACCACCACCACACCACCCCACACAATACTCCAGACTGGTTGGCCGGGCTTTGTCAGTAGGAGCGTACCTGGAAATCCCCAGTACTTATAAAAAAAGCAAATAGGCCGCCCCTGCGCCAGCCAGCCTGTAGACTAAGACTAACACCTGAATAAACAGAGGGACATCGGCCTTTGGTGGGAATCTGCCGTCCGTATTTTCGCCCAGATACGGAGAGCGAAAGACTTCAGCGGCGTAACCTGAAACGGTCTACTCCGAGGGGACCTCAAGCAGGGCAAAGCCAGTGGTATCGTCCATGATGCGCGAGGCATCCGCTCCCAGTATCTCGTAAATAATGGCCTCCCCCACCACCCAGGTGGTGACACCGGGACGCAGGCAGCCGGTGGTGGTCTTACCGGAACGCCCCAAGGCGGCATGGATGTGCAACACCGGTTTTCCACCCTCGTCTGGAGCGATAATACCTACTCCACAAACCTCGTGGGCGCCGTCTAGCGGCAGGAGCATCGGCTCCGGAGGCATTTCGTCAGAGCGGCGCGGGCCGACCACCACCTCCCCACCGCCGATACCGCCTATCAGGACGACATGTCCCACCGATACCCCCTTCTCAGTGGCAAACTGTTCGATACACACGGGCACCACATCCCCGTCCTCAAGCCGTATTACAAAGACCCGTCCTATCTGTCCCTGGCATGCCTTCATCGGAAGCCTCCTTACTGTTCTGGTTAGACTTCACTTTAGATGGCTGCTACTTCGGTGTCAAGCTATTAAATCCGTTCCATATAATTAGACTAAGTTGTGTGCTTCTACGTACGGTGATATACTGCCTGATAACGAATTTTCGGGCAGGAGAAGGCAATGGTAAGCGAAACACTCACCAATCAGACCAAATATATCGAATTATTTCAAAAGTTGCGAGCTATCGCTCTTGCTATCGCAGGGTACTTTCTAGGCAAGGGTGGTATTCATATGTCCCCCCTGTTTTGGGCAATTACAGTAGCTCTCATTGCATCTTTTGTTGTGACGGATAACTGGGTATTACAATACATAGTTAGGGTTAAAGGTAAATGGAGAATACTTGTGTGTACAAGTGTAGTTATTGCAGCTTGTGGGGTGACCTTCGGTACTTCAAGTACTATTCAGACTGACCAGGAGCGTTTGCAGATAGCTATTACTGAATCACGAGAATTGGCGAGTAGCATAATTAGCTTCGTAGCAGAAAGGGAACAATCAGCACCGAAAGCGACTGATACCATTTGGGATTCTCCTGATGAGTGGTTTCAAAGAAGTTCAGACTATAGGTCCACCAGCGAGAACCTTTTTTCTAATCGCTATGAGTTAGATTTGCTGGAAATTGGGGAGGAGTTTTATAGGCTGAATGTCATTAGTGAAGAAACACTTAGTAGGTTCAATTGGGACGTTCACTTAGGATACATTGTCGCAGACCGTATTTGCGAACAATTAATACAATTTAATTCCATTAGCGTGAGGTGAATATATCGTTAACACCTATAAATACTGCCAGTCCGAAAACTCAATTAAACAGCTTAGAGCTTAAGAGGGGCTTCGCCCCTCTTATTTCGTAATCCCCCTTCCCCTTGAGGGGAAGGGGGACACAGGAGGATGGGGTCGTTATGTAATTATCTGCCAAGGGCAGCACAATTCGCCGCCGACTATGCTAAAATATGGCGGTATGATTCCTGTTAAGCTGGCCCTGACCAATTTCATGTGCTACCGAGACAACGTGCCGCCGCTCTACTTCAACGGCGTCCACACCGCCAGCATCTGCGGGAGCAACGGCCACGGTAAATCGGCCCTGATTGACGCCATGACCTGGGCGCTCTGGGGACAGACCAGGGCCAAGCGGGACGACGACCTCATCCATACGGGTGAAACAGAGACATCTGTCGAGTTCGACTTTGCCGTTGGCGGGCAGGAATACCGCATCCTGCGCAGGCATTCCTTACCGCGAAGAAGAAGTGCATCTGGACGCAGTAGCCTCGACTTTCTAATCGGTGCTAACGGTCAATTCAAAGTCATTTCTGGCAACACAATCGCCCAGACCCAGCAGAAGATAATCGATACGCTGCACATGGACTACGCCACCTTCACCAACAGCGCCTACCTGAGGCAGGGCCACGCCGACGAGTTCACCACGGCCAATCCCGCCCGTCGCAAGCAGGTGCTGGCCAACATCCTCGGTCTTTCGTACTATGACGACCTTGAAGCGAAGGCAAAGGAAATGGCCAAAGAGCAGGAGACCAGAAAGGAACAGCTCGAAAGCGCCATTGCCGACATCAACGAAGAGCTTGCCCGGAAACCCGCCTACGAGGAAGAACTGGAGCAGGCTCAGGACGAGCTATCACGGATTACGGCAACCGTTAGGGAACACGAGACCCGTCTCAACCAGCTGCGCCAGCAAAAAGAGGCGTTCGAGGCCAAACAGCTGCAACTGACACAGGTGCAGGAGCACATCACGCAGCAGACACGCGCTCTGGAGCAGTGGGCGGAGCAACTCAGGCAGCAGCAAGCACGACTCAAGGAGCACGAAGACCTAATTAGTCGGCGCGACAGTATAGAGATGGGGTATAAACAGCTTGTCGAGGTGAAAAAGTCGAACGACGAGCTCGAGCAAAAATTCCGGCGGTCGGTAAACCTTGAAAGGCAGAAAGCACAGCTTGAGCTAAAGATAAAGGAGGCGAGCCAGAGCCTGCTCGCAGAACACGCCGTTGTCCAGAGGGCGGTAACTGAGCTTGAGTCGAGGGTAGACAGGTTACCGCAGCTAAGGACCGACCTGCAGCAGGCACGACACCAGTTGCAGCACCTCACCGAAGAAGAAGAGATGCTCAGACAGAAAAACACGGCAGGCCAGGAGATAAGGACACGCCTGTATGGACTGGAAACAGGTAAGTCTCAACTTGAACGGGACATTACGGAGATAGCTGAGAAACTGGACCTGCTGCTGACCGAGCACGGCGCCAGGTGCCCGCTCTGCGAGACGGAACTGGGTACTGAGAGCCTGAAGCTCATCGAGACCAAGTACACCACCGAAAAACAGCAGAAAGCAGAGTCGCTGGAATCGACCAGGACCGGGTTCGTCAACGGCCAGGCCGAACTGAAATCGCTCGAAGAGGAAATTACCCGGCTCGAGGACAGGCTGAGAAAAGAACGGACAACCGTACAGGGCAGGATTGGCCAGCTCACTCAGGAGATTGACGAGGCAGAGCAGGCAGGTAAGCGCCTTGATGAGGAAAGAACTCGACTGGGCGAAATTGAGCAGGGCCTCGCCCGACGGGACTTCGCCGCCCCGCAGCAGGAGCTTCTCTCCGAGATTGATAAGGAACTGGCTGGCCTTGACTATGACGCACAACAGCACGAACAGGTACGACAGCAACTCACCAGCCTCGAACAATATGAGGAGCCGAAACGAAAGCTCGACGAGGCCGACCGCTTAATTGAGGAGGAAAGGGGGGCAGTTACCCGGGCAACCGATGCCAGCCAGCAACTGCGTACCAGCCTCGAAGCAGACGGCCAGAAGAAAGAGGAACTGACGAAGGAGTTGGCCGCGCTCCCACAGGTAACCGATGAGCTATCCAGAACAGAAAGCGAGCACCGCGAACTAACGGCAGGACAGGAGCGTGCCCGGGAAATTATTGGTAGCATTAAGGGAAAGCTGGAGCGCTGCGCCGAACTGGAGAAGAGAAAGAAAGAGCGGGAGAAGCTCATAAATCAGGCTGTAAAAGACGAGCAAATCTACCGCGACCTGGCAGAAGCCTTCGGCAAGAAGGGTATTCAAGCCCTGCTCATCGAGACAGCCCTCCCCGAAATAGAGAGCGAGGCGAACCGCCTGCTGGGGCGCATGACGGACAACCGGATGAACGTGAAAATCGAGACACAGCGCGAGACGAAGAAGGGCGACACCATCGAGACGCTGGATATAAACATCGCCGACGAGCTAGGGACACGTAACTACGAGATGTTCAGCGGTGGAGAGGCCTTCCGCATCAACTTCTCCATCCGTATCGCCCTGTCCAAGCTACTGGCAAGGCGGGCGGGTGCACCGCTGCCGACCCTGATTGTCGATGAGGGCTTCGGTACGCAGGATACCGTCGGTATAGAAAAGCTAAGGGAAGCGATAAACTCCATCCAGGACGACTTTGAGAAGATACTGGTGATAACCCACATCGAGGAATTGCGGGACGCATTCCCCACCCGCATCGATGTCGTTAAGACCCCCGACGGCTCGACCTTAAGCTTCGGCTAGAGCCCAAGATTGGGTGCAACCCCCTGCATGGCGGCTACCCCCAGTTCAATAAAATCATCAAGCTCGATTCCCAGTTCGCTGCACTTCGCTATTTGCTCACGGTTCGCTCCGGCAGCGAAGCTCTTCTCCTTAAACCTTTTCCTGACGGACTTCGCTTTAAGGCTGGCCAGCTTCTTGTCCGGTAGCACCAAGGCACCGGCGGTGATTAAGCCAGTCAAAGGGTCGGCGCAGAGCAGGGCCTTATCAAGCTGTGTCTCCGCAGGGACCCCATGCGCTTCATTATGACAGAGGATGGCATGGGCTATCTCTTCGCTGGCCCCCATTTCCCGGACAAGGTCAGCCCCGAGTCGACTGTGGGCATTCATGTCACCCTCGGTAAGCTCCACGTCAATATCATGCAGGAGACCGGCGAGCCCCCACTTGTTCTCATCTTCACCCAGGCGTTTTGCCAGGGCACGCATGATGGCCTCGGTGGCCAGCATATGCTTTATCAGGTTCTCATTCTCAACATTAGCCTTAACAGATTCAAGTGCTTCCTGTCTGTCCATTTTCCCTCCAGCTTAAACAGATACCGCAGAAACCGAGCGGTCGCCTTTCAGATGGGGTGCCAGATACTGTCCGGTCAGCGAATCGCCATTCTGCACCACGTCTTCAGGTGTCCCCGTAGCCACTACATAACCACCCTGGTCACCGGCACCCGGCCCCAGGTCAATGATATAGTCGGCGCTCTTAACGACGTCAGGATGGTGCTCAATGATTACGATGGTATTACCGGCATCGGCCAGGCGTTGTAGCACTCTCAGCAATGCAGCCACATCAGCAAAGGAGAGGCCGGTGGTCGGCTCATCCAGGATATACAGCGTCTTTCCGGTTGACCTCTTGGAGAGCTCGGTGGCTAGCTTCACGCGTTGCGCCTCACCACCCGAAAGGGTTGGGGCCGGCTGCCCCAGGCGAATATATCCCAGACCAACATCATTCAGGGTCTCCAGCTTCTTCCTGACCCTGGGGAAGTGCTCGAAGAAGGACAGGGCCTGCTCGACGGTCATGTCAAGCACCTCGGCAATGTTCTTGTCCTTGAACCTTATTTCCAAGGCTTCACGGTTATAACGTTTGCCCTTACAGACCTCGCAGGGAACGGTAACGTCTGGTAGAAACTGCATCTCAATCTCGATAAAGCCCTCGCCGCCACAGGCCTCACAGCGCCCGCCCTTGACATTGAATGAGAAACGACCCGGTGCGTAACCCCGCATCCGTGCCTCGGGGACGGTGGCGAAGAGCTCGCGTATCGGGGTGAAGGTACCAGTATAGGTGGCCGGATTACTGCGAGGCGTCCGCCCGATGGGTGACTGGTCAATATTGATTACCTTATCAATATGCTCGATGCCGACAATCTCGTCGCAGTCCCCGGCAATAACCCGTGATTTATAGAGTGCCTGGGCAAGTTTACGGTAAAGGACTTCGTCTACCAGAGTACTCTTGCCACTGCCGGATACACCGGTAACACAGACAAACATTCCGAGCGGAATGCTGACATCGATATTTTTCAGATTGTTCTGCCTTGCCCCCTTTATTATCAATTCCTCACCGGAGCCGGGGCGGCGTGCCTTCGGCAGAGGTATCTGCTTTCTCCCGTTCAGATACTGCCCGGTCACGGATTTCTTGCAGTTCATAATATCGGTCAGTGTCCCGGAGGCAACAATCCAGCCCCCGTGTTCCCCGGCACCGGGCCCCATATCAATAATATGGTCGGCGGTCCTCATCATCGCTTCGTCGTGCTCGACAATCAAAACGGTATTACCCAGGTCTCGCAATCGCTTCAGGGTCTCAATCAGGCGGTGATTATCAGCCTGGTGCAGTCCGACCGTCGGCTCGTCACAGATATAAAGCACCCCCATCAGTCCACTGCCAATCTGGGTAGCCAGGCGTATCCGCTGTGCCTCACCACCACTCAGGGTAGCTGACGGGCGGTTGAGGGTCAGATAATCGAGACCGATATCTTTAAGAAAGCCCAGACGGGCACGGATTTCCTTGATAATCTGAGCGGCTATCATCTGCTCACGCCTGGTGAGAATGGCACGCCGGCCATTACCGCTCAGAGCAGCCACCCATTCCAGGGCCATAGCAACAGATTGCTCGGTGACGTCCATAATGTTCTTGTTACCGATGGTTACTGCCATCGACTCCGGCTTGAGACGCCTGCCGTTACATACCGGGCAAATCTTAATTATCATGTACTTCTCTATACCGGCTCGCGAATATTCTGACTCAGTATCGTGGTACAGGCGCTCCAGTCGTGGGATAACCCCCTCGAATCCATCAGTTATTACCCTCGTATGACCAAAGCGGTTGCGGTACCGCGTGTATCCCCCACCCTCTCCATAAAGCAGCATCTGGTACTGCTCCGGGCTGAGGTCCTTCACCGGCGTGTTTAAAGGGAAACCACGTCGCTGGAGGGAGTACAGGTACCAGGTATGCGTCTGATACGGTCTGATGGCCCCCTGGGAAATGGTCAGGTTTTTATCGGGGATAATGAGGTCTTCATCCAGTTCCTGCCGGTATCCCAGGCCGGTACAGGCAGGACAGGCCCCGTGAGGACTGTTAAAGCTGAAGCTCCGCGGGGCAATTTCACCCAGACTTATTTCACAGTGAACACAGGCGAAATGCTCCGAAAAGAGCATCTCGTCACCGTTGACAATCGATACGAGCACCACTCCCGCTCCCAGCTTGAGAGCTGTCTCCACGGAGTCGGCAATCCGGCTCTGGCTGCCGCTCTGGCCGATAACCAGCCTGTCCACCACCACCTCAATCGAGTGTTTCTTATTCTTGTCAAGCCGGAACTGCCCGGAGAGGTCAGAAATCTCACCATCGACCCGCACCCTGGCGTATCCGGCCTTGCGCAGGTCATCAAATACCGCCTGGTATTCACCCTTACGGTCACGGATAAGGGGCGCCATAATCATCAGCCGGGTGCCTTCGGGAAGGCTTTGGATGGCATCGACAATCTGCTCAACCGTCTGGGAGGTTATCTCCCGTCCGCAATTTGGGCAGTGGGGATGACCGACCCTGGCAAAGAGAAGACGCAGGTAATCGTAAATCTCGGTGACGGTCCCCATAGTAGACCGCGGGTTTCGTCCCGGGCCTTTCTGGTCAATAGACACCGCCGGGCTCAGTCCTTCGATGTAGTCGACCTCTGGCTTCTCCATCCGACCGAGAAACTGGCGGGCATAGGCAGACAGCGACTCCATGTAGCGACGTTGTCCCTCGGCATAGATGGTATCGAACGCCAGCGAGCTCTTACCCGAACCGGAAACACCGGTGATAACTACCAGCTTATCCCTTGGGATGGTTACATCGATATTCTTAAGGTTGTGCTCACAGGCCCCTTTGACGACGATGGCATCGAGCGGCATCTCTTTGCATCTCCCCCAGCAGCATCATTTTAGCATTATAGCCATCGAGGTAACAAGCAAAGACTGTCCTCAGTGTGTTGACATCTCAAGCGTGTACAGTTATAATCGTGCCTGATACATGAAGCGCACCCATGATTTCCCCTGGTGTACGGATTTATGCGCCGAACCACATGATTTAACAAACTGAATGCTGGAAAGAGAGGGCTGCTATTGAACAGAGAACTGGGACCACGAACCCTGGGCGACATTATCAGCGAGACCTTCAATCTATACGGTAAAGGCCTGTGGACATTTGTTGCCATTGTAATAATCCCCGAGGTAATCCTGTTTGTCTTTAGCGCCATCATCTTCATCCCGTTAATCTTTGTCAGCGGAATAGATGATGGCATCGTTACGTCACCATTCTTCTTCGGCTGGGAATATGAGCTGGGTGTGGGCATTGGCCTGGTTATTTTCCTGGGACTGTTGCTATTTATCATCTCAATCATAGTTAGCGCTCTGATACAGGGCGCCCTGATTCATGCCGTATCCGAGCAGACCGTACGGCAAACAAGCAACTTCGGACAGTCTTACGGGGCTGCCTGGCGGCGTATTGGTAATCTGATAGGGGCCTACTTACTGGTCGGTATTGCCGTTGTCCTCATGGCCGTATTAATAATAGGAATTCCCTTTGCCATTTACTTCGGTGTGCGTTGGTGCTTCATTCTCCAGGCTATACTGATTGAAGGAGCCGGCATCACAGAATCCTTATCACGCAGCTCAAATTTGGTCGAGGCGAACTGGTGGCGTGTCTTCGGTATCATGCTTGTGATAGGGCTTATCGTGTGGGCAATCACCTTTGCTCTATCCTTTATCCCGGTAATCGGAGCAATAATCGGAGCCGTTGTGGCTACGCCCATTATGGCTGCTGCCCAGACCCTGCTCTACTACGACCTGCGTCACCGGAAAGGCGGTTATACCGTCGAGACACTGGCGACCGAACTGGGTGTTTAGAGTGCTGAACACCAGTCGTTGACACCTTTCACCCTGACCTGTAACATAATGCACGTACCATCATGTTAGCCAAAGTAATGAGCTGCGCTACGGTCGGGCTGGAAGGGGTTATCGTCGAGGTCGAGGTAGACATTTCCCCTGGCCTGCCCTCTTTTACCATCGTCGGCCTGCCCGATGCCGCCGTACAGGAAGCACGGGAGCGCGTAAGGGCGGCTATCCGCAACTCGAACTTTAACTTCCCGATGAAGCGAATCGTCGTCAACCTGGCACCTGCCGACCTAAAGAAAGCAGGACCAGCCTATGACCTGCCGATTGCCGTCGGCATCCTGCTAGGCTCGGAGCAGGCCTCTGCCGACGTCTCCCAGGCGGTCTTCCTCGGTGAGCTATCGCTTGATGGTAGTCTGCGCCACACCACCGGTGTCCTGCCTATGGTCGCCGTGACCCATGATAAAGGCTTCTCCAACATCATTGTGCCCACCGCCGATGCCAGAGAGGCATCGCTGGTGGACGGTGCCCAGATAGTGCCTTTCGATACCCTATCACAGCTGGTCAGCTACTTTCAGGGAGAGATACCGGCACCCGAGTACCAGGCAGACGATGTTGAAGAATACGTTGTACCGGTATGGGCGACCACCGACCTCGCTCACGTCAAAGGCCAGGAGCATGTCAAGCGTGCCTTGGAGATAGCTGCCGCCGGTGGCCACAACGTCATCATGATGGGGCCTCCCGGGGCCGGCAAGACACTGCTGGCACGGTCATTACCTTCGATACTACCGCCAATGACCAACGAAGAAGCCCTGGAGGTCACCAAGGTCTACAGCATCAGCGGCTTGCTACCGCCGGACAGTCCGTTTATCCGCCAGCGCCCCTTCCGCTCCCCGCACTACACCGTCTCCAACGTGGGGCTGGTGGGCGGCGGGCGCTACCCGAAGCCAGGAGAGGTAAGCCTCAGTCACCGCGGGGTGCTCTTTCTCGATGAGCTGCCGGAGTTCGGGCACGCGCTGCTGGAGCTATTACGCCAGCCGCTGGAAGACAAAGTAATTACCATCAGCCGGGCACAGGGCAGCCTGACATTCCCCGCCAACTTTATGCTGGTGGGCGCCATGAACCCCTGCCCGTGTGGTTTCTATGGCGACCCGTTGAAGGAGTGCACCTGCTCGCCCGGCCTCGTAGCACGCTACCAGAAGCGTATCAGCGGTCCGTTCCTCGACCGCGTGGATATCTTTGTCGAGGTGCCACGGGTCGACTACGAAAAGCTCACCGATGACAGGCTGGGAGAGGAATCAGCCAAGGTACAGGCACGGGTTACGGCCACCCGCACACGCCAGCAAGAGCGCTTCCGGGGTACCAGACTGGCCTGCAACGCCGAGATGACGCCCAACGAGGTACGCGAGTACTGTAAGGTAGAGGAGTCGGCGCAGGGCCTCCTCAAGGCCGCCATGCAGCAGGTAAACCTGTCCGCCCGCGCCTTCCACCGCATCCTGAAGCTGGCAAGGACTATCGCCGACATGGAGGAGAGTGATATCATCAGTGCTGCCCACTTGGCCGAAGCCATTCAGTACCGGCCGAGAAGCCTTATCTAGCAGTTACAGGGCAAACACTATGGACGAATATCTGAATAAGAACCTGGACATGTGGAACGATTGGGCGCCGCTGCATGCCGAATCTGAGTTCTACGATGTCGAAGGATTTAAAAACGGCAGAAATACTCTGGACTCTATTGAACTTGAAGAGGTCGGTGATGTCACGGGGAAGTCCCTGCTGCACCTTCAGTGTCATTTCGGTATGGATACACTTTCGTGGGCAAGGCTGGGAGCCAGGGTTACAGGGATTGATTTCTCGGACAAAGCCATAGATATTGCATGCTCCCTGAGCAAAGAAATGGGGATAAAGGCGGATTTCATCTGTTGTAATATATACGACCTACCTGAAAACCTTACAGGCACTTTCGACATTGTATACACTTCCGCTGGTGTCCTCGGCTGGCTGCCAGACCTGAAACAATGGGCGGAGATTATTTACCACTATCTCAAACCAGGAGGCTTTTTCTATATCCTGGATAGTCACCCTTTCAGCCACGTTTTTGATGACTCAAAGGATGTAACAGAGCTGAACGTAAAGCATTCTTACTTCCACTCACCGGAACCGACGAAATGGGAAATCGATGGTTCTTACGCAGGAGCACGAACGGATAGGCAGTACATCTCCTACGAATGGACTCACAGCATGGGAGACATCATCAATAGCCTTATCTCCAGCGGATTAAGAATCGAGTTCCTGCACGAATTCCCGGTGCTCTTCTTCAAGTGGTTCCCCTTCATGAAGCAGGACGAAGAAGGTTGGTGGCGTCTCGAAGGGAACAGAATACCCCTGACCTTTTCGATCAAGGCAACTAAGCCTTAGACGTAGATACCATCACTTGCAAAAAAACCGCAACCCGTTTAATATCTTACTGGTAAAAATCATGAAAAAGGAGAGAATATATGAAACTATCAGACGTTAAGAGCATTGGCGTCCTGGGTGGCGGTGTCATGGGAGGCGGCATTTCGCAGTCGGCTATCCTGGCCGGCTACAACATCATCTGCCGCGACCTGACCGATGAGATACTGACGAAGACAAAGGATACTATCATAAACGGTCGGTTCGGCCTCAAGGGTGGTGTTGAGCGGGGTAAGCAAACTCAGGAAGAGATGGACGCCGCTATTGCAAGGCTAACCCTGACCACCAAAGTGGAGGACCTCAAGGACTGCGACCTGATTATCGAGGCAATCGGCGGTGGCGATACCGGTCGACTTGAGGACAAGCCTCTGAAGCTCAAGGTATTTGCCGAGCTGGACAACGTAGTCAAGAAAGAGGCAGTTTTCGCCAGTAACACCTCCACTTTTACTATCGCCGACCTGGCCGCGGCGACCAACCGCAAGCAGCATTTCATCGGCATGCACCTCTTCAGTCCGGCCAACATTATGAAACTGGTAGAGGTAATCTATACAGCCGATACTACCGAGGACACCATTGTACTGATTGAAGAACTGGCCAAGAGCTGGGGTAAGACACCGGTACGCGTCAAGGACGTACCGGGAGACACCGGCTTTATCGGCAACCGTGTCATGGGTGCCGCCAGGAGAGAGGCAATGAAGGTTGTCGAGGAAGGGATTGCTACCGCCCAAGACGTCAATACTGCCATGATGCTTGGCTTCAACTGGCCGGTTGGCCCATTACCGCTGGGTGGTCCTAGCGCCCGCTCCGGCTGGCAATAGTAAACACGACAGGGTAAAAAAAGAAGACCGGCGCCGTTAGTGCGACACCGGTCTTCTCTATTTATCTACTTATATACGTGAAATAATACTGGTCTCTTAGAAAAATCTCAGGCACCTGCGCCAAAGATACCACCGATGATGGCGATTGCCACACCGACAGCGACCGCTATCCAACCGCCTATCTTTAGTGCACCTGGTTCGGGACGCATCGGCCAGCGGTCAAAGAACTCCCTGAGGTCCTTGCGAGTGACCAGCGCATCATAGTATTTCTTCTCTTCCCGCTTGCCCCAGATTATAGCGCCCAGACCGAGAAGGACAAATACCACACCCACCACCACCGGAATCAGCCAGCCCTGGGAAGTCATGACTTTCACCTCCGGGAGGCTATTGACGTAGAATAGCACACCAGATACGCCACAATCAACCAGCTCCTGACGTACAAGTCTCTTCCGGCGACATCGTTACTACAACCTGAAATACAGTCTTACTGAATCTCGACAGTTGCGCCAGCAGCCTCCAGCTTCTCTTTGGCACTGGCGGCCTCATCTTTATTAACGCCTTCTCTAACCGGCTTGGGAGCGCTCTCTACCAGGTCCTTGGACTCCTTCAGACCGAGGGCAGTCAGTTCCCGTACCGCCTTGATAACGTTAATCTTGTTGGCACCGAAGTCCTTGAGGATAACGGTGAACTCTGTCTTTTCCTCAGCTTCCGCCGCAGGAGCACCCGCTTCTGCCGCAGCCGCCCCTGCCGGAGCAGCCACCGCTACCGGAGCGGCAGCACTAACGCCAAACTCCTCCTCCAGAGCCTTGACCAGTTCAGACAACTCAAGTACGCTCATGCTCTTGATGGTATTCATTATGTCATCAAGTGACGACGAGCCCTTGGCTTTGGCAGTTTTGGCCGGTGCCTTGGCTGGCGCTTTTGCCTTGGTTGCCTTAGGTTTTTCCTCCGCAGCCTCTTCAGCCACGGCTTCCTGCGTTACTTCCTCTTTATCTTCAACCATTCTGTGCTCCTTCCAGTTGTTCGATTCTAGCCTGTAATACACCAGAAAGCCCACGTAGCGGGCTGGCAAGTACCCCCACCAGCCCCCAGATTGGACTCTTCATACCACTAACAACCCTGGTCAATAAAACCTCCCTCGATGGTAACCGGGCAAGGCTGTTGACATCTTCGGCGGTAAGCATCCGCTCGGGTAAGAAACCGGCTTTGATACTTACTGTAGTCCCGGAGCTCCGAACGTGGTCAGCTACCACCTTTGCCATCTGGACGATATCAGCGTGACCAAAGGCAATAGCCACCGGACCTTCAAAGGACGCTGCCAGTTCCGGGCGTTCCGCTCGCTCCGCGGCAAACCGTGCCAGGGTGTTCTTCACGACCTTATAGGTACCACCTACCCCCTGCACCTTCCGACGTAACTCTGTTATCCCGGCATTAGATAATCCCCGGTAGTCTGTCAAAATGCCAATGGTACAGTTTGATAACTCTACCTGTAATGCCTCGATAATCTGCGCCTTTTTCTCTTTGGACAACTACTATCACCTCCTTGCCTCCTGCCGCACCAGGCACCTCTCTAAAGGCTCTAAATACATTAAGTCCTCATGCTTGCTGCACGAGGACTTATCATCTTACACGCTAAAGCAGTCGCCACCCTTCAGGTTAGCTACTACCTCGCTCTGTTTCCTCGGCAGGCAAACATTAAGCCGTAACCGGCACCCGCTGTCTCAGGACATTATTTGTTAAATTATTCAGTTATGCCCGGTGAGGGCTGGTGCTCAGCCTGAGCCTACCACCAACCCTCGCATTAGCAAAACAACATGAGGGGCAGCTTACTATACCCCTTCAAGACCAACGATACCCACGAAAATGGCACAACCAGCCGGACCACCACCGAGGTTATGGGTAAGTCCCAGCTTGGGGTCTTTTATCTGCCGGGAAGGCAGACCTGGATTCAACATCCGGTCAGCCCTGCCCTGAAGCTGGTTATACATCTCATAAAGCATCCGTATTCCGCTAGCACCAATCGGATGACCGAAACACTTCAGGCCTCCATCCGGCTGCACCGGCAGTCCGCCGTCCAGGTCAAAGAAGCCGTCCTCAATGTCCTTCTGGACCTTTCCCCGCTCGCTGAACCTGAGGTCTTCCATGGTGACTGCCTCGGTGATTGAGAAACAGTCATGAACCTCGGCCATGCTTATCTGCTCGCGCGGATTGGTTATGCCGGCTTCCTTGTAGGCTGCATCGCCCGCCCTCACGGTAGCTTCAACATGCATGTAGTCGAACTTGGTGTTAAAGTTACCATCATTAGGTGCCATGGCAATCTGCAGAGCCTTGACGAACATGGGGGGCTCTTTGCCTTTGCGCATGTTCTTGGCTATCTCCGGTGTCGTGATTATTGCTGCCGCCGCACCATCGCTGACGCCA
This sequence comes from Dehalococcoidia bacterium, assembly GCA_011171075.1. Classification (GTDB taxonomy): domain Bacteria; phylum Chloroflexota; class Dehalococcoidia; order Dehalococcoidales; family Fen-1064; genus W589. The sequence goes on along the minus strand of DUFD01000025.1, from coordinate 93,446 downwards.
CAGCAATCGTACAGTCCCAAGGGCCAAGAAACAATCGGCGCATTGAGGATTGCGTCCATGGTGACTTCCCTCTGGAAGTGCGCCTTCTTGTGTCGCCGACCGTTCTCATGACTCTTCCATGAGACCCGGCCTATCATATGCTTTCCTTCCTCATAGCTGAGGCCATAGTGGTCAAAATAAGTGGTGGCCAGCATGGCGAACGACGCCGGTGGCGGACCAGCTGCAGCCGCCATCAGACCATGACCGGGACCAGGTATCGAGCCGTCGGTCAGGCCGCTGAGACCACTGTCCTTGTATTTGTCGCAACCAATAGCCAGCACGATGTCATAGATACCGGCCGCGACAGCATAGCAGGCATTGCGGAATGCGTCCGAAGCGGTGGCACAGGCATTTTCGACCCTGGTAATAGGGATGTACTGGAGCCGTAGAGGTTCGGATATTGTCATACCAGTACCACCCGTTGCGGTACCTACCCAGGCAGCCTGGATATCCTCTGGTCCCACGCCGGCATCCTCGAAAGCCTCATAGGCAGCCTCCACAATCAGGTCATCGACACTGGCATCCCAGCGTTCCCCGAACCTGGAGCACCCCATACCAGCCACAGCCACCCTATCCTTAATACTTCCTGCCATCTTCATTACCTCCCTGATTATCTATTCTGCTACTTAATTATATTCTACTCCCTAACCGGTTTAATTTTCCAGAAGTAGCTCTTGGCATTCTCGGCGGTTCTTGTCATCCTGAAGGTCATCTCGACATCCATACCCACTTTGCACTCTTCCGGATCACGGTCCACCAGGTCGAACAGGCCTCTACCACCTCCTTCGAAGTCAACCACAGCCCGTGTCATCGGTGGATTAATACCACCACCCAGAAAATCGTGACTGAAGGTAACAACCTTACCTGTTTTATCAGAGAACCGATAGGGCTCAAAGTTGTCCTTTGCCTGACATTCAACACAGATATGGGCACGCATCGAAGAGCCCCTCATATAAAGCTGAACGGTACCACAATTCAGGCATTTCACACCGTAAAGGGCCAGGCCAAGTTTACGCTCTCTCCACTCTGCCGACATGGATATACCACCGCGAGCCCGTATCTGAGTTGGTACGACGTCACGCCAGCGCATATACTTTCCATAGTTATCGAGGGTTGCCTTGATAGCCAGATGGCGCTTGATAGCCCTTCTATCCTTGATTTTCTCAATCTGGTCGGTGGTTTTCAGTACAACGGCATCACAGCCGGTACCCCAGGAGACCATCAGGAACCTCTCACCCGGCTTGGCATCTTCCAGTGCTGCAATCAGTATCATCAGGGGCTGTGCCACTCCGGTATTACCTACATCATCAAGTTGTGCATCCTGTACCTGTTCGGGAGCAAAACCCATTGCCCTGGCCAGGCCAGTCTGTGCACGTGTGTTGGCACCGGCCACACATGCCTTGCTAATGTCCTTGGGTGTAAGGTTCAGTTTCCCCAGGAGGTTTTTGACCACTTCAACGGGTATCTGGCTATAACCGGCATCACGACCAAAGCGGTCTTCCCAGGAGCGAATGAACTCGTCGCCAGTCATTCTCCAGTAATCAGCTAAATCGTCCGAATAGGTAAGACTGCCTTCAACCTCAACGGCTACGGCATCGTCTGCCACAAGGAAAGCGGCAGCGCCATCGCCCAGAGTATTTTCGTGTTCACCACCAGGGACTCCCATGCGCAGGTCAGACGCGGTTACAAGGACACTCTTAAGAGAACCCGCGTTTACGGCATCAACAGCCGCCATGAGAGCACTGACTCCTGCCCTGAGACCGTTACCGAAATCGGCATTCCGCACATCACGGCGAAAATCAAGGGCATTGGAGACTATGTTTGAATTCAATCGCTCGATATATGGAGGGGTAGTAGTTGCCAGGTAGATAGCATCAACCGTATGCGGATCAGTACCTTTCAGACAGTCGATACCAGCCGACACTGACATACTAACAGAATCTTCGTCATACCCGGCTATAGCTAACTCGCCACGCCCGCCACCACGCCCCCAAGCTGCGCCAATCACGCTTCGGGGCATTCTGTAATACGGAATGTATGCTCCATATGATTTGATACCTGCCATGTTTCCTCCTTATTCAGTACTCACCATCCGGGAAATAACACACACCTGCTAATCAGCAGAAATATTTTACTATCCAATATTCTATATATCAAGCAGCCGCCAGCGCCAGGGTTGGCCGAAGGTCAAGCTTAATACTGGGCCCCATGGTCGTGGTGATGAAGGCAGATCTAATATATTGGCCTTTGGCGCCACTTGGCTTTGCTTTGACTATTGCCTCAATTATCGCCGACAGGTTCCCCATAAGTTTTTCACTATCAAAGCTGGCCTTACCCAGAGGCAGGTGGATGATAGCTGTTCTGTCCAGTTTGAACTCCACCCTGCCCTTACGGGCATCCTCAATTACCCTGGGTAGCTCTTCCGCCGTAACAACCGTACCCGCCTTCGGATTTGGCATCAGCCCTTTTCTTCCCAGAACGCGGCCAAGCTTTCCCACCTTGCTCATCATCTCCGGGGTAGCAATCGCGGTATCAAACTCCAGCCAGCCTTCCTCAATCTTCTTGGCCAGTTCGTCAGCACCGACATAGTCAGCACCGGCGTTCTCAGCATTCCTGGCAGCCTCGCCCTGGGCGAAAACGAGAACACGAACCGGCTTACCAAGGCCATGCGGCAACAGGGCAACGCCGCGAACCTGCTGGCTGGCATTACGCGGGTCGAGCCCCATCCTAAGATGCAGCTCGACGGTTTCATCAAATTTTACGGATGCTGTCCGCTTGGCAAGGTCTACAGCCTCTTCAGGCGTATAAGACTTAGCCCTATCAATCTGTTGATATGCTTCCCTGTATCTCTTTCCATGCTTCGTCATTCTTGCTCTATCTCAATTCCCATACTTCGCGCCGTCCCAGCCACAATCCGTTCGGCAGCCTCGATAGTGGTGGCGTTCAGGTCCTTGGCCTTTTGCTCAGCTATCTCTTTGAGCTTCTCACGTGACAGCTTATTCAGTTGCTCGCGTCCGGTAGCACCAGACCCTTTCTCTACTCCAATAGCCTTCTTCAGCAGGTCTGCCGTCGGTGGTGTCTTGGTAAGAAATGTAAACGACCTGTCCTCATAGACAGTTATCTCTGCGGGAATAATAGACCCAGCCTGGGAGGAAGTACGGTCATTGTACTCCTTGCAGAAACCCATTATGTTAATACCGTGCTGACCCAGAGCCGAACCAACCGGCGGTGCCGGGTTTGCCTTACCCGCTTCAATTTGCAGTTTAATTACAGCTATTACCTTCTTTGCCACACTACCTCCATTCCAAGGTAACTACAGGTTTTCCACCTGGAGAAAATCGAGTTCTACCGGTGTTTCACGCCCAAAAAGGGACAACAGAACCTTTACCTTGCCCTTTTCAGCACCTATTTCATCGACAATACCGACAAAATCGGTGAAAGGCCCATCCGTTACGCGGACGCTCTGCCCCTGCCGGAAACCCACCTTCACCTTGGGAGTTTCGGCACGCATCTGTTTCAGTATCTGCTCTACTTCCTCTTCGGAGAGTGAGACCGGTTTTCCACCGCTGCCGACAAAACCAGTAACCCCCGGGGTATTGCGGACAATATTCCAGCTCTGGTCAGTCATGACCATTTCCACCAGAATGTAGCCCGGCAAGATTTTCTTGGATATGGTGCGTCTCTGCCCACCCCGAATCTCGACTTCATCCTCAGTGGGTATAATAACCTGGGCTATCTCCTCCTCAGAATCCATAAATTTAATCCGCTGTTCCAGGTTCTTCTTGACCCGTTCCTCATACCCGGAGTAGGTATGAATTGCATACCATTCTTTCCCGTTCTCGCTCACGCGTACCCTCACTCAGAAAAAAATCGTGGAGCCCCAGGCATACCTGTCTGTCAAAGGCTTTTTAACCACCCAAAAGCAATGTATCCACCAGGCTACTAAAGCCCAGATCAATCAGGCCAAGAACAACACCCGCGGTAATGGAAACGAGGAGAACAAGACCAGTAAGATAAGCAGTCTCCCGGCGGGTCAGCCAGGTTACCTTCTTCATTTCAGATATGGTATCCGTGATAAACCTGAACCTCGAAGGACGCTTGGCAGCAACGACAGGGCGCCTCGCCTGAGCGACCGACTTCTTCGTAGCAGCACTGGAACGTCTGGAAGATGGCATCTCTATTCGCCCCTGATTACCTTACTTCCCGGTGAACAGTATGAACACGACAGCGCGGACAGTACTTATTCAGCTCAAGCCGTTGCGTATCGCTTCTCCGGTTCTTGGTTGTCGTATATGTCCGTTCCCTGCACTCAGAACAGGCAAGGTGGATAATAACTCTTGCTTCAGTTTTGCGGGCCATTTTGTTATTCTAGTATCTTGGTAAAGGTACCAGCCCCTACCGTTCGACCTCCCTCACGAATCGCAAATCGCAATCCCGTCTCCAGAGCCACCGGGTAGATTAGTTTTATCTTCATGGTGATATTATCACCGGGCATTACCATCTCCACACCCTCTGGCAGCTCAATAGCGCCGGTGATATCCGTGGTCCTTATGTAGAACTGAGGTCGGTACCCATTAAAGAATGGGGTATGCCTTCCTCCTTCTTCCTTGCTCAGCACATACACCTGCCCCTCAGCATAGGTGTGTGGTTTAATAGTACCAGGCGCCGCCAGGACCTGTCCCCGCTCAATATCAGCACGCTCTACTCCTCTAAGCAGAGCACCGATGGCATCACCCGGTTCAGCTTCGTCAAGCAGCTTGTGGAACATCTCTAGGCCGGTTACCACTGTCTTACGCGGTTCATGGTGCAGGCCGACTATCTCGACCTCCTGGCCTACTTTGATGGTACCTCTCTCGACTCTCCCCGTGGGTACGGTACCGCGACCTTTGATGCTGAACACATCCTCTACTGACATCAGGAAGGGCTGGTCTTTGGGTCTAACCGGCGTTGGAATGTAGTCATCGACTTCATCCATTAGCTTTAGAATAGGGCCACACCATTCACACTCTGGATTACCGCAACCACACTCAAGCGCCTTGAGGGCACTCACTCTCACTATTGGTATCTCGTCGCCGGGGAAATTATACTTGGAAAGTAACTCCCTGAGCTCCATCTCTACCAGCTCGAGTAGTTCCTCATCATCCATCATATCCACCTTGTTGAGGGCGACGACCATGCTGGGGACCTCCACCTGGCGCGCCAGCAGGATATGCTCCCGGGTCTGGGGCATCGGGCCGTCCGGTGCACTTACCACCAGAATCGCTCCATCCATCTGGGCGGCTCCGGTAATCATATTCTTAATGAAGTCGGCATGGCCAGGACAGTCGATATGAGCATAGTGCCGCTTTGCTGTCTCATACTCAATGTGAGCGATGGCAATCGTCAGTCCACGGGCCTTCTCCTCCGGAGCATTGTCAATGCTATCAAAGCTCCGGAAGCCGGTAGCAGCACCGGCCTGCTTGGACAGCACCAGTGTTATTGCTGAGGTAAGTGTTGTCTTCCCGTGGTCGACGTGGCCTATCGTACCTACGTTGCAATGCGGCTTAGTTCTCTCAAACTTTTTCTTAGCCATTAAAGACCCCCTTCTTTATCCAAGCCCACAACCAGATTCGAACTGGTGACCCCGTTCTTACCAAGAACGTGCTCTGCCGACTGAGCTATGTGGGCGCCGGTTCTATTTATTATACAGAATTATTACTCTTAGTCCAAGTGGTGGAGGGGGCAGGATTCGAACCTGCGTAGCCCTTAGGGCGACAGATTTACAGTCTGCTCCGATTAACCACTCCGGCACCCCTCCGAATATTCCTACCCACCATTATTACCAGCCTGAGGGGGGATTCGAACCCTCGACCTGCTGTTTACAAGACAGCTGCTCTAACCAACTGAGCTACTCAGGCATCATTCGTAATACTCTGATTTCCCTATCTCGAACTTGCGTATTATAGAAACGCACCCCGTTAAAAGTCAAGTATGGTAGCGCATACCGGATTCGAACCGGTGATCTCCTCCTTGAGAGGGAGGTGTCCTAACCGCTAGACGAATGCGCCACGGATGTACTATCTTCCAAATCTGAGTGACCAGCCACTCAGGAAACCCCTTAATTCCAAAATGCTAGAAGTCCTGGGACGGCATGAACTTCTCAGAAAACGCTTTGCCCCACACTAACAGCCTTAGTCATTATAGCATTCACCACACGTGACAGCAATACATGGTTCAGACTACTTATACTAAGGCCTTCCGGGATATAGCCTATTTATTACCCGATTGTGCAAAACAGCGTATCGCATAAACTGAACAACATGCATCAGTATCGTGTTGAGCACCCTGCATGCCTTTATGTTGACTCTGATTGTTACAGAGGTTACAATCTGTCCTTAGAAATCCATCAGACAAACCCTGATTATATCCCTTCGTGGTAATGGTAATACATGGTTAACGAAACACGATATTCAGGAGGTAATATAAAGCAATGAGTGGAGAGCTAACCAAGGCGATTGCTGATTTGGAAGAAAACGAGGCCCTCAGACTTGCCAGGGAAAAACTGGATAGTGGTGAAGACCCAAAATCGATTCTTGAAGAGAGTAGAAACGGGATGGAGATAATAGGCAATCGCTTTAGCGATGGTACCTATTTTCTTCCCGAGCTTATTTATTCAGCCGAAATATTAAAAGAGATAACCGAAATTATCAAACCCGCGCTCAAAGAAGATGCGCAGGCAAAAACCTCCGGCAAGTGTATTATTGGTACGGTAGCCGGGGACATACACGATATCGGCAAAGACATCGTGGTATTCATGCTGGATGTTAACGGTTTTGAAGTGTTCGACCTCGGTGTGGATGTGCCGCCTCAAAAATTCGTTGATAAGATAAAGGAGACCGACGCACCTATCGTAGGGCTGAGCGGGTTCTTAACGCTGGCGTTCGACTCAATGAAGGAAACAGTGGAGGCAATAAAAGCGGCCGGACTGCGAGACAAGGTGAAGATAATGATTGGCGGCGGCCAGATTGATGAGGACATACGGAAGTATGCGGGTGCCGATGCCTACGGTCAGGATGCTATGAAAGCAGTCTCACTGGCCAAAGGCTGGATATAAAGCCCTTAGAATGAGTAGCATACCTGAGCAATCACATTAAGGAAGAGAAAGACGTGACAATAGTCAGTGGTATTCACATCAGCCTTGATAAAAGGCAGGTATTACGCAGAGAGGGAATCAGGCAGCAATCCTCGGTCAAGCCTGAGATAATGGCCCTGATAGATGAGCTACTGGCCAGCACTTATGACAAGCATCTCCTTGAACCGGCTATCGCCTATGATGTCTACGCCATATCCGAAGTGGGCCATGATTCGGTGCAACTCGACAATAGCACGGAGATTCGAAGCGCGTCGCTCTCTTCATTAATATCAGGTGGTCGTGAACTTACCGTAGCCGTCTGTACAATTGGCCCCAAACTGGAAAAACAGGTAACAGATTACCTCGGTGGTAGAGAGCCCTTACGAGGTCTGCTGCTCGACGGTATCGGAAGTGCTGCTGTGGACTCGCTGGTGCAGGAGACCTGCAGGCTCATGCAGAATGAAGCGTCACTCCGTGGTTATCAGTCAAGCAGTCCCATCAGTCCGGGCATACCCGGCTTCCCGATTACAGAGCAGTGGCCGCTATTCCAACTGGTACCGTCGGAGGAAATAGGGGTTAGATTGGCCCCTTCCGGAATAATGGTTCCCCGCAAATCTGCCTCTATGGTTATCGCCCTGGGTGAGCAGGTAACCGTCCGAAAACAGGGCGAAGCCTGTGCCCGTTGCAACCTCAGTAAGACCTGTCATTACAGGCTGGTAGCCAAATAACCCGACAGGTTCAACTAGAATTCGAAGGATATGAAATCATACACCATTGATTTTCAGCCCCTAGGACAAAGAGGAGAGTGCCGGGAGAAAGAGTCGCTTCTGGACTGTGCACACCGACTTGGTGTGGGTATCAGCAGTATATGCGGAGGGCGTGGGACATGCAACACCTGCCGCGTGAAGGTAATAAGCGGTACCCTATCCGAGCCCACCGATAGTGAACTAGAAGCCCTTTCAGCCCAAGAGCTTGGTGACGGCTGGCGCCTCGCCTGTCAGGCTATTCCGAGCAGCGATTGCCAGATAATAGTCCCGCCGGAGTCAATGAGCACTTCGCAACGTATCTGTGTGGAGGGACTGGAAGCGACGGTTCCTCCAGAACCCGCTGTCATAGCCTATCATATCCGGCTCACGGCGCCATCGTTATCCGACCAGCAGGCTGACACCAACCGTCTGCTCGAAGCGCTGAACGAGCAATACCAGCTACCCTGTCGCCATATTGATATCAACGTGCTGCGTTCCCTCTCGCCACAGATACGTGACTGGAACTGGGAATGCCAGGCTGCGGTACGTGACGATGAAGTAATAGCAGTTAGCCCGTGGCCCAGTCAACAGCTGGGACTGGCCGTAGATTTGGGCACCACCACAATCGCTGGATATCTGGTCGATTTGAGCAGCGGCCAGACCCTGGCCGTCGAAGGGACTATGAATCCCCAGATTGACTACGGGGAAGATATCATCAGCCGCATCAATTATGTCGTCAAGCGACCGAACAAAAGAGCAGTACTGCAAAAGCTGGTCGTGGACAAATTGAACGGACTGGCCGCCAATCTCTGTTCGGAGGTTGGTGTCGATGTTGAAGCGATTGTCGAGATGGTGGTCGTCGGTAATACGGCCATGCACCATCTATTACTCGGTTTACCGGTAAAACAGCTGGCGCTTACTCCTTTTGTGGCTGCGGCAGGTATGGCTATCGATATTAAGGCACGTGAACTGGGGATAAAGATAGCCCCGGGGGCATACGTCCACCTTCCGCCTGTGGTAACAGGTTTCGTCGGCTCCGACCACGCGGCCGTGTTGCTGGCTTCGAATACCCACCAGGTCGAAGGACTGACTGTATTCCTGGATATCGGCACGAATACCGAAATCTCCCTGGTAAACGGCCAAGGGATAACCACGACTTCATGTGCCTCAGGCCCTGCCTTTGAAGGCGGCCATATCAAACATGGTATGAGGGCTGCCAGAGGGGCAATTGAAAGACTGCGAATAACCGGGGACGTCATTGATTTCCAGACCATTGATGAAGCACCCCCGCTTGGTATCTGTGGCTCGGGAGTCGTCGATGCCGTGGCCCAGCTTTATCTGTCGGGAATTATCGATGACGGCGGGCGTCTGATTGATAAACACCCCCGTGTCCGTATGACGGGCAACCAGGCCGAGTTCCTCCTCGTCGACCAGACAAAACAGGACGGGCATCCGGAAATCGTCCTCACCCAGAAAGATATACGCGAATTACAGCTGGCCAAGGCGGCCATTCGTACCGGCATCCAGCTCCTGCTTGAAACGAATGGCTTCACCGAGGAACAGCTCGGGCAGGTTGTAATTGCCGGGTCATTTGGCTCATATCTTGACCTGTCCAGCGCGGTAACTATCGGCCTTCTGCCGCCACTACCCTTGAATTGTTTCCGCCAGGTGGGGAACGCCGCCGGCATGGGGGCAAAGCTGGCCCTTATCTCTCTTGCGAAGCGTGAAGAGGGGCAGGCAGCCACGTTCCGGTCGCGCTATATCGAGCTGGCCACCGACCCGGATTTTAAAAAGATATTCATCGAAACGGGCCACCTGGGAAGGTACTGGATTAAGAATAACAGGCGGGAGATGCTGGAAAATGGATAAAAAATGGGAAGAATTGACCCCTGAAGAAAAAAGGGAGGAGAGGTTTAAAAAGTGGTTATCAGCGTCCGGAGTGAAATTCGCCAGCCCTGAAGCCGAAAAAGCCTACAAGGAAAGAGCAACCAGGCTGGGCAAGGCCATCCGTGGCGAAGAGCCGGACAGGGTGCCGGTACAGCTGCCATCGGGCAACTTCCCGGCTTATTACGTCGGTGCGACGCTCCAGGAGGTCATGTATGATTACGACGAACTTCGAAGGGCATGGACCAAGTTCATCCATGACTTCGATATGGATACGTATCGTGGTCCTGGTCTCGTCCACGCTGCCAGAGTGCTGGAACTTCTCGACTACAAGCTATATAAATGGCCGGGGCACGGACTCGCCCCCGATGTCAAGGGTTACCAGTTTGTCGAAGGCGAGTACATGATGGCCGACGAGTACGACGCCCTGATGAAAGACCCGTCTGATTTCTCCTTCAGGGTACTTATGCCCCGACTGGCGGGAGCACTGGAGCCCCTCAAGAAGTTTGCCCCCTTTTCATCCATGCTGGGGAGGCCGATGAACATGGTGCCGACCTTCATGAGGCCGGAGGTTCAGGCCACATTCCAAGCACTGATTGATGCCGGCAAAGAGATGTCGAAATGGCGGGAGGCTGTCAGTGCCTGCGACCGGGAGGCACTTGCCATAGGGCTTCCGTCCATACAGTGTGGTGCGGCGGCGGCGCCCTTCGATACCATCGGAGACGCCCTGCGAGGGACACAGGGTATCATCATGGACATGTACCGGCAGCCGGAAAAACTTCTGGAGGCAATGGACTTCATCGCAGACATAAATATCGAACGGGCGATTGAGGGAGTGAATGCCTCCGGTGGTATCACCGCCTGGTTTGCCCTCCATAAAGGCGACGATACCTTCATGTCTCCCAAGCAGTTTGAGACCTTCTACTGGCCGACACTTAGGAAGGTAATCATGGCCCTGATTAATGAGGGAATCATGGTATCATTATTCGCCGAGGGCAAATACCTCACACGCCTTGAAGTTATCAAGGACCTGCCCAGGGGCTGGGCTATATGGCACTTCGACCAGACAGATATGGCCACCGCCAAGAAGGTTATCGGTGATAACGCCTGCATTATGGGTAACATACCCACATCACTGATGTGCACCGGAACAGCGCAGGACGTTAAGGAGTACTGTCGCAAACTGATTGAAATCTGCGCCCCGGGTGGAGGCTATATACTGACCGGAGGGGCGAGTGCCACGGAGACGAACGCCGAGAACCTGCGTGCCGTGATGGATGCCGCCAAGGAGTACGGCGTATACAGGTAATAATTTTCCAGGGTAAAACGGGACAGAGGCATTGAAACATGGAAAGAGCGAAAGAATGGGCAGAGCTGACCCCTGAAGAAAAAAGAGAGGAAAGGTTCAGACGGTCGCTTGAGCCGGCCGACATCAACTTTTCCAGTCCGGAAGCTGAGAAAGCCTATTACAGCAGGCTTCAGAGGCTGGCCGACGTCTATCTGATGAAAGAGCCCGACCGTGTGCCGGTGCAACTGCCTTTCGGCGTTTTACCGGCGTACTGGGCTGGAACCGACCTTAAGACGGTCATGTATGACTACGACAAGCTCCACCGGGCGTGGAAGAAGTTCGTCAATGAGTTTGAGATGGACACCTATACCGGCCCCGGCGCGGTCATGCCGGGAACGATATACGACCTCATTGACTACAAACTCTACATCTGGCCGGGCCACGGCCTTCCTGATGATGCCAAAGGGCACCAGTTTGTTGAGGGCGAGTATATGATGGCCGACGAGTACGATGCCCTTATCAGGAACCCATCTGATTTCTGGATGAGGACCTATATGCCCCGTATATTCGGCATATTCGAGTCCTTCCGGCACCTTCAGTCTTTCACCGACATTATCGAACTACCAAGCGCCTACTTCATGCCCTTCGCGAGACCTGATGTCCAGGCAACACTCCAGGCACTGATAGACGTCGGTAAGGAGTTCCCGAAATGGATGGCGGTCGTCGAGGAGTGCACCCGCGAGGCACAGGAAGCGGGGATACCCTCCCCCCGGGGGGCCGGTCTGGCCAAGGCACCCTTCGATACCATCGGAGACACACTGAGGGGTACCCGGGGTATTATTATGGACATGTACCGTCAACCGGAGAAGCTCCTTGAAGCCATTGACGTCATTACGGAGCTGACCATTGATTCGTTGCTCTCAAGGGCGAAAGACCTCAGGAGAACCACCATCGGCTTCCCGCTGCATAAAGGTGCCGATGGTTACATGTCGGCCAAGCAGTTCGAGACCTTCTACTGGCCATCGCTGAGAAAAGTCTGTCTCGCCCTGGTTGACCAAGGCATTATACCCTCACTGTTTGCCGAAGGGAGCTACATGACACGTCTGGAGACGGTCAACGAGTTCCCTAAGGGGGCGGTCGCCTGGCGGTTCGACCAGACGGATATGGCCACCGCCAAAAAAGTCCTCGGGGACAAGTGCTGCATTGCCGGAAACGCGCCCGCCTCACTGATATCTACCGGCACCGCCCAGGAGGTCAAGGAATACTGCCGCAACCTGATTGAAATCTGTGCCCCAGGTGGCGGCTACATACTATCAGCGGGCTCATCAGTCACCAGCGCACCCCCGGATAACCTGCGCGCCATGATGGAAGCCGCTAAGGAATACGGCGTATATAAATAATAAAGGTAAACTAACCGATGGAAACCAGAGTAACAGGCACCACGAATGAAGTCATTATCGGGGATGACCGGCCGACCGTGCTCATCGGCGAGCGTATCAATCCCTCGGGAAACAAGAGGCTGGCCAAGGCACTGAAGGAAGGCAACTGGGACGTCGTTCGTAACATGGCCCTGGCGCAGGTACAGGCCGGGGCGGATGTTATTGACGTTAACGTCAGCACCTTCGGCGTGGATGAAGCTACCCTGCTCCCCGAAGCCGTACAGGTCTTAATGGGTACAGTCGACGCACCTCTCTGTCTCGATAGTGACAATCCGGCGGCGCTGGAGGCAGCCTTAAAGGTCTACAAAGGCAAACCGCTCATCAACTCGGTCAGTGGTGAGAGAGAATCGCTGGAGAAAATACTGCCGTTAGTTAAGGAATACGGGGCGACCGTCATCGGCCTGGCGCAAGACGACGAAGGCCCTCCAAAGGACAGTGAACGCCGGGTATCGATAGCCCACCGAATAGTGACACAGGCCGGAGCGCTGGGTATCCCCCGCGAAGATATTATTATCGATTGCCTCGCCTTTGCCATCGGGGCAGATACGGGCGCCGGGCCGCAGGTCATCCGGGCCATCAGCCGGGTAAAGTCAGAACTGGGAGTTAACCAGGCACTGGGAGCGAGCAACGTATCATTTGGCCTTCCTGACCGTGACACATTGAATAATGCCTTCATAGTCATGGCCATCGGCGCCGGCGTGACCTGTCTGATAACGGATGCGGCCAAATCCCGTCCGGTAATCCTGGCAGCTGACCTTCTGCTTGGTCGTGACAGGTTTGCCAGGCGGTATGTTGAGGCCTACAGGCAGCGTAATCAAGAGTAGCTCTTGCGGAAGAAATAAAGACTCTCCACTTTGCTTTGAGGCATTAACAGGGAAATCCTAGAGCCCGTTCATCTCCTTCAGCAAAGACCTTACATTGGTCGGAAAGCCGAGATTAAACCTGGCTCCAGACGCCCCAAAACCCACCTTGATGGACCACGTGTGTGCCGGGAGGGCCTGAAAAACGTCCTCGTCAGTCAGGTCATCACCCAGTGCCAGTATGAAGTCCCACTCTTCTTGAGATGCCCATCGTGAGGCCGCCTGCCCCTTGTTCACACCGGCATTCTTTATTTCAACCACTTTGCTACCCTCCAGCACCTGAAGGTTGAGATTGGTTGTGAGGTGTAAGAGGTCGTTCACCAGTTCTCTGGCCCGCACTTCACCGAGGGCAGGCCAGCACCTCCGATAGTGCCAGGCCAGGGAAAATTCTTTCTCCTCGACCAACGAACCAGGCGTCCTGTCTACACAGAGCTCAAGAATGGGACGGACCTCATCCTTCCAGTCATTTGTCAGTGCTGCTAATTGTGTCCATTCCCCGTGCTTGTCTTTAATCCACACGCCATGTTCAGCCACCAGACCAATATTTAAGTCGTGAAACCAATCATCTATGGTCTCTCTCTCACGTCCACTAATAAGCACCACTTCATTTTTAGGGTTCTCGGCGAGGTCATGCAACAACGCTATAACCTCGTCGCTCGGTTTTGCTTTTGCCGGCCTTCCAGAAAAGGGTACAAGCGTACCATCGTAGTCAAGCATTACCAACCTTCGGTCACTCCTCAGATAATCACTGACCAGCTCCTTCTGTGCCTCAGGAGTCAGTACTCTCATTTCCATCTCTTCCTGGAATTTCTTGGTCTGGAGCAACCTTTCTATGAATTCATCTGCCCATCGCTTCACGTTATAGCGCATTAAGCGTTTTTGCATCATCGTGTTGCTTTCTATCTGCTCCGCCTCCGTCATTACCAGGGCTCTTTCCAATGCTTGTACCATCTCTCCCTGATTGTTAACGTTTACTATGATAGCTTCCCCAAGCTCTCTAGCCGCTCCGGCAGTCTCACTGAGGATTAAGACTCCCTTGCCATCCGACCTAGCTGCTATATATTCCTTCGCTATCAGATTCATCCCATCTCTGACAGGCGTAACCAGCGCAATATCAGCCATACTGTACATGGCTACAAGGGAGTAAAAAGGCAAGGAACGGTACAGGTACCATATGGGCGTCCAGCCAATGGTACCGTACTTACCGTTGATTGCGCCAACAAACTCGTCTATCTCCCGTTTAAGCAGGGCATAATGCCCGACCTCAGTTCGAGAAGGTACTACCACCAGAACAAGCACCAGCTTCTCCCTCTGTCCCGGGTGCTTCGACAGGAAAAGGTCATAGGCCGCCAGACGCTCGAGAATACCCTTGGTATAGTCAAGACGGTCTATCGACAGGATAACCTTACGGCGTCCCACGGTCTTGCGGAACGTCCGTACTTGTGCCTTCACCCGCCGATTCCGGGCAGCGCTAGAATAGCGCTGGTAGTCTATTCCCATCGGGAAGATATCAACCTTCACCACACGGTCGTCAGCAGTAATCTGCCCCATGGTCGAATCATAGCCTAATAAATTGCGTACGCTATCAAGAAAATGTCCTGCATAATCATACGTATGAAAGCCCACAAGGTCAGCTCCCAGGATTCCCTGCAGGATTTCGTTCCGCCAGGGGAGCAGGCGAAAAACCTCAAAAGATGGGAAAGGGATGTGAAGGAAAAAACCTATCGCTGCGTTTTCCAGCTTCCTCCTGACTAGTCTCGGAAGCAACATGAGGTGGTAATCGTGTATCCAGATGATATCACCGTCTTTGGCAACCTTAGTAACCGCGTCAGCAAAAACTTCGTTGACCCGCGTGTAAGCTCGCCAGGAATCTACATCGTGCACTGCATACATGGGGAAGTAGTGAAAAAGAGGCCATATCGTGTCATTGGAGAATTGGTGGTAGTAACCTTCAATATCCTGCTCTGATAAGGAAACGGGATAATATCCATCAGCGCGTAACTTTGCGACAGCATTATCCGCCTCACTACCCATCGTCTCCAGGTCAATACCCGGCCATCCTATCCAGGTACTGTTATAGGATTTACTGAGCGGACCCAAGCCCGTGGCCAGTCCGCCAACACTGCGCTCAAAACGCAGTCCTCTCCTACCTTTAACCACACTGACAGGTAGTCGGTTAGAAACAAGTATCAACCTTGACATGGCAGCCTACCCCCATCGCCACATCGTAGGTATGCATAATTCGCTATAGCTACAATCAATTTCCATTGTATTCGTCTGGATAATAATAATCCATAAGACAGAATATCACAGAGAATACAGCCCCCATTGTACCACACATTGATATTAATCGGTCTACTCACCGCCAAGTTACTAATTGATGACGCGCAGCAGCTTTCGTTGTAGGAGGAATAGCCATCATTGAGCACACAGGTAATGGCTGTTATAATGCTAGCAAATAGTGCAGCAGCCCGGCGCATATGCCGAGTGTAAAAAGGTAAAGAGATACACATCCTCCAAGCAAGGAGCTTGAAATGGTAGAATCGGAAAACATTATGCCTTTGGCTGATGGGACTGTATACAGCAAGAGAAAGAATTTCTGCCCCATGTCAGTACCGCCGATAGAAGCCTATACTGCCATTGTGGGTGAGGAAGAAATGGAAAGGCTCCTCAGAGCAGCCAAGCAGTTGCAGGGCCTGAAGCTGCTGGAGCTAAATTCCACCGCACAGGGTGGGGGAGTCGCCGAGATGCTTTATAGCTCTATCCCCATGATGAACGCGCTCGGCATCGAGGCCGAATGGAAGATTATCCAGGGTAATAAGGAATACTTTGAGTGTACGAAAAGCCTGCATAATCTGCTGCAGGGCATGGAGGGAGACTTCACCAGGGAGATGGTGAAGACCTATACAGACAACCTCGCCAGATGCAGTGAGGCCAATATTATCGATTATGAACCCGAGGTAGTGCTGGTGCATGACCCGCAACCTTTGGGCCTGGCCCATTGGCTTAAACGAGCGGAGCAAAAATGGCTCTGGAGATGTCATATTGATATTGAAGAGGAGACTCTGGAAAATAACCCTGGCCTCTGGGATTTTGTCACAGGCTGGACTGATGTCTATGATGCTGCCATATTCACATCGGCACACTATATCGTCTCGCAGTGGCCCCTGCCAAAGTTCATCATTCCGCCCTTCATTGACCCGCTCTCTGAAAAAAACCGGGAGCTGCCACAACAGAAGATTGACGAAGTTCTTGCCAGATACCAGATAGACCCTGTCATCCCTATAATCGCCCACATCGGAAGATTTGACCCCTGGAAAGGAATAGACAGGACCATAGCTGCCTTCCGTCTCGCCAGGGCAGAAAAAAGGTGCCAGTTAATATTAGCTGGAGCTTTAGCTTCCGATGACCCTGAGGGGGAGAGGATCCTGAACGACATATATGAAGCCACAAAAAAAGACGAAGACATCCACGTGCTCAATCTTTCGCAAGCAGACCGACTGGAAAACTTTAGAGAGGTGAACGCCATCCAGCGGGCAGCACGCGTAATAATGCAACCGTCGACCAAAGAGGGCTTCGGCCTGGTGATTACCGAAGGATTGTGGAAGAGTAAACCGGTAATAGGCGCCGATGTTGGCGCCATTCCCCTCCAGATAAGGGATGGCGATACCGGTTACTTTTACCAGACTCCACGTAGAACTGCAAAGAAAATTCTCTATTTACTGGAGAACCCACAAGCTGCGACAGCCATAGGAGAGAAAGGCAAGAAATATGTGAAAGAGCACTTTCTCCTTCCCAGTCGGCTTGCTGACCAGTTAATGGCGATACAGATGACCGTTAAGGGAGCTGTAGACAAAAACATTTGCTCTCAATGCATTGTCAGCTTCCATCCCTGGTACAAGCTGGATAAGCGGAGACGAAAATAATCCACACTGCTAGCATCTCCGGGCTAATCACAACCCGGAAAGCTTCCACCCTCTCCTGGTGAACTGGAACAAATCCACGCCGCATTCCAGAACCGTATGCTGTTGCTCAACTAACCC
This sequence comes from Dehalococcoidia bacterium, assembly GCA_011171075.1. Classification (GTDB taxonomy): domain Bacteria; phylum Chloroflexota; class Dehalococcoidia; order Dehalococcoidales; family Fen-1064; genus W589. The sequence goes on along the minus strand of DUFD01000025.1, from coordinate 76,036 downwards.
CATTTATCTCTAATCAAACTCCTCCACTCCTTTAACCCCTTTCTAACATTTAATAAGTATAGTTGAGCCTATAGAGGTATTTGAGCGTCTGGAGAGTAGACAGCTCATGCCATTTATTAAAAAAATCCTCTTGACAGGATAGAATAATCATGATAATTTATTCATGTATAAGATAGTAGCATTTATATTACATGATTAATAACAACTGTGAATGTAATTCCGGGAAAGAATATAGTAATCGTCGTACGTAGCTCTTTAAAACATCAACACGAAAGTACTACTACTTGAAGTACCTTTGCGGGATATCGAGGCCTGTCGCTCAATACTACAATTGTGTTAAGTAGTGAGCAATGGTTATAACGAATGGCAGGTAATGGTAGCTAGTACTAAGGACTCAGGAGAGCACCAGAAGGAGGCCTGCACTTGCTACGAGTTCCAACTAAAGAAACAGAACTTGCTTATTACACCGGTGTTATCTCTGATAGTCTGTTATCAGAGATAACTCAGACTGCCGAAAGGCTGAGGGGATGCCGTATCGTACATGTTAATGCCACCCCTGCTGGCGGGGGCGTGGCCGAGATATTACAATCACTAGTGCCCCTTATGTGCAACGTCGGGATTGATGCCGAGTGGTATGTTATCGAACCAGATGCAGACTTCTTTCGGGTGAGCAAGACCTTGCATCACTGCCTCCAGGGTGACGGCAGGAACCTGAGTCCTGAAGATATTGAAATCTACCTGGAGCATAATAGAAAATCCGCGTGTACTGCAAAGGCTATGGGGCTCGCCGCGGACCTGTGGCTTATCCACGATGCTCAGGTACTACCGCTGATTCGCTATCTGAACTCCTCTCCCGGTGTATGGGTATGTCACGTCGATACCACCAGACCTAATGAGACTGTCCGTGAGATACTGCACCCCTACATGTGTGATTACAGAATGCTTGTGGCCAGTATGCCGGAGTACCTGCCAGCGGGTAATAATTCGTGCAGGACAGTTGTGTTCCCGCCTGCCATTGACCCGTTCATACCCAAGCACAGACCGCTGGATTTTTGCCAGGCCCGAAAAGTACTGGCCAGGCTCGGACTTGACCCTGACAGGCCCATTGTCAGCCAGGTATCACGCTTCGACCGATGGAAAGACCCGTGGGGGGTAATTGACGCTTACCATATAGCCAGAAAAGAAATAACCGGACTGCAACTGGCGCTGGTCGGGGCGATGACAGCCGGTGACGACCCCGATGCCTGTGAGGTACTTGCTGACGTTCAGCAATACTCAGGGTCCGACCCGGATATACACCTCTTCTCTGACCCGTTCGTTATCGGCGACCTGGAAGTAAATGCCTTTCAGTCGGGCTCTGATGTCATCATACAGAAATCCACCAGAGAGGGCTTTGGTCTTACCGTGGCGGAAGCAATGTGGAAGAGAACTCCCGTTATTGGTGGTAACTGCGGCGGAATCAGACTTCAGATAAGAAATGGTGAGACCGGATTCCTGGTTGATGATACACCATCGTGTGCTCAGACTATGGTAACCCTGTTGCAGGACCGTAAACTGGCAAGAAAGATAGGCGAGGCTGGCAGAGAATCGGTAAGACAAAACTATCTGATGCCCCGATTACTCAGAGACTATCTGCATCTGGTGCTGAACGCAGTTGATGGGAGAGGGCCAGCAGCTCATCCACAGCCCGAGACAACCGCTACGGTTTTCAGCAACAACTAATTACCGGCAAGCAAGCCTTTCAATATGGCGACCATGTGGCCCTTCTGAAGCACGACAGCTACCATGATGGGACACGGTGTGCACCTAAAAGGGAATTCATGACACCCGCTATTCCTCCTTTTTGAGTGCTCCTAATTCTGCCAGCCATTTTCACAAGCACAGTTGACAAGGGATGTCATTTCAGATTATAATTGCGACCAGGTGCAATGACAATGAGTTGCATTACGACGCTCAAGAATAAAGGACTGAAACTGACCCCGCAACGGAGGCTTATCGTAGAGGCCATCCACAATGCTGATGTTCATCTCACTGCCGAGGAAATTATCACTCTTGTCCAGGAGAGAATGCCCGGAGTTCATAAGTCAACGATATACCGTACCCTGGAACTCCTGGAAGGGGCCGGGTGCGTTTATAAAAGTGAACTGGGCGACCATTTTATCTACCACCATGCTGAGGAAGGTCACCACCACCATCTGGTGTGCACTGGTTGTGGCATGACTATAGAGTGCGAAGAAGACCTCTTCATACTTGTTGAGAAATCTCTTGCAGACAGATATGGCTTTCGGGTTAACTTCAAGCACCTGGTAATGAACGGACTCTGTGAGGAATGTAGAAACAAGAGCAATTGAGCAGATATTTTTTTGCATATTTAATGCAATCTATTGCAAATACTTATAATTGCAACAACCTTTAGAAAGGAGACGACCTTGTGCGCCATAAGTAAAGAAAGTCCCAGGCAGGAGATTGAGGCAGCCATTGCAGGTGGTGACCTTCACAAGCTATTACTGCTGAACGGTATGCTGCACGGCCATTACTGTCCGGGGTTGTCTACAGGGGTGAAGGCAGCTGCCAGAGCAGTGAAAGAACTGCGGGTAAGCTCAACAGGCATGGAGGAGGTAGTCGCCATTGTGGAGACTAACAGCTGTTTTAGCGATGGTATTCAGATGGTTACCGGCTGCTCCTTCGGCAACAACGCTCTCATTTATCGGGACTACGGAAAGACCGCCGTTACCCTCGCCCGCAGGACAGGAGAGGCAATACGGGTAGCCGCCAAAGCCGGCAGCAGTCCCCTGGACAGGTACCCTGAGGCCGCCGAACTCTTCAGAAAGGTAGTCCAGGAGCGTCGGGGCACCGATGAAGACAACCAGGAGCTGAGACGCCTATGGATAGAGATTGCTTTTAATATGCTGGATATACCTGACGAGGAGCTCTTCAGCATCAGCCGGGTAAATATAGAAGTGCCTGCCTACGCCCGGATTTTTACCAGCGTGAAGTGTTCGCTATGCGGTGAAAATATCATGGAGTCCCGCGTCAGAATGAAAGAAGGCAACCCCGTCTGCCTGCCCTGCTCGGGCCAGGAATACTATCAGCTTGCTGGTGATGGCCTATCATTAATTACACATCGCTAGAAGAAAGAGAGTTATCATGTCGAGAATAATTAGCATATTGCCTAAAGCAACGGCTGTTATTCTGGCCATTATTTTGCTGATATTACCGGGCTGTGGTAACGAGCCGCAGATTGAGACCTACACGATAGCCGATTCCACTGGTGACTGGGGCTACCCCTCTCCCTATCTTCGCTACTCCAGGGGACCGGGGTATATCCGCATGAGCTTTGTCTTTGATACGCTTATCTGGAGAAATGAAAGCGGGGATTTCATTCCGGCGCTGGCAAAGGAATGGACATATGATGATTCAGACAATGCCTACACTTTTGAACTTCAGGAGAACGCCAAATGGCACGATGGAGAGCCTGTTACTGCCGAGGATATAGCCTTTACTGTCGACTACGTGAAAAGCCACCCCGACCCCTTTGTAACCCTCATCGGGCCCAGCGGTATCACGGAAGCCGTGGTAATCGATGAACATACGGTCAAGCTTTACCTGGAATCGCTTTACGCACCCTTCCTCTATGAAATCGCCGGCACCATGGCAATCCTGCCAAAGCACATATGGGAGGATGTAGAGGACCCAATGACCTTTGATGGCCCCGAAGCCGTTATCGGGAGTGGCCCTTACAAGCTCATCGACTACGACAAAGCCCAGGGTACATATCTCTACGAGGCCTTCGATGATTACTATCAGGGCAAGCCAAAGGTTGACCGGTTGGTCTTCGTGAAAACAAGCGAGGAAATGGTGACCGCAGCATTGACTCAGGGAGAGGTGGACGCCGCCGGCATTGAGGAGGAAATGATAGATAGTCTCGAGTCCCAGGGATTCACAATCCTCAAGTCATCCTACAACTGGTGCGCCAAGCTAACGATTAATCACCAGAAAGAGCCCATGAACCAAAAGGAGTTTCGTCAGGCGCTGGCCTATGCCATCGACAGGCAGGAACTAGTGGATGTTACCCAGAGGGGCCACGGAATCCCGGGAAGTCCGTGCCTGCTGGCGCCGGACAACTACTGGTATAACCCTGATATCGAGCAGTACGAGTACAACCTGCAAAAAGCACGTCAGTTACTTGAGGGACTGGGCTATGTACTGAACGATGACGGCTTCTACACCAAGAACGGAGAGGTGCTGGAGCTTGAGCTGATTTCACAGACTTCGTACGGCTTCGAAGAGGTAGGCCAGTTCCTCAAAGATGCGCTTGAAGATGCCGGCATCAAAATCGACCTCGTCATGATGGAAGGCAAGAGCCTCGATGCAAAGGTGGAGGCCTGGGATTTTGACCTCTCGGTGTACGGTCACGGTGGTCTGTACGAACCATCTATCCTGCCGAGGGTAATCACCAGCTCCGGCTTCAACAGCGCCCGGTACACGGCCAACGAAGAACTGACCCGGCTACTTGAAGAGCAGCTCCACGAGATGGATCCCGATGCCCGGCTGGTGATAGTCCAGCAGGCAGAGGCGCTCTACGCCGAAGATGTACCGGCCATCACGCTGTATCACCCGGACTCATACTGGGCGCATGACGGCACCATTGATTGGTATTATACGGATGGCGGGATTGCCTCGGGGATACCAATTCCATTGAACAAGATGTCCCTCCTAGGGAAATAGACAATTAAGAAATATATGAAATCAAGCCCAGACCGGTAGTTATCTTTCAGAGGTAGAAACGCTAACCAGGAACGACGAAAATGGTGGAGGGGTGGACTCCAGATACGACCCACAACGACATTTGACTTATGTTAACTAAAGGGAACTTGCTCACCTATCTAATTGCGCTGCTCATCATCCTGACGCTTAACTTTTTTCTTCCCCGGATGATGCCCGGTGACCCGCTGATGGCCATCTACGGCGACGAGGCGCTGGTACAGATGAGTCCGCAACTCAAGGCAGACCTGACGGAGCGCTTTGCCCTTGACCAGTCGCTGGCCGAACAGTTTGCCTCGTACTGGTTGGCACTCTTCCGGGGCGACCTGGGTTATTCCTACTCCTATAATGCCCCGGTCACCGAGGTAATCTTTGGCCGCCTGCCCTGGACGTTACTGCTCGCTGGTCTGGCACTGCTTCTCTCCACGGCAATCGGTATTATGCTGGGCATTGAGTCTGGATGGCGCCGGGGCGGGCGGTTCGATAGCGGAGTACTCTCCGGAATGGTGACCCTCAGTGGCTTTCCTGATTTCTTCCTGGGGATATTGCTCCTTCTCCTGTTTGCCGTAAACCTGAAAGTCCTGCCCCTCTTCGGGGCCGAGGACGTCTATTCCGGCCTTTCTGGATTCGCCCGCCTTATCGATATTGGTGAGCACCTCATCCTGCCCCTCACCACACTGGTACTGGCACGCATCACCGGAGGATACCTCTTAACCCGAAACACCATGATAGGCGTTCTCAAAGAACCCTATATTCTGCTGGCCCGCGCCAAGGGCCTTAAACCACGAACGGTAAAATACAGGCACGCCGGCAGGAACTCGATGCTCCCGGTAATGACACAAACCGGTATCTGGATGGGGCTTATGGTCACCGGCGTACTGTTCATCGAGGTCGTTTTTTCCTATCCCGGTATCGGGCTTCTGGCATACGATGCCCTGACCTTCCGTGATTACCCGGTGCTCCAGGGACTGTTGCTGGTATCGGCATTCTGCGTGCTCGGAGCCAATTTTATCGTCGACCTGCTTTATGCCAGAGTCGACCCGAGGGTGAGCTATGCACATTGACCCCAAACAAGAAGTGGTTAAGAGCAAAGGTGGCAGGCTCGGGCTGACGTTGCTCCTGGTCGTTGTCCTGATGGCCATCTTCGCAGACCTGCTTACCCCTTATGACCCGTTGGCACAAACGGCCCAATCCTTTGAATCGCCGTCCTGGGAACACCTGCTGGGAACCAACCATGTCGGACAGGATATCTGGAGCCAGCTCGTTTACGGGGCACGTACCTCGCTCGTGGTGGGACTGCTGGTGGCAGCCCTTTCGACCGTGCTGGCGGCTTTAATCGGTGCTTCGACCGCCCTGATTGGTGGTGTCTATGACCGGATAGTTATGCGGCTGGTCGATGCCTTCATCATTATCCCGATGATACTCCTCCTCATCCTGCTCTCCATATATGTCGACCCAAACCTGGGCAGTGGGGCCATCATTGCCATCGAAGTCCTTATCGGCATTATTGTAGTCGGGATAGCGTTTTATATGGTACGCAGCCTGGGATGGGTAGGACTTCTCATAATCGGGCCCGTGCTCGCACTGATTGTCCTGGCACGCAATTTGCTGCCCACCACCGGCGGGTTAATCATCATCCTCTCACTGCTGAGCTGGCAGGGCGGAGCACGAACTCTAAGAGCCCAGGCACTGGCGCTGAAAGAGAAACCCCATGTTGCTGCCGCCCGGGGATTCGGGGCTAACACGTGGTACATAATACGCCGTCATATCATACCGGATATGGGTCCCCTGCTGGTGGCGGATTTCGTTTTTTGTGTGCGGCGTGCGGTGTTCCTCCAGGCCGGTATGGCCTTTCTGGGCATTGGCAATCCCAACGTGGTGAGCTGGGGGAGCATGATTAACGATGCCCGCCAATGGATATTCCTCGATGCATGGCGCTGGTGGCTTGTACCGGCCGGGGTAGCCCTTTCGATAACCATCGTCGCCATTACGTTGATAGGCTCGGCGCTGGAACCGGCGTTGGACCCGAGACTCAGGGGTGAAGTCAGTGCTCAAAATTGAGGACTTAAAGGTCAGCTTTGACGGAGAGTCGATTCTTCGGGGAATCAACCTTGAAGTGGCCGACGATGAATGTCTCGCTGTCATCGGCGAATCGGGCGCCGGCAAAACGACGCTGGGGCTCAGCATCATGGGGCTCCTTAATGGAAATACTGCTGGCCAAATCAACCTCGGTGATACCAATATCCTGACCCTCTCTGAGGAAGAGATGCGCAATCTCCGATGGAGTCATGTGGCGATGGCATTCCAGAGCTCGCAGAACCGGTTAAATCCCACCCACCGGATTCTGGACCAAGTAGCTGAGCCGCTGATTGCTCATGGAAAACAAGAAAAAGCACCAGCCAGAGAAAAGGCAGCCGGCTTACTGGAAAAAGTGGGCATTGAGCCGGAGAAACTCTCGCACTACCCGCATGAGCTGAGTGGTGGCGAGCAACAGCGCGTGCTGATTGCCATGGCCCTGGTCAATGAGCCCGAACTGCTCATCCTCGATGAGCCCATCTCCTCGCTGGATGCTAAATCCCAGGTGGAAATGATAGCGTTCCTGCGACGGGCGATTGCTGGTCGCATGACATTGCTGGTAACCCATAATCTCTCTACCGCCGCCAAGCTTGCCTCTAGGACGGCAACCCTCTACGGTGGGCGCATCGTTGAACTGGGACCTACCAACCTGATGCTCTCGCAGCCCCGCCACCCCTACACCCGGGCTTTGCTCCGCTCGTATCCCAACATGACCACCGTAAAAGACCTGCAGGGAATAAAGGGCAGAATGGACCGACGGGTTATCGGTTGCCCGTTCCACCCTCGCTGCACGCAGGCCATTCCAATCTGCCGCGAACAAATACCCGCCCTGGAGAACCATGAAGGGCGACTGGTCGCCTGTCATCGCGGGGGCATCATCCCCGCCCTGTCGGTGACCGACATCAGCAAGTCATTCAAGACGCTTAAAGCCGTCGATGGCGTAAGTCTTGTACTGGAGCACGGCGAGACACTGGCGCTGGTGGGTCAGAGCGGTTCGGGGAAAACAACGCTCGCCCGGATGCTCAGCGGGATTCTCGAACCAGATGCGGGCGAAATCTTTATTGAGCATAGGAAGGCCGGACAGCCAAGCAAGGATTTTCACCGTACCGTCCAGCTCGTTTTTCAGAATCCCGGCGAGGCATTGAGTCACCGACTGACAGTGCTGGAAGCAGTCCGGGAGCCGCTGGAGGTCCAGGGCATCGGTACCAGAGCGGAACAGGACAAGGCTGCCAGAAAGGTTATCGAAGAGGTCGAGCTACCGACCACCGAGGAGTTCCTCGACGAGTACCCGCACCATCTTAGCGGCGGTGAACTTCAGCGAGTCAATATCGCCCGGGCACTGGTGCTCAATCCCCAGGTCCTTATCGCCGACGAGCCGACGGCATTTCTCGACTCCAGTATTCAGGCAAAAGTTCTCAAGCTGCTGATGAACCTGCAGGAGAACCGTGGGCTGAGCATGCTTTTCATCACCCACGATATTGCGGTCGCCCGCAAGATTAGCGACCGTATCGCGGTAATGCACGAAGGCAGGATTGCGGAGCAGGGCTCAACCAGCCAAATCATAACGAGCCCTTCTAGTCCACATACGCAAAGTCTGCTCGATTCGGCAGCCGGATTACATTCGGACACGGAAATAGCACGTGACGAGTAACTGCACCGTCTATAATCCCGCCAGCATCGGACTAGAATACGGCATCACCATCGCCCAGCGAGATAAACCAGCCCTCTTCAGATACGCTGTGGCTAGCGTCGATGTTGTTTTTGTATAGATAGGGACTCCACCTCGTCCTTGTTTTCAGAAAAAAGTTCTCCTCGAGCAGCTTGCACACCCCAGAAGTGAAGCCCAGGGCCTGAACAATGTCCACGTCTTCCGTCTTCGCACAGACTAACGCAGCTTTAAGTAGCTGTTGCTGAGCTGCTCCGTCGCCGGGTCTGGTGAACAGTTCGGTTATGCAGGCCTGCTTTATCGCGATATCGACCAGTCTCCATGATACCTGAACAACCGTGAACCCCTGCAACCTACTCCCACGGTAAGCGGCGAATACGCGTGTCTTTCCCAGGGGATACTGAGCGTAGCGCCAGTTCAGGTATTGGCTGTTGCGTGCCACAGCAACAGGATAATAGGGGGAGACCTCTTCCCATAGCTCATCAAACTCATCACCGAATTCACTTACTTCTCTTACCTCCAGCCCACCCCCGGAGACCTTTTTAAGACCAAGCGGTGTGCTAACCAGAGACTTCAGACCGGAAACAGGCAGCATCCATAAATTATCGGCGAAGGACTCACCAACCGCCCCGTTTTTCCGCATGTTGAGCGCCCCCAGCACCCGGAAGGGATGCCTTACCTTGAACCAGCGTGTCCTGGACGATATCAGTTCTCTGGCGCCAAAAGCCCTGTCCACGGCACAGGCTGTTTCGTTGGCACTGGTGGCTATTAGAAAAGGCACTCCCGCATTCCGCCAGAACGTGCTCGCCAGTCTCAGGCCATACGTGCGGTATCCCTCTGCTACAGCAAAATCACTGTTGGCATAGCCGGTGACGAACTTTTCTCCCAGCTTTACGGGTATGGCCACCTGCCCGGTATTGCCAACAATCCTCCCATCATGCTCCAGGACGATGGCATGCGGGGCCTGCCCTGAAGAAAACGGGTTCTCATTGAACTTCCAGTTCCATATTTTTCTTAGCTCGTCGGCAGAGTATATTGAATTAAGCGTGCCTGTTATCAGGTCAATCACACCGCCCAGGTCGTCATCGCAGAACGGACGGAGTATCACTTCATCTGAAAGCTTAGTTTCACGGGTACCACTCTGTTTATAGGCGCTCATCTCAACTGTTATGGCTTTCCAGGACTCTCCAGTAGCTCAATCAGCCCGTATACCGGACTATAAACCCAGGCGATTTTACGGTTGTTGAACGCCACAGCCGGTACCGGTCGGGCAATGCAATGGAAACCATGTTTCCGGCATTCTTGTATGGCTTTTTCGATATCGGGGACCGAGTAACAGATGTGAAGGAGCTTCACGTTTTTCTTCAGGCTCTCGAACACCGGGGAGTCCTCACCCGACGGCTCAAGAAACTCGATTTTAATCCCGCCGACCGAGACAAAGGCAAGAGAGACCTTTTGAACGGAATCCACGATTACTTCACTCGACGGGCTCACATCTCTGATAGACTTCACAGCAAGGCCGATATGATGAAAGCGCGCCTTTTCCCCGAAGAAGTGTAACCGCTTGATTCTCCGTGAGCGCTCAGCAGCCACAGGTCACGCTTCCTTCTCACCCTCGATTTTTATACAGTCGGGCAAGGCGTACTCATCACATAGCTCCCAGGAAAAACAGCTATCTGTGCCGTTATAAGAAAATCCTGATGTCTTCCAGAAATCCAGGCACGGCTTATTCCTGAAGGTCGGGATATAATTTGCGTATATCCTATCCAGGTGCTGAGATTTTGCACCTTTGATTGCCGTATAGAGCATCGTCTCCTCGACTTTACGCCCCATGACCCGGCAGCTCAGCACAAAGTCCACAATCCTCCCAACCTTACCTTCGAATTCCAGACTAATTATGCCGGTCAGTCCCGAATCCCCGAAATTGTCCGATACCCGAAAAGTCCATAGTTTATGATTGTCCTGCCGGGCCCAGTCTGCCATTTCCAACTCGGTCATTCTTCTTGTCGTGAGATTCATCTGGTTGGTCTTGTTCAATAACTGGGCAGCCCGCTGCAGATTGGCCTTATTCAACTCCTCCACCTGTATTTTTGTGTCCAGGCTCCTTAGCCACTCATCCAGGGAGCCAACCGTCTTCTTCAGGTCGCTACGCTGCCGCTCCAGTACATACATCTTCGTTCTCCCGGCATCCTCCTCACTGATAGAAGGAGTATCAAATACACGCAGGCCAAGCAGCGTACTCCGGTAAAGCATCTTGTCTTCGGGCCACTCCGGCACGAAAACTTCGCTCAACGCCTCTCTGACCCGTGCCCTTTCCACCGGGTTGTCATCAATAAATACTACCGACTGCAGGCCGAGGTTTAATTCCGAGACCAGGTCAACGATATTCAGGGCCTTGTCCTGCCAGTTAATCCTCCAGCCAGCAAAGTCATCCAGCCGGAGGACCATCTCCGGGTGACTGGTTATCGCCTCGATTGCTACCGCCTCCTCGTTCTTGCTAACTATCCCCAGCAGGATGCCGCGTTTTGTCAGTGATTTCAGGGCACGCTGGAAATCAACGTATGCCTCACCGAGATGATCATGTCCACCCAACCTGATACCTTCCCAGCCGACGTCGCCGACAACCCCACCCCAGAGGGTATCATCGAGGTCGAGGATTATCAGTTTTTTGGAACCGCCAACTATACCGCTCAGAGCCGACTTCACATCCCTGACGCCTTCTTTGAAAACGTCGCTACCAAAGGCAACCTTACCCATGTACCATAGCTTCGGGTTAAAGGCGTGCTTTCCGGCGACACTTACCCACCTCTGAGTATCCAGCAAATATATGTTAGACGATTCATCGAAATTCTCCGCAAGCCTCAGGTTCATCCGCATCAGGGTACTGGCTACCCCGATGCCTGTCTTCAGGTCGAGCATCCCCAGGCCCCTGTGGTACGGTGGAGAAACCCATGTCGGCACAAGCACTGATTTCACTCTACCGCTCATCATCGCCAGGAGTGAAGCGTACTCATCCACTTCCTTAAGAATCTGCGCCATCGGCACGGCCTCATAATCGAGTACCTGATTAAAAGACCTGATAATACTCTCGGGGCGAGTCCAGACCACGGCAAAATCAGGCTTACTCTTCCAGCACTCCAGGTCACCGTCCATCAGCACCTGAACCACCTGGTCGAACGGAGCCACAATGCTTTCAACCGTGGGGAAGTCTTCATCGTTTTTCAAATAGCCTGCAAAACCATCAATAGTAAAATCGGCTACGAGCAGGCACTTGAAATCTTTAGGGGCCATCGGCCTCCTCTACACAAGCGAGGAAATGTAATCGGTCAGCGATTTAACGTTCATAAATGGACTATTCTCCGGCGACATTGCTCTTTCGTCGGTCAGTGATATTTCAACGCCGAACCCGTCGGTAAGTCTTTGCTCGATATCGACAATGAGATTCACCAGACCAAGAGAGTCAAGCTTCGACTCTCTCCCGAACAGGCATGTATCTTCCTTCAATTCCAGACGGTCGCCTCTGTCTTTTTGCTCGTTTATCGTCCTCATAGAAGCGTAAATCACTTCCCTGATTTCACCCTTTTCCAATTCGACAGACCTCGAAGCTCGGTACCCTATTCCCTCACATTAACCCACAGGCGGAGTGGCTCCAGACAGGATTCGGTCTCCTCTCCCTTAAACAGCAAGAATTCCACTTTCTGGTTATTTCCCACGCTATCCGATATGAAACCAAGCATACCTTCCCAACCCTTTTCGTTTGCCAGCGCAATAGGGCCAACGCTGTTCTTGAATACGCCGTTTATCCTGACCTCCGCCTGATAGCTCTGCTGTTCCCCTTCGTGGTTTATGATTCCGACAATTACCTGCGCCTCCTCACCAACCCTGATCTCTGTCGGGTATTCTTCAGTATTGCCACTAACTCCCAGGATATAAAACTCGGTAAACGACTCCCCTCCGTAGAAGGTAGTCAGCGAGTAGCCCAACACACCCGTAACCCCCAGTACCGCTCCCAAGAGAACAACGGAAAGGATATAGCCGGACTGGTGCTTATGGAATAAAGCCTTCATCTGTATATAGACCCGCTATAAAGTGCGGTAATAGAACCCGTTGGCTACCGCCTCCTTACCATCATAATAACCACGCACATCTATCAGCACCGGATGGCTATTCGTGATAGCCGCCAGCTTGCCCAGGGTTATCCCCTCAAACGCCTGATGGGCCACGGTGAGGATAATGCCATCGTATCTGGTCTTCCCATTAAGGTCCGTAACCGCTTTGATGCCGAATTCAATCTCAACGCCATCCAGAAGGGGGTCGTAGCCATATACATCAACACCATACCCCTTCAATTCTCCTATCACCGCCTTTGCCGGCGTTTCCCTGATATCGGGGACATTCTCCTTATAGGTCAAGCCCATTACCAGCACTTTAGAGCCTTTAATTACCCTGCCCATTTCGTTCAGTGCTTTTATCATCATCTCGGCGACGTGCTTCGCCATGTAGTCGTTTATCGCCCTGCCCGCCAGCACGACCTGCGGATAATACCCCAGTGCCCTGGCCTTGTGAACCAGGTAGTAAGGATCAACCGGAATGCAGTGCCCACCAACAAGGCCCGGAGCGTAACGGACGAAGTTCCATTTGGTGGCGGCCGCATCAAGCACGTCTTCGGTGCTAAGGCCCATCCGCTCAAAGATAAGCGACAGCTCATTCATCAGGGCGATATTCAGGTCACGCTGAATATTCTCAATTACCTTGGCCGCCTCGGCCGTCCTGATATCCCTGGCAATGTAAACATCGGTAATCCTGCTGTAGAGTTGCGCCACCATTTCTGCGGTCTCGACATCCATCCCGCTCACTACCTTGCTGATTTTGCCAATCTCATGCTCACTGTCGCCGGGATTGACCCTCTCAGGGGAATAAGCAATCTTAAAGCCATCACCACATCGGAAACCCGACTCCTCCAGAATCGGCTTTACCACCTCCTCGGTGACACCCGGGTAATAGGTGGACTCGACAATAATTACGCTGCCCCGCTTCATGTTCTGACTCACCGTTCTGGCAGCACTTATTACATAGGAAAGGTCGGGCTCTCTGGACCGGGTCAGCGGCGTAGGCACGCAGATAATAACAAAGTCAGCCCGGCCTATCTCCTTTGGGTCATCAGTCAGGGTGAGGTTACCGTTGCCGTTGCTCTCCTTTAGCTTCCTCACCCTATCGCTATCAACATCAAAACCGATTACCCTCAATTTCGCGGCAAACGCCTCAGCCAGCGGTAGGCCCACATATCCCAGCCCCACCACGCAGACAAACTTGTTATCCAGGTCGTGTCCCATTGAAGCTCCTTATGGTCTCTCTCAGTCCTTCTTCCAGGCTATAGGCTGGCCGATAGCCGCAGGCCTCTGCCCGTGAGATGTCCGCCAGGCTGTGCATGACATCACCCGGACGCGCTGCTTCATAAACTGGCTCCACATTATTACCCATCAGCCTGATAACAAGTCTGGCCAGTTTGTTTATCGCAATACTTCTACCACCCCCGATATTGAAGACGCCGTTCAGATCTTTCTCCATAGCCAGAATATTGGCCGCCACAACATCCCGCACAAAGGTGAAGTCGCGGGTCTGCTCACCATCTCCCAGAATTACCGGCTGATTTCCCTGAGAAATCCAGTTGATAAACCTGGGGATTACTGCGGCATACTGAGAGGCAGGGTCCTGTCGCGGGCCGTAAACATTGAAATACCTAAGGCAAACTATGGGCAGAGCATAGACCTGCTGAAAGACCGAGCAGTAGTATTCACCCGTCATCTTACTTACCGCGTAAGGCGACCGGGGATTGAGCGGCATGTCTTCCCTTTTGGGCAAGGTGGGAGTATCACCATATACCGACGATGATGAGGAATAGATTACCCTCCGGACAGCGTTATCCCTGGCAGCGAGCAGCACATTCAGCGTGCCGGTGGCATTTACCTCGTGAGAGGCCGCAGGATTTTCGATGCTTCGGGGAACGCTGGGAAGAGCCGCAAGGTGGAAAACGCACCGGGCACCTTTGAAAGCGTGCTGCAATAAAGAGATGTCGGTAATACTGCCCTGGACAAATTCTACATCGCCATTACTGAGAAATTGTTCAATGTTTCCCTTTCTCCCGGTAGAGAGGTCATCCAGGACGACGACCCGGTATCCACGCTGCGCCAGTGCCTCAGCCACATGTGAGCCAATAAAACCGGCCCCACCGGTAACCACTACTCTTTGTCCGCCCATCTACTAACCCTGCTAATCACCCGGGTTGATTTTCAGTTTTTTACTATAGCATAAAAAGCACGTAATGAGCAACTATTTGGACAGTTGACTTCCTTTTAAAGTAGGAGTACGATATAATTTAATAAGTAATATATGTCTCCTGTCCATATATCATAATCACCATGAGCCCAGATGGCATGAAACGGGTAATAAACCAGACCTCGATGGAAGAGGACATACTGCAACATATTGAAGACTGTATCTCTGTAAAGAAGCAGTTAATAGAAACCTGCCCGAAAACCATGGCGCAAATTGCGGAGGAGATAATTCGTGTTTACCGAAAGGGCAACAAGGTTCTCTGGTTCGGCAACGGAGGGAGTGCCGCTGATGCCCAACACCTGTCCTGTGAGCTGGTCAGTAAGTTTTATCTCAGAAGAAAGGCTCTGGAATCGCTGGCCCTGACCACCAATACGTCCGAATTAACGGCGATTGCCAATGATTATGATTTCAGCGAGGTCTTTGCCCGTCAGGTCGAGGCATCGGTCAAGCCCGGTGATGTCGTCATCGGCATCAGCACCAGTGGCGACTCGCAAAATGTAATTCGAGGTATTGAAGAAGCCAGACGACAGGGCGGGATAACCGTAGCTTTTACCGGAGCTACAGGCGGGAAACTGGCAGAAAATGTCGACTATCTACTGGCTGTCCCCTCAACCGAGGTGCCTCGAATCCAGGAATCGCACATCATGATGGGCCACATTATCTGCTATCTGGTGGAGAAAGAACTATTCGGCAAGTGCAGCGTGCCGTCGGAACAATACTAAAATCCGGGAAAGGGGTGTGGACGTAGTGGACAAAAACAATATTCCTTTTATCATCGCGGAGATAGGCATCAATCACAACGGGGTGGTCAATATAGCTAGAAAGCTTATTGACATGGCCAAGGACTGCGGGTGTGATGCCGTCAAGTTTCAGAAAAGGACGGTAGACATTGTTTATTCAGAAGAGCTACTGGACTCCCCGAGGGAGAGCCCGTGGGGAACAACCCAGAGGGCGCAGAAAGAGGCTTTAGAATTCGGCAAAGAGGAATACGATATCATTGACGAACATTGCCGACAGCGTGGAATCGACTGGTTTGCCTCATCATGGGATGTAGAAAGCCAGATGTTTATCAGACAGTACAACTGCAAATACAACAAGATAGCCTCACCAATGCTGACGAATATCCCCCTGCTGAACGTTGTTGCCGAGGAGCGCAAGCATACATTCATATCAACCGGCATGAGCACCTACGACGACGTTGATAAAGCGGTAGATATCTTCAGGGAGCATGAGTGCCCCTTTACCCTGATGCACTGTCAGGGGACGTATCCCGCCAGGGAGGAGGACCTCAACCTGTTATGCATCCAGGCCCTGAGAGAGCGCTACAAATGTGATGTCGGTTACAGCGGGCATGAGGTAAGCCCCATGCCATCTATTGTAGCCGCCGCGCTGGGCGCAGTAGCTATCGAGCGGCACATAACGCTCGACAGGGCAATGTACGGTAGTGACCAGGCGGCCTCCCTCGAAGCCAGAGGACTCAGTCTGCTGGTAGATAACGCCAAGAGTCTCCCGAAGCTACTCGGCGATGGTATCAAGAGAGTCACCGCGGAAGAAGAGGCTAATGCCGCCAAATTAAGATACTTCAGAGAGTACGCAACAGCCTGAATAAAATGACAGTCTACTGCCCTGATACCGATAGAAAACTGGAGAAACAAATGGGGTTCAATGGCCTGGGAGTGGTCAATATAGAATTGACCAGTCGGTGCAACAAGAACTGCTGGATGTGCGGCCGACGCAAAATAGAGAGGGACTACCCTGAACTAGCCAATTGGGGCGATATGGACTGGGGTTTGGTGGAATCAATAGCCAGGCAGTTACCCCCGGATATGGTCGTTCAATTTCACGATAATGGAGAACCTTTGCTCTACCCCCGATTTGGCGAAGCCGTGAAGTTATTCGACCGGCAGATTAAGTGCGTGGACACGAACGGTAAATTGCTAATAGCAAAAGCCGATGAGATTATAGACAATCTGGACACGATAACCATATCCACCTTCGAGGCTGACCCCGAAGCCGACGAGCAATACAGCCTGCTAAAGGAGTTCCTGGCATATAAACGTAACCGCAGGCCGAACGTAATCATCAGGTGCCTCGGCGACGTGGACCTGGTCAGGTACAAGGAGTTGGGATGCATCATTGCTACCAGAATATTACACTCACCGATGGGTAGCTTTGCCTACAAGAAATCCCCCACGGTACCTGAACTGGGAATATGCCTTGACCTTCTGAGCCACATGGTTATCAAGAGAGACGGCAGCGTTGCCATGTGCGTCAGATTTGACCCCCACAAATATGGAATTATCGGTGATGCCAACACCACACCTCTGGAAGATATCTGGAATGGCGAATTAAGGAAATCATACTTGCAACACCACATCCAGGGGCAGAGAAATAAAGTGCGCCTGTGCCAGTCTTGTGAGTTCTGGGGGGTGCCTACAGGTTGGTAGCGAGGACGGACTATATTAAACCAGATGAGCTACCGGGTCTTCAAGGTTCTTGGAGGGCTGAGCAATGATTATTAGCCTGATACCGGCAAGGAGTGGCAGTAGAGGGGTCCCCGCGAAGAATATCAAACCCTTAGCGGGCTATCCGCTGATTGCCTACTCAATAATCGCTTCAAGACTGTCCTCGAGAATCGAAAGGACGATAGTCTCGACCGATTCTCAGGAATTTGCCGAAATAGCCCTTACCTATGGGGCAGAAGTCCCTTTCCTCCGCCCCACCGAAATCTCACGAGATAGCTCACTCGACATAGAATATGTCAAGCACGCTCTCGGCTGGTTCCAGACTCACGAAGGGGCCCAACCGGAATACCTCGTTATCCTCTCACCACCGACACCGTTACGAGACCCAGCCCTCATTGATGAGGCGATTGACAAGATAATGCGGAACGAGGAGGCAACATCCCTCCGCTCTGCCTGTGAGACCGCAGAGTCCCCCTACAAACTCTTTGGTATCGAAAACGACTATTACGTGGGGCTGTTTCCCGACGACCCGAGACCCGAATACTATAATCTGCCCCGGCAGGCCTTCCCGCCGGTCTATCATCCCAATGGGTACGTGGACATTGTAAAGAGCCAGACCGTAACGAATCTGGGGACTTTACACGGCCCGAGAATACTCTCCTTTATTACACCGGATGTCGGGGAACTGGACCGCCCTGAAGACTTCGATTTCATCGAATATACCCTGAGCAAACAGAAGAACCCGGTATATGAATATCTAAAATGCAATTTTCCGGCGAGAGATATTGAAAATGACAAAATATACGTTCAGTCTTGAGCCAGTGGGTGTACCGCGGGTGGAAACGCGCCACCGGCGAATCGTAACCCCACTTCCAGCCCCGGGTTCAATACCGACTCTGAAAGAACTGGAACGCTACGAACCGGAGTCACTGCACCACGAGCTGCCCGTGGTATGGGACCGGGCCGAGGGACATCAGGTGTTTGACGCCTACGGTAACTGCTGGATAGATTTCACCTCGGGCATTTTCGTCGCCAATGCCGGGCACGCGCACCATCTGATTCGCCACGCCCTGGCGGAACAGATAAACCACCGGCTCCTCCATAACTACACTTTCGCATCGGAGATTCGCGCCCGGTTGGCCCGGAAGCTGGTTGAAAGCAGCCCTCCACCACTGGAAAAAGCCTTTCTTCTCTCGACAGGGAGTGAAGCCACCGAATGCGCGTTGAAGTTGACCCGTATGTATGGACGGCGGCTCGACCCCGACAAGACTGTCATCGTCTCCTTCGACGGTTCGTTTCACGGACGAACCATCGGGGCGCAGACAATGAGCGGAAACCCAACCGCCAAAGAGTGGATTGTCCATCTCGACCCCGATATATACCAGCTTACTGCTCCTTTTTGCCAGAGGTGTCCCTGGGGTAGAGAACGCTATAAAGAGTGCGGGGAGTGGTGCTTTCAGAGAGGCCTGGAGCAACTCCGTAATCAAGGCCTCGAACTCAACCGGATAGCCGGGTTCATGGTTGAATCGTATCTTGCCTGGGGCGCCATATTCTATCCGGACGACTATATCAGGGCGCTTCGTGCCTGGGCTGATGCGCACTTTGCTCTGGTCACATTTGACGAGGTCCAGGCGGGGTTTGGTCGGACGGGCAAACCATTCTGCTTCGAGCACTATGGCGTGGAGGCCGACCTTGTCTGCTGTGGTAAGGGCATTTCCTCAAGCCTGCCACTTTCGGCAGTGCTTGGCCGGTCAGAAATACTGGACATCCCTCCTGACCTGAGCAGCACTCACAGCGGAAATCCCCTCTGCTGTGCGGCTGCCCTGGCCAACCTCGAAGCAATCGAAAAGGAAAATCTGGTAGCCGCAGCCAATAGAACCGGAGGCATTCTAGAATCGCATCTGATGAATATTAAACAGCGTTACCCAGACCGAATACACTGCATACTGGGTAGAGGGCTTCTTTACGCAGTACACTTGGCGAACCCGGTGACAGATGAGTTGGATATAGAGCTTGCGGACAGAGTCCTGGAGAAGGCCATGCAGAAAGGTCTGCTGATGGTCCGTACCGGTCGCGGCACGCTTAAGATTGGGCCGCCACTAAGCATTCCCGAGGAGGCTGTCATCGAGGGTGTGGCCGTTTTGCAGGAAGCTATTGATGAATGCCTGGACTGAAAGGAAAAAGAAAGTGCTCACCGGAATACGTCACACCGGAATCGTGGTCACTGATATGGTGAAGGCGTTAACGTTTTATCGCGACCTCCTGGGCCTGAAGGTGGTTAAGGACTTCAGCGAGGAAGGTGACTATATCGATAGCATATCAGGGTTGACCGGCGTGCGAGTGCGCATGGTCAAGCTGACCACCGATGACGGCTCCATGATTGAACTCCTCCAATATCTCTCCCACCCGAGCGAAGCGCCTGATAACCAGCAGCTCTGTGACATCGGCTGCTCCCACGTCGCTTTTGCCGTGGATAACATTGAAAAGGAATACGCACGACTGTTAAAAAGCGGGGTTAGTTTTAATTGTTCCCCTTATATTTCACCCGATGGCTACGCCAAGGTCACCTTCTGTGCCGACCCTGACGGAGCACGTATTGAACTGGTTGAGGTGCTTTGACCAACAGGAAATGCTGACGAGTACCAAGGAGAATATAGAGTGGGATATTTACGCGTAGTCTATTCTGAAAAGCAAAGGCCCTATACCTCTTATCCAGGTAAACTATGTAAATACATTGCCGATAACTATTTTAGTGGTGGTTATAAGACAGTACTGGATATAGGGTGTGGGCGGGGGGAGCACCTACGTGAATTTCAGAAGCTGGGGTATCAGGTTAGAGGAATTGATTTGTCAAAAGAAGCCAGGGAGCTATCAATAGATATAGAGGTTGACGTTATAGATATTGATCAAGAAAGGCTACCTTACGAAGACAGCAGCTTCGACATCGTGTTTAGTAAATCATTGATTGAGCATTTGAACAATCCTGAAAACCTTATGACAGAGGTATACCGCGTTCTTAGACCCGGAGGGCGTTTGATTACGATGACGCCAGATTGGGAATCAGTCTACAGGACTTTCTACGAAGACTATACACATAAGACACCCTTCACCAAAGAATCACTACGCGATATTCATCATATATTTGGCTTTACCAAGGTGGAGGTGAAGAAATTCAGACAACTGCCGCTTCTATGGAAATATCCGTGGTTAAGCATCTTTTCCAGAGTGCTGTCCTGTTTCCCAAAGTCAGATATCAAATTAATAAAATTCTCTAAAGAGGTAATGCTGCTGAGCTGGGCGGAGAAGGAGACACAGTAAGCAGCAGATTTATATTTTCCAAAACATGGAAGGTTGAACTGATTAAGGTGTTTGAACAACAAGAAAATGCTGAAGAGTATTCTATAGGAATCTAAAAGCATGGAAAACACTTGCTATTTATGCGGCAGGTCTAACCTGAAGATAATCCAGACCAAGCTAAGACACGGCATCAAACGCAATGTTCTCAAGTGCGCAGAATGCGGGCTTGTCTTCCTAGAGAATAAAGAAAGAAATCTCAGAGAATACTACGAAAAGGACTACAGAAAACTTTACAGTCCGGTAATCAACCAGGAAGTCTCGCCGGCCGAACGTTTTGAGATATATCTTCCTTTTCAGAAGTCCCGCATAGAAGATATTAGACCCTATCTTAACCCTGACATGAAAGCCCTGGACATTGGCTGCTCTTCAGGCTACTTTCTATACGCTCTGAAAGATCTGGTTCAGGAGTGCGTCGGTATCGAGCTAAATAAAGATGACGTCGAGTTTGCCAGAAAGAAATGTGGGGTAAAAGTCTATAACCGCCCCCTGGAAAAGACGGACGTACCCCTGGAATACTTCGACATAGTATTTATGCTCGATGTACTCGAACACATCGAAGACCCGATTAATTATCTTGGGGCGGTACGTAAGTATATTAGACCCGGGGGGTATATCTATATCGAGGTTGACAACATAGATGATTCATTGCTCACCGTTTACGAAGTGAAGGAATACGCCGACTTCTACTATCGTGAGCCGCACCTTTTCTATTTTTCGCCTGAAACACTGAGAGGTGTCGTCGAGAAAAGCGGTTTTATTGGGGAGACAAAGACACTTCAGCAATACAATTTCATCAACCAGATAAACTGGATACTGACCGGAGAACCACAAAGCAGTGCCAGCGACGGTATGTCTGCCCCCGTTTTGGTCAGGTCTCCCCAGGTGCCCGATGAAACAAGAGCCATATTCAATAAATGGATTAAGAAGGTAGATAAAGAATACAAGGCGCTTCTTAATAGCCATAATCTTGGAGATATTACCGTTTTTCTAGGCAAGAAAGCCACTTAAGATGGGTGGCACATTATACCTGTATTCAGAGGCATAGATGGCAGCAACGAAGAAAATTGCATTTATCTGTTCAGCAGACACGGAGGTACTGTCTCAACTGGACAAAATCCGGGACTATGACCAGAGACCGGACTGTCAGGCGGTGGTGATTGCCACCGAATACAGTGCTCAGAGGGCCTGCCAGCAACAAGGTATACCTTTCAAGACCACCATCGACTACCTCACCAGAGAAAGGCATTACCGGGCTTATACCGAGTCTACCAGACTAGCCAAAGAGTGGTACAGACAACCAGTGCTTGAAAAGGCCCTCAATCACGAAGGGGTTTCACTCTGCGAGACGATGGAATACTATCTGAGGTTGGCTTTTGCCGGGTTCTTCCTGGATGTTGAGCTATACAAGGGTATCTTTGAGACGGAAAGGCCTGACAAGGTTGTTATTACGAAAAGACCGGCGTCCGAGGCAGAGACAATCAGCATTACCTGTATGGGACGACAGGACAGCTTCATCGTCAGCTCTCTATCTCGCGAAAAGGGCGTCTCTCTAGAGTGGACTCACCCAATACACTTGAGCCGAAAATACCTGACGGGAAAGGTCGCCCTTTCCGCACCACTCCGGCGACGGGTGCTGAATTTTGCCACAAAGACATTGGCAAATTATAAAGGGACATTTTTCTCCGGCAATTTACCACGGGAGATTCGGCGTGACCTGCAGCGATTACGGAATTTCTGTTTTTGCTCGTGGACCGCCCACCGTCCCGCAAGAAGGTTTTCCCGGAAAAAACGCAAAATAGCCTTTACGGAGCTACGCTGCGCGGTAAATATCGCCGACTATTTAAAAAAAGATGCCGACAACGGTCTAGTCTGCCTAGCAGGACCAGGTGAAAAGCGACGCATGATGAGCTTCCTACCACAGCTATATTTGGAATCCTTCAGCACCACAGAGATTAACCGTCTCATCGAGGCGAAAAGAGCCGTTTTCCGTGACATTATAAACCAGGCCAAGGTGGTGAGCTATCTGGAAAATACATTCTGCTACAACGGTTTTAATTTCTGGGCAGTTGCCAGAAAGGAACTGGAGTATATTCTCGATATATACCTGCCCCTGGTTGTCCGCGGCATGGAGCTCATCAAAGAGATGATTACCAGAACAGGACTTGACGTCCTTGTCTCACCTTCAGATGCAGACCCGGTAGTACGTACCATGATGAGAACACTTCAAAACCGGGGCAAGAAAACCCTGGTACTCCATCACGGCGTTGATTATTTCACTCCTGAAGCCTCGGAGGCTTTCGGGAAGGTGCTGGTACCTCCAGTCGCCGACAAGATAGAGGCCTGGGGCGATGCCTCGAAGGATTGGTTTACCATCTGGGGAACACCCCTGGATAGGGTGGAGGTCGCTTCCTGTAGTGATTTTGATGATTACCGGAGCGTAGCCGACCATTCCAACGGTTCCATACGCCGCCACCTGGGGATTCCGCCGGATAAGAAAGTCATCTTATACGCTCTGGACCACAGCAATCGGGAGACCCGGCACCCTTACATAGTGCAGACTAGAGACGAGATAATACAACACCTGAAGGACGTAATCGAGGGGGTAGCCGCTCTTCCTCAACTTTATCTCATCGTCCGTCCCCATCCCGGCGATAGACATCCCGAGGATATCAGGCAGGTTGTTCGAGATGCACGACAGGGCAATATCCTGTATTCGGACATCCCTCTGATTCACCAACTCCCAGCAGCGGACATTTTACTGACCCACAGTTCATCCAGTGCTCTGGAAGCCATGATTTTCAATAAAGACGTCGTGATCTACAACCCCACCGGCAGACCCGAAGTAGTCCCCTATGCCCAGGAGGGGGCGGCTTTCAAGGTAGAAAGAAAAGAGGAGCTTGTTCCAGTAATTCTAGAGGTCTTAGCGAACGACTCGCAGCGAACTAAATTAACTGAAAGCCGGAGGGAATTCGTCAGCCGCTGCGCCGGACCGATTGATGGCAGGGCCACACAGAACATTGCCGACATTATTCTTAAAATGATAAATGACAAACGCTGATTACAGACGGGTTACTGGGCACCAGAAATAATGGAGGATGCTAATTCTTATGGGTAATGAGAATTCCTTTTGCCCGATTTGCTCATCTGAAAAGGATGTAAGCTTTTCCATCGAATATATGAATTATGAGTTCGCTACTAACGAGGTGGCCCAGGACATCTTTTCGGACCTTAAAATACACGTTTGCAAAAGATGCGGTTTTGGCTGGGCACTTCCATCTATTGATAAAACAAGGCTGGATAAATTTTACTCAGATGTCTATAGAGACACCCACTCTGCCTACCACGTCAGAAACACAGTAAGCAATTACAGCGATTTTTCGCTCGAACCGAGACCTATTTCACAAATCTTACTGGCAAAATCCTTTAAGGAATTTAAAGAAAACGATACCCTATTAGATATCGGTTGCGGAAGAGGCATATCATTTTGGATTGCCCGGAAACTCCTGCCAAAGATGCGCCTTTTTGCGGTTGAACCCGACCAATTCTCCCATCCAACTCTGAAGTCTCTTGGCGTACAACTGTACCCTATATATTTTGACCGGTATTCAGGCCCGGTTTTCGGTTCGCAAAGGTTTGATTTCATCCTGATGTCGCATCTCCTAGAGCACTACAACGGTGATGAGATTATTCCTGTTTTGCAGTACATTCAGACTCTTCTTACTGATGACGGGATATTCTTATGTGAGGTGCCAAACTCTGACCTGATCACTCGCCGAAACATGCGGTATAATGACGCTCCCCACCTTTCCTTCTTCAACGAAACGAGCCTCAGGACTGCGCTGGAGAAATCCGGACTCAATCTAAGATTCATGGGCTGCTGCAGCCAAAAACACTCCGAATGGTGGGAAGAATATATTAAGAGCACTCGCAATGGAGGGAAACAAGAACCTGCTGACGGCAGGCTAAACAGGATATCTAGAATTACTTCAAACCTGTTTCCGGAATCACCTCCGAAGGAGTATCTCAAAAAATTATATGGGAAACTCTTCTCTACTCAGAATGTATTTAAGTTCCTATCATCAGATGATTTTCAATATGGAAGCGAAGGAACATGTATTAGAGTAATTGCCGGTAAGCTGTAGCAGATAAGTGACCAAATCGAATTGTATGACTTAAACAACCTTGGGCAGGATTCTGATAGTCAAATGGCAATAAGCATCATAAATATAGCTAAAAACTCTCTGAAATTCAGTTCGGTGCAGATTGTTTATGCACTTATGTCAATGCTGGTAACCATATACGTGGCGACCATACTGGCGCCGGAGGAATACGGGACGTATGGTTTCCTGGGGTTGTGGCTGATGTATGCCGGTTTTGTGGGTCTGGGGCTTACCAGCGCTGGCTTCAGAGAAGTGCCGGTACTCCTAGGAAAGGGTGAGGAAAAAGAAGCGCTGAGAATACAGAATATCTCCATTACTTCAGACATACTGTATTCAATATTGCCGTTTGCTGTCCTCCTCGGGGTCTCCTTCTTTTACTCAGAACCACTCCTGAAATTCGGCCTGATTATCGTGGCAGTCAGCTTTATCACCAACCGTTTTGTAAATTACTGGGCGGGCGTAAACTTCCTGAGGCAGAACTTCAATGTAGCCGCCAAGGGGAGGCTCATCGCCGGCATCGCGATACCGCTGCTAACGTTGGCCTGCATACACTGGCTGAAGGTCTATGCATTGTTAATTGCACCGATAGGAGCGGCCATAGCTATGGGTATTTATTACTGGCGAAAAGGGCCAATCGAATTCCGTTTCCGACTGGACTGGAAAGAAACCCACAGGCTGGTGAAATTTGGCGTCGTCCTTCAGGCAGGGACGCTGGTATACTGGGGATTTCGACTGGCGGATAGAACAATTATAGCCTCAACACTCCCCCTCGACCAGCTGGGATTTTACGTATATGCTATGGGATTTATCATGCTGGTGTTCAACATCCCCGTCGAGTTTGGCAACGTACTTCAACCGGTCTTATGGAAGGAAGCGGGAAAGGCTGAGAGCATCTACGAAGGCTTTAAAGACCTGAAACGAATAGCCATCTATATAACCCTTGGTACCGCTATCCTTGTCCCTGTTTCACAAGTTGTTTTTTATCTGATAGCCAGCCTGATAACTACCCAATATGCCAGCAGCATACCCATATTTCACGTACTCTCGTACAATCTGTATCTTGCTTCCGCCTCTATAATTCCGGCAGTTATCCTGACCTCGAGCATAATAAATAAGCAGAGCGTCTTCTTACTGCTTTACTCAATCGGCCTGGCATTAAATATAGCCTTCAATATTCTCGTAATCAACCTCGGGTACGGCGTGGTCGGCGTTGCCTGGGTAACTATCTGCACGCAAGGCCTGGTGACACTCCTGTTGTATCGTTTTATCAGGAGTTACATTTTCACGGATACTAATGAGTTCGTCAGGTTTGTCACTAGAATCCTGGTACCTTTCGCAATAACAGTCCCATTCTACTTCATCCACAGCTACCTCGACTCAGCGATTTCTAACGTTTGGACCTTCACCGGGATATCATTAGCAGCCCAGGTTGTCGTATGGGGCTTCGTAATCGGGTTGTTTTACCGGGACTATTTATCGTTCCGCGATATGAAAATACTGGCGGGAGAGATGCGCGGAATAATTATGCAGATGAAAAGGGCCTGATATATGAGGTGAGTTGCGTGGTCACGATATTGTTGCATGGGGTTCTGCTATGAAGCTGGAGACAATCGAAGATTTGAGTTTTGCTGACCTGATATGTCCCTTCTGTCATGGTGAGCTATCCTCGCATGAAAGGGCTCTTACCTGTCGCTCCTGCAGGAAAGAATACCCGGTAGTGGACGGCATCCCCAGTTTTGGCCAGAAAGACGAGTACTGGTGTAATGTCCGCCGGGAAACGATGCAAGAACTGAATAACAGAGCCAGAGAAAGCGGCGACTGGCTCAAGGCCGCCCGTGAGCTGATTCCACAGTACGTTGAGCATATAGAGCCGTTCGACCGCGCCGATGCTCAATATCTATGGCCTGTCAATGGTGAATCCCGTGTTCTGGATGCTGGAAGCATGTGGGGCGGTCTCGCCATACCGGCCGCGCAACATTGCGGCGAAGTCTTTGCCGTCGATAAAACAATAGAAACGCTGGCTTTCCTGAAGATACGCGCCAAACAGATGGGCTTCAGGAATGTGCATATCGTGGCCTCACCGGTACAACGGCTCCCCTTTCCCGATGGCTATTTTGACCTGGTTGTTCTAAGCGGTGTCCTGGAGTGGGTTGCCTTTGACCAAGACGTGGTGCTGGAGATTCACTGGGGCAAAAGACGGCAGGACTCGGCGGTGTATTCGAAGGACCCGCGCCAGGTGCAGGTAGAGGTGTTGCGTGAAATTCAGAGGGTGCTAAAGCGGGGCGGCCACCTATATCTGGCAATCGAGAATAGCATCGGTTACCCATATCTGGCAGGAGTGCCTGACGAACACATGAACATCATGTACGTGTCCTTCCTGCCAAGATTTCTGGCCAACACCATCACCAGATGGAAGCTGAACTGCGAGTACCGGACTTATACCTATTCCTCAAGGGGCTACCGTTCGTTGTTGCGGGACGGCGGGTTCACAGATATGGAGTACTACGGCGCTTTCTCTCACTACATACAGCCGTCAATGATAATCCCCGCCGACCTGATAAGACACTGGAAGGAGGTGGCCATACCAGTCCACAATGCGCGCTGGTACCAGAAGCTGGCCGTCAAGATGTTCCCGGCAGGACTGCTCAAATACAGCTCGCCAAGCTTCATCATCATGGCCAAGGCTCCCGGTGGAGACGAGCCAAAGGAGGCCAGAATAGTCCAGGTGCTGAGAAAAGCTGGCCTGCTGGACGGCTCAGCACCGTCAGACATTAAAGTGGTCAAGTCTGGCGGGCGCGCCGGTAGTTACCACGCCGCCAACTTTCTAATCTACGAAAACAATGATACCAGACCCGCTTGCTTCTGCAAGGTCTGTCGGAACAACAGGTATGCCGACATCCTGGAGAACGAGGCTAAAAACCTGAAGACCGTCAACCGACTGCTGATGGATACCGAGCTTAGTGCATGTATCCCCCGACTCTTATATTCTGGCAACATCGATAATATCAGCATTCTGGTCACACAGTATCTCGAAGGCGCTCCTTCCAAATTTAACCTGAACACCGGCTTCACTACCAAAAATCTAAGAAAACTTGACAGCTCTATTCAGTCAGCAATCAGGTTCCTGGCGACGTTCCAGCGATATACGCAGGTGAGCGAAGTCGAAGCCACCCCTCACCTGTTGTCGGTCATCGAATCACAGAGAGAAACATTAAACGAACAGGAACGCTTGACTGAAGAGGTAGACTCACGCATCGGAGACCTGGTGCAGGCAATAGAAAAGCTCGACGGACTGCGGATACCCGTCTGTGCTGTACACGGAGACTACGATTTGTGCAACCTGCTCTTTAGCGGCGACAGGGTTAGCATAGTAGACTTCGAGCATTTTGAAAGCGAAGGGCTTCCCTTCTTTGACCTGGCCAACCTGATATTTAACCCGATTATACTGAGCTACACCAACATGAAAACAAGCGATAGCTTGCTGGGCACAATAGCCAGAAGTAATCTCGAAAATTACATCGGGAGGTGGTTAGCTCTGTATCAAAGGCTTTCAGGGTTACCAGCCCAGCTATTGGAGCTTATCGGGCCACTCAGTGTCATGGAGCAAAATACCAAGGCATATCCATACTACCGTGAACCACGAACATACCCGATGTGGGGAGAAACGATGCTGAATGAGTTACTTGCACAAAGGATAGAATTATAAATTCTGGCGCTTTTTTCGTGCCGCATGATTGAGGTTGATGTAAATCAATGAAGAAACTGCTCAGGCCTTTAGTAGGAAAGGTTATCAGCCGTCTAATACACCTATGCGGCATCATCAGGTACGGTGAGAAGGACCTGGCCAAAAGGAATATCCAACGTACAGCTAACATACATGATATGGTCACTTCTCCCGATGAACCGTACTACGCAGGCCAGTACCTGCACTGGATTCTATCAAAACTCGATGAGCAGTTCCCGGATAGAGGGATTAACATTCTCGACCTGGGTTGTGGTCAGGGGCGTTTAACGATACCCCTGGCCGCATGGAACCGGAACGGCCGGGTTATCGGCGTGGATTTCACGAAAGAAGCTATTGAGACAGCCCGAAGATATTCCGAAGAAAAAGGAGTGCCAAACGCAGAATTTCTCGTTGATGACGCACCACATTTCCTGGAAAAGACCCCTTCAGAGAGTTACGACTGCGTTGTTTTTACTGAAGTCGTACTGATGCTACCCCAATACGACAAAGCTCTGCAGCACGTTCACCGAATCATGAAATCAGATGGCCTGGCCTTCATAAGCTTCCGCTCCAAGTATTTCAACCTGCTGCACACAATAAGGGAACGTAATTTTGCCGGGGCCAGGTTAGCCGCCACGCAACAGACAGGCAAGGTATTCGGGGGAGCAGTAACATTTTCCTGGCAAACCACCAATGAAGTAGTCGAACTGCTGAGCAGGCTCGGCTACAGAAACACCATGTGCCGGGGTATCGGTATCTTTTCAGGTATCGAGGGCGACCCGCTGGAGACAATCGCACGACCCTCTTTACTGAGTGAAAAACAGCAGTCGGAGTTGTCCGACCTCGAAACGCAGTTGGCCGAGACTTATGCGGATTGCGGGCGCTATATCCTGGCTATGACCACCAAGTAATTTCAGGTGACAGAGATGATTAAGGTATCAAGAGCATGCCTCGGGGAAGAGGAACTGGCACAGGTAAAAGAGGCCTTTGACTATGGCTACTTCGGTCTGGCAACCAAGGTAGATGAATTCGAAGAGGCACTTAAGAAATACCTGGGGGCAAAATATGTAATCGCCACCAGCAACGGTACGGCGGCACTGCACCTGGCAATGGACGCCGCCGGAATAGGCAGGGGCGATGAGGTCATTGTCCCCTCGCTAACCTTCGTCGGCTCATTTCAGGCGGTATCGGCCACCGGCGCTACCCCCGTCCCCTGCGACGTCTATCCCGATACCCTGCTGACCGATATTGATGACGTCAAACGCTGTATCACCCCCAGAACCAGAGCTATTATGCCGGTCCATTACGCCAGCAATCCCTGCGATATGGAGGCGCTGCTGGATATTGCTGCCGAAGACAAGATAAGGATAATCGAAGATGCCGCTCATGCACTGGGCTCACTCTACCACGGGAAAATGATTGGCAGCTTCGGTGACATCGCCTGTTTCAGCTTCGACTCCATCAAGAATATCACATGCGGGGAAGGCGGAGCGGTGGTCACCGGTGACGGTAAACTGGACAATTTGGTCCGGCAGAAGAGGCTGCTGGGCATGGACCGCCCGTCGCAGACGGGCCTGTGGAAAGACCGTGCCTCGTTTTACGAGGTGAGGACACAGGGATACCGCTACCACATGAGCAATATAAACGCCGCCATCGGCCTGGCGCAACTGGCCAAGCTCGACCGCTTTATCGCCCGGAGAAAAGAGATTTGCCGCCGCTATAATGAATCGTTTCGATGCCACCCGCTGATTCAGTGCCTTAATATCGATTACGATTCCGTCGCACCCCACATCTATGTCATCCGGGTAAAGGACGGACGGCGCGACTATCTGGTCGATTATCTCAAGGAGCGTGACATCGAGACCGGGATTAACTATATACCGAACCACCTGCACGCATTTTACCGTCAGCCCCAGAGGGACCTGCCCCAGACAGAACAGGCCTACCAGGAGATACTGACCCTTCCACTGCACTGCGGGCTGACCGACGAGGACGTGTCGCAGGTGATTAGTGGTGTAATTAATGGTTTGAGTAGCTGACTCCAGCATGAGGGAGGACATATAAGTGAATCCGAAGGTAGTAATTTTCTGCGGCGGTCTGGGTACCAGGCTCAGAGAGGAGACCGAGTTCAAACCCAAACCGATGGTAGAGATAGGTAGCAAACCCATCCTTTGGCACATCATGAAAATCTACAACCATTACGGCTGTTCGGACTTTGTCCTCTGTCTAGGATACAAAGGTGAGGTCATTAAGGACTATTTCCTGAACTATGAATTCCTGAACAGCGACTTGACAATCAAACTGGGTAATAAGAAGGCAACAATTCTGCATAACACCAGCAATCACGATGACTGGAGCGTTACCATGGCGGATACCGGCGATAAGGCACTCAAGGGCGCCCGCCTGAAAAGAATCCAAAAATACATCACGGAAGACGTGTTCATGCTGACCTACGGCGATGGCGTGGCCAACGTTAATATCCAGAAGCTGCTTGCTTTCCACAATAAGCACGGGAAAATAGGCACGGTTACCGGCGTCCGACCGCCCTCTCTATTCGGTGAACTGGTGCTGGAAGGGGACCGGGCACTGCAATTCTCCGAGAAGCCGCAGACCTCCGCAGGACTGATTAACGGTGGCTTCTTCGTCTTCAATCGAAAAATTTTCGACTATCTGAGTGATGACGATAATTGCGACTTCGAAAGAGGGCCCCTAGAGGCACTCACCGCCGCAGGTGAATTAATGGTTTATGTCCATGACGGCCTTTGGGCGTGTATGGATACCTACCGGGATGTAGAATATCTGACCAGACTGTGGCAAAACAATCAGGCATTCTGGAAAGTATGGGAGTAGACCTATGGAAGTTTGGCAGGATAAAAATGTACTGGTTACGGGCTGTACCGGCTTTCTCGGCTCCTGGCTAACCCAGGCACTGGTGGAGCGGCAGGCAAATGTCGTTGGCCTGATAAGGGACAATGTACCCCGGGCCAATTTCTGCCGTCTGGGGCTGGGTGACCGCATTGCTACCGTCCGTGGTGAGGTGGAAAACTACTTCCTGCTGGAACGTATCCTGAATGAATACGAAATAGATACTGTTTTCCACCTAGCAGCGCAGACCATCGTCACCATTGCCAACCGGAACCCGATATCGACCTTTGACACCAATATCAGGGGTACCTGGAATATACTGGAGGCCTGCCGTCGGAGCCCTACCGTGGAAAGGATTATCGTCGCCTCCAGCGACAAGGCTTACGGCGAGCATGAAATCCTGCCGTATACCGAGGAGGCGGCACTTAGAGGCGCCCACCCCTATGATGTATCCAAGAGCTGTGCCGACTTGCTGGCCACGTCCTACCATCGCACCTATGGGCTTCCCGTATGCGTCACCAGGTGCGGCAACTTCTACGGCGGCGGCGACGTTAACTTCAATCGCATCGTCCCCGGAACGATTCGCATGGTGCTCCTGAACGAGCGACCGGTAATTAGAAGCGACGGCAGTCTCATTCGAGACTATATCTATATCCTGGATGCGGTTGAAGCCTACCTACTCCTGGCAGAAAGAATGGAAAAATTGCCCATATACGGGGAAGTATTCAATTTCTCTAACGAGATTCAGCTTACCGTTCTGGAACTGACGAATGAGATACTGAGGCTCATGGGCAGAGAAGACCTGCGCCCGCTCGTAAAGAATGAGGCCAGGAACGAGATAAAGCACCAGTACCTCTCTGCAGAAAAGGCGAGAAAGGTGCTTGGTTGGGAACCCCGTTACAGTCCGGAGCAAGGACTCATAGAGACCATTGCCTGGTACAGAGAGTTCTTCAACGATAAGTGGACAGGGGGCCAATATGATAGAAGGCGTACAGGTAATACCCCTCAAGCAGTTCCCCGATGAGCGGGGAAAGGTCATGCACATGCTCAGGGCCGATGCACCGCACTTCGAGCAGTTCGGTGAGATATACTTCTCCGTGATATATCCAGGAGTGGTAAAGGGCTGGCACATCCACTCTGAAATGACGCTCAATTACGCCGTCGTCTCAGGCATGATTAAGCTTGTCCTGTACGACCCCAGGGAGGATTCCGCCACTAGGGGAGAAATCCAGGAAATTTTTATGGGAGAGGACAATTATGTTCTGGTGAAAATCCCTTCGGGGGTTTACAACGGCTTCAAAGGAATTGGAATCATACCCGCCATCGTTGCCAACTGTGCCACTATACCCTACACGCCGGACGAGATTTCACGCTTGGACCCGTTCACTAATGAGATACCGTACGACTGGGGATTAAAGCATGGGTAGTTTTCAGCAGATGCCGCTGGTCAGTGTGATTGTGAACTGCCACAATTCGAGGAAGTATTTACGCCAGGCCCTAGACAGTGTCTACCAGCAGACGTTTCAGGACTACGAAATCGTCTTCTGGGATAATCAGTCCAGCGACTTCAGCAGTGAAATTGCCTTAAGCTACGGAGAGCCTCTGCGGTACTTCAGAGGCGACACTTTTCTATCCCTGGGGGCAGCCCGCAACGCAGCTATCGAAAAGGCGAGGGGCGAATACATCGCCTTCCTCGACTGCGATGATATATGGTTGCCGGACAAGCTTGAGCAACAGGTCGGACTCCTGGATTCGAACGAAAGGCCGGGGCTGGTCTATTCCGACTGCTACCTGATTGACGGCGACGGAAACCTTAGAAAGAACACCTATTTCGATTCTTACAGGCCCTGCCGTGGGTATGTCTTTAATGAACTGCTTCTTAACGATTTTGTCCCTCTTCTGACGGCAGTTATCAGAAAGGAAGTGCTTAACGAGGTGGGGGTGTTTAATCCCAGCTATGAAATAGCCGAGGAATATGATTTATGGTTGAGGATAGCCCGGCATTACCACTTTGATTATTACGAGCGTCCTCTCGCCAAATACAGAATCCACGACGGAAGTATCAGCAGTGCCAAACAGGCGGAGATGTTCGGTGAGGTCTTTCAGATATTGGAATACTGGATGAGCCAGCCGTCTGTAGTATCCGGAGAACTACGCAGGAAGCTGAAACAGAGAAATGCATTTTTACACACGGCCCTGATGCTGCACTATTTCAAAAACCACGAGAACAGAAAGGGCATCAGGGAAAGCCTGAGTGTGGCAGGCGCGTTCCCCTACAACCTGGTAGAAACCCCCAGGGTACTGGCGGGAATGGCCCGCACGCTGCTACACAGTCGCTAAAACGTAAAGACACGCTTAAAAGAGGAGGGGAAGTGGATATACCCCTGGTCGACCTGAAGGCCCAATATTCGTCACTGAAAGATGAAATCAATAGCTCGGTCGGAAGGGTCATGGAAAGTGGCGACTTTATCCTTGGTCCTGAGGTAAAAGCCCTCGAGGAGGAAATTGCTTCTTACTGCGGTGTTAAGTACGGAATAGGTGTTGCCTCGGGTACCGATGCCTTGCAGCTTGCCCTGCTCGCCTGTGGCGTGGGGCAGGGTGACGCCGTTATCACCACGCCCTTCACCTTTTTCGCTACCGCTGAAGTAATCTCCCGGTGCGGCGCTACCCCCGTCTTCGCAGACATCGACCCCACAAACTATAACATCAACCACCATGAAATCGAGGCCAGGATTGACGGGAGGACGAAAGCCATCCTGCTTGTCCACCTCTTCGGTCAACCAGCGGACATGGAGCCTATCTTGGAACTGGCAGACAGATACCGTCTCAAGGTCATCGAGGACTGCGCCCAGGCACTGGGGGCGGAGTATAAAGGCAGGAAGGTCGGTTCGCTGGGTGATGCCGGCTGCCTCAGCTTCTACCCCAGTAAGGGACTGGGGGCCTACGGCGACGCGGGAATGGTGACCACCAATAACCCCGAGATTGCTGAAGAAGTCCGTATCCTGCGAGACCATGGCTCCAAGGAGAAATATTTCCACCACAGAATCGGGTTCAACAGTCGTCTTGATAACATTCAGGCAGCCATCCTCCGCATCAAGCTCAGGCATTTCGACAAATGGATTGAGCAGCGCCGACAGAGAGCGAAAGTCTACTCACAGCTTTTCGGTGATGTGGTAGATATCCAGCTACCCTGCACGGCACCCTGTACGCGCCACAGTTTTAACTACTACACCATCCGGCTGAAAAACCGGGAGATAGACAGGGACAGACTCCGGGAATACCTCAGCTCCCAGGGCATAGCCACCGCCATCTACTATCCCCTCTCATTACACCTGCAGGAGGTCTACAAGCCGCTGGGCTACAAAGCAGGTGATTTCCCGGAGAGCGAGCGCGCTCAAGAAGAGGTGCTCTCACTCCCGATGTACCCTGAGTTGAGCGAAACACAGATTGAGAGAGTAGTGTCAGCCATTAGGGACTACACTTCGGAGAGCAGACGATAAATGTGCGGCATCTGCGGCATATACGGCCTCGAGGATAGAGACACAATCCAGCGCATGGTCTCCGTACTGAGACACCGCGGCCCGGATGACAGCGATATCTACACCCACGCCAACATCTCGCTTGGCCACGCCAGGCTGAGCATCATCGATTTAAGCGAGCGGGGCCGGCAGCCAATGTGCAACGAAGACGGCAACATCTGGCTCGTTGCCAACGGGGAGATATATAACTTTATAGAGTTCAGAGCAGAACTGGAGAAAAAAGGGCACCGCTTCTATTCAAACTCGGACAGCGAGACTATTATCCACGCCTATGAAGAATATGGCCTGAATTTCCTGGACAGGCTCAGGGGGATGTTTGCCCTTGCCCTTTATGATGAAAAAGCAAAGAGGCTGATTCTGGCCCGCGACCCCATAGGTAAAAAACCACTATATTACTGTTTCAGGGACGGGCAGCTGATTTTTGCCTCGGAGATAAAGGCGATTTTCCAGGCGGGGGTGAAAAAAGAAATAGATGAGACTGCCCTCCAGGCCTACCTGGCATACCAGTATTCCCTGGGCGAGCAGACGCTGTTCGCCGGTGTGAAGAAAGTGCCTGCCGGCCACAGGCTGGTCTTCGAAGCGGGCAGGTTTACCATTCAGAAGTACTGGGACCTCAGGGAAACCATAACCCGCGCCAATAATGACTATTATGTCAAGAGACTGAGGGCATTGCTTGAGGAATCTACCCGCCTCAGAATGATTGCTGATGTCCCGGTGGGGGCATTCCTGTCCGGTGGTATAGATTCATCCGCCATCGTAGCCCTAGCCAGGCGTCACGCCGGGAGTGACTTCCACACCTTCTCCGTCGGCTTTGAGACCTTCTCTGAGTTGGAATATGCCCGGCTCGTCAGCAAGCATCTGGGCACGGTGCACCACGAGACAACAATCACCGGCGCTATGGTTAAAGAGGACCTGCCTAAAATTGCCTGGTATTACGACGAGCCTCTGGGGGATGCAGCTATCATCAACAACTACTATCTCTCCAGGGAAGCCAGGAAATACGTCAAGGTGGTGCTGGCCGGCGAAGGTGGCGACGAGCTATTCGCCGGATACCAGAACTACGCACGAAATCTTATCTTTTCCGACTACTTCCGATTACCATCATTCGCCAGGGCTGTAGTCAAAGAAGCTATCGGTGTCATCCCTGGCAAGGGCAATCCGTACTCACCCGGTAGCCTGGCTTATAAATTAGCCAGTTTCCTCTCCCAGCCTGATTTCGAGAAAGCCCATCTGTACTATACCCGGGAAATGAGCGACGCCCTGCTTCGTACCACGAGCCAGCTCAGTCTCGACAACATCGAGAGTCTGGCGATAGCGCCACCGCAAATGCAACAGCCATTAAACAGAATACTGGCAATTGACTGCAAGAACCTGCTACCCGAGAAGTTTCTGATGAAAGCCGATAAGGGTACGATGGCAAACTCGGTAGAAGAGAGGCTCCCACTTCTGGACAGGGAGATAATAGAATTCGCCTTCTCCGTCCCCAAAAGGCTGAAAATACACCGCGGACAGGGCAAGTATATCTTGAGAAAGGCGGTTGAAGACCTGCTTCCCCCTGAGATTGTGGGCCGGGAGAAACTGGGATTTGGCACTACCGTCGGGCACTGGCTGACGAATGAGCTATATGAAACGGTACACCAGAAACTGAGTGAAGGGAGCCTGCTCAGACAGGTAATCAGGCCGGAGCAGCGGCAGGCTCTATCAGAGAACCTGTCGAGAGCGATAAAAAGTAGCCCCTCTTATGTCTGGACCCTGTTCGCCCTGGAGTTATGGTACGAGACTCACTTCGAGACGACGGCACAGACTTCGCCGGTTATGGCAATCCCGGCAAAATAAGAGCTTTTTTCAGACGGCTCTTGTGCCGTGCCCTTCGATACCGTTGTAACCGTAGTGGACTTCTGCATTTTCCATCCCGGCCTTGGCAAACCACGCCCGCACCCTCTCGATTGACTGTGGCTTGATATGAAAGGCAGACAGCACGTCGAAGGTGTCAAGGATTGCCCACTCTTTGAGCGTTTTTTCCGGAAGGTCGTAGACGCCACGGTAGTCAGCAATCAGCAGCAGTTGATTAATATATCTACCCTTCGGCAGCTTGTTTATAAGACGGGCAACCGGCCACATCAAGCTTACATACATATGGCACAGTTTGTAGAGACGTTCCGGCGACAGCCGCCGCGTAATCTCTCTCAGCCAGTAACCGGGGAGAAAATACTGCCACCAGAAATAGCGATAGACATCAATCACCAGGCTACCCCCGACTTTTAAATACTTGGGCAGGCTCAGAAACGACCGCTCAACATCAGGGGTATGCTGGAGCACGCCAATGCAGAACAATCTGTCGAAGAAGTCCGTCCTGACCGGCATGGAGTAGATATCGGCCTGGGCTATGAGAACATTATCTTTGTGGCCGTTTGAGCTATAGTTCGCCTCGACGGCATAGCTCAGGTCCAGCGAAACCACCATGGCGCCGGTTGAAGCAGCCTGCTCGGTGAATCGACCCGAGCCACTACCCACCTCCAGTATCGTCTCACCCGGCATCTGACGAGGCCAGCCGGTCTCCTTGAAAAACCGCTCTTCACTCACCCTGGCCCCGCTGTAGCTATCGTACTGCGTTCTCGAATGCCTGGTCCACTCCAGGCCGAAGCTGCTGGCATAATTTTGCAGGGGAACGAATCTGGGGATATGCCGGATGACATCGTAAGTGGTACCGCAACCCGAACACTGTAGCTGCGCATTCTCAATGGAATCGCCGATAACGTTATTCAACTGCGCTATGGATAAGTCCCCCGAGCAGCGAGGGCAGACCAGATACCTGAGGTGTTCCTCTCTCATAGATAAACTCATTATATCACCATGCGTAACGTGTTTGCGATTGAAGCCGTTCAGGTTATAGAATACTGAGTACAGACATCCGAATACGAGTTGCCCTCCTTAGCAGTGAAAGGACAATCAGGTGAAGATAGCCATTATGGTGGGAGGCTTTCTGCCGAAGTGGCTTGGCGGGACCGAAATCGCCACCTACAATCTCGCCCGGCACCTCGCACAGAGAGGACATGAAGTACACGTCATCACCTCCCGGGACAAAGGCCAGCCGTCAGAAACCATCGTGGAAGGCTTCTGGCTGCACCGCCTCAGCATTATGAGGATTCGCTATCTGGGAGCCGTACTGTTCTGGATAAGGCCTCTTGGCTGTCTGAATAGAATAGACCCCGACATAATTCTTGTGCAAAGCATGATTCTGGGTATGGGCGGCTATCTGGCTAAGCTATTGCTGAAAAAGCCGTACGTTGTCTGGGGGCAGGGTGACGAATACCTCCGCTGGCCGCTCAAAGGGACAATCTCGAAGATAGTCCTGAAACATGCCGCCGCAGCGCTGGCATCCACACAGGACATGGCTACAACACTGGCAGGTACATACCAGAGAGATATTACCGTGGTCCCCAACGGGATTGACATTGAGCAGTTCTCCGGTGCCGCTGCGCTGAGACAGGGCACACGGAATAAACTGGGCATAAAAGAAAAGGACACGGTGCTGGTGTTTGTCGGCAGGTTGCTAACCAGCAAGGGCCTGGTCTACTTGCTGAATGCAATGCCCATCATACTGCAGAATACCAGCAACGTTAGGCTGGTTATGGTCGGTGACGGTGCCGACCGCCCCCTGCTGGAGCAACTCACCCTGGAATTAGGCCTGCAGAATAACGTTATCTTCACAGGCATGGTACCGAACGAGGCAGTCCCGGGCTATCTGGCAGCAGCGGATATCTTCGTTTTTCCCAGCCTGAGCGAAGGTTTCGGTATCGTTGTCGTGGAGGCAATGGCCTCAGGACTGCCGCTGGTATCCACAAATGTCCATGGACTGCCGGAGATTATTGAAGACGGCCAGAACGGACTGCTTATCGAACCGAGAAGCCCCGAGCAGATTGCCGAGAAGGTATTGCTACTGGTTGAATCCGACGACTTACGGAAGACCATGTCGGAAAACAACAGGGCCAGAGCGAGATACTATAGCTGGGAAAACATCGTCAGTATGGTCGAAGAGGTACTGACATCAGCGGTAAATCGCTGAACCGCCGTTATCGTAGAGCTTGTCCCTGATGTCCAGACTACCCTGGTATTCCCTGAAGTCTAGCGGCGCCAGGTTAACGTCATAAAACCACTGGCCATCTACGATATTATGATACCTCAGGTAGATGTAGCTGCTGACCTCATCGAGTTCGGAAAGCTCCGGCGTCCTGAACAGCAACGGCGCCGTCGGTGCCATCACATCCCTGAACAGCAGCTTGACCTCGGGCTCGGCATATACCTCATCTGCACCAACAGCGTGACTTGTCAGCCAGGCTGCTGACAGAGTTTCCTGACGATGAATATAGTAGGCGTTGTAGGTAGTGCCCTCTGAATTCAGGGTAATTTCCTGTGGTATCCCTGATAGCTGGTAAAGCACGCCGGTCCCGGCCATGAAATACGACACCCAGACCAGCAGTACAATGACAGAAGCGTTTAACTGTCGGCCGCCCAGCAGGTATCTTTTACCAAAACGTAGTCTTGATAGAGCCCCGGAGAGTGACCGGCATCCTACTACAAAAATGAGCGATAGAATAACCATCGCCAGAGTAAAAAACCTCTCGGTGCCGAATCCCCTGGAAAACTGGGGCACAATCACCACGAATACCATCAGCGCACAACAGGCCAGTACCAGGACGAAGTAGTCAACATCCATCTTGCCCTTCATAGTTACAGACTTAAGGCCTGTTGTTTCGGAAGTTGACACCGTACCCCTGAAGTTCCTGATTATCGAGAGAACACCCAGGCCGATACCACCTACAACCAGCCAGGCAGTGATAATGTGTATCTTACGGACGATTTCCTGTCCGGCAAAACCGGCACCAAGAACTTCGGGTACGGCACCTCCTCTGGACTCAGCGATAAAAATCTCATGCAGAGTGCGGATGGTCTCTTCGAAAAATCCCACCACCGAGGAAAAAGCCCCCTCAGTTATCTGACTGTACCAGAGAAAAATCAGACACCCAAACAGGAAAAGAAAATTGAAGGTCATGCCTTTCGAAAACGTGAATCTCCTGGTAAGGGCGGTCGCCAGTAGCCACCCGATGACCCCCATCAAGAAGAAAGCGCTGGCTGTTGAGTAGTGCGATACCACCACCGACGCCACAAAAATTATGAATAATATCCTCTTGTTCATTCGGGAAATCCTGTCGGTCAGCAAGGTCATAATCGCCAGGGCGAAAAACATAATAGCCGTGGTGGTCCGCGTATTGGCCGCCGTCCAGATAAATACGCGGTCGGAAAGGAAGACCAGGGAAGCCAGAAAAGCGAAAATATCGCTTACATATTTCCTTGATATTATGTAAGCCGCCAGTGGTGTAATAGAAAATGCCATTGAGTAAAAAAGTTTGAAAAATATGGTCTGGTCTAGATTCAAGATTGACTGATAAACGGCGGGCAGTAGAGAAATACTCAGGCAGGCATCCAGCGGGTCGTTCTTCAATATGCTCCAGTGCGCGTTATCGACCGTGGCCTGGAAGAAAGAAAATTCCCAGTGGACGTCGGTACCGATAATCGAGCTAGACCTCAGGGAAAACATGAGTAAAAGGGCCACCCCTACCATGAATATGGTAAATGGGTAGATCTTGGCCGGCAGCTTACGGTTCAGGGCAACAATCGTGATGACGTACATGGGGATTGTCAGCAGCATCACCATCAGAACAATGTTATTGCCACTGTCATTCATGAGGCGCGTCCCTAAGATACTAAGAAGGGGAAACACCAGGGCGGTGATATACACCACTTTTTCCCTGGTATCCAGACTTACCCTGAATGACGAGAACAGGAAGGCCTCTCTATTTCTCAGGTAAGCTATGACAGCCAGTACGGCTATGGCAATATCCAGCGAAATCAGCAGCGGGGTGGTTGCCAGAGGCGTCGTATAATCAACAGCGAGGGCTATGGAGTTCACGGCCAGCCCATAGAACATGAGAAAGGCGTAGCTGAGTCCCAGCGACAGCAATATTTTCGGCAGGGGTGCTATCTCATCCAGCTTCAGGATAAAGGTAATGAGCAGTCCCGGCAGCACGGTAAGAAAAACACCCCCAAGAATGACCCGTAGCACCGGCAGGTCCAGCAACACCGAGACGTTCGTGAACACCATGAAAGAAAGAAACAGCAGTAAAAACGTTCGTAATCTCATTTTGCGGACTACCGGATTGATTCCATTATTTTCTTATACCGGTGAAGTGCGGCCCCGTAGGTATATTCCCCTTCAATAAGTCTACGGCCTTCATCGGCCACTTTGCTGAGGTCGGGATGCGCAAGCACTCTAACGATGTTCTCCGCAATGTTGCCCGGTTCATTGCTCTTCATCATGAATCCGGTCTTGCCGTCTTCGATGATGTCGGGGACGGCGCCTACCGTAGTTGCCAGCACCGGAGTCCCGCAGGCCATCGCTTCCAGCATCGTGTTAGGGAGACCCTCGGTAAAGGACGGGATAACCAGCAGCTTGAAGTCATTTAAATAGTCTGTCACCTGTTCATGGGCGACCCACCTGTATATTTCGACCGAGGAAGATAGACCGTTGTTTCTAGTCTCCCTTTCTATCTCACTCAATAAAGGGCCATCACCGAGCAACCGGAACTTAACACCGGGACGCTGTGACAGTACCAGCGGTATTGCCTGAACCAGGTTCCTGAGCCCCTTCTCCAGGGCAAAACGGCCGATGAAGCCGACCACGTCTTCCCTCTGTACCAGGCTCCGCTCAACCCTGAAAACGGAATCATCAACGTACCGGGCACCGCAGACCAGCACCTTGCCTCGTTTCGCTTTCAGGCCGGGCTTGTTATCAATCTCCCGTTCGGTAAAGACCACGATTCGGTCGGCCAGGGTATAGTTGAGCCACTCTATCATCCGGGCCATCATGGTGAATAGGCCCCTGCCAAAGCCAAGACCGTTTTCGTCGTAACCGAACCTGACGCATTCCGAGGTGGTGCCCCCGGTTATCAACACCAGCTTTCTCCGCGAGACCTTGGCTATTAGCTGCGGTAGTAACAGATTCCCCATGGAGAAGTTCAGAAACAGCACGTCCACCTTTGACAGTATTTTCAGCAGGTTCAGACTGGTCCTGAACTCTATCAGGAGAGTCATGACTACCCTGAGGAGAAACGGCTGTTGTTCCTGGATTACTTTGGGGGCAAAATCTGGTTGCCAATCTCCATAGCGATAGACGGCATCGCTGGCAACGATAAAAATTTCACGGCTTACGGGTTGCAGCAGACTCAGGTACTGCCTTAAAAAGAGCTGTGAAGCCGAATTCAGACGGGGGAATAGGAATCCGATATTAAGTCTCTCCAAGCTGTTTCCTTCTATACAGGAGGGCGAACTGTTCATTGAAGTGGCAACCCCGCTTCCCGATAAGACTAAAACCGTACTGCTCGAACCTGACGGTATAGTCTTCCTCCCGATAAAAATACTCGTCCACGGGTACTCCCCGGAGCAGGTCCACCACTTTGCGAAATAGCGAGAAGTGATTTGGCTGCATCAAGAGTACATAGGAATTCGAGATTCTGGTCATCTCCCTGACAAAGGGCTCGAAATCGGGGAAATGCTCAATCACGCCGCCGGAATAGACCAGCTCGAATTCCCCACTCTGGAAGCTGGTACTGGTACCATCCATAAGGAAGACATCTTTCCCTGCCTTCAAACCCATTCCCTCACAGACCTTGATTGAATTCGGGGCAATGTCTATCCCGATGGAGTTCGCATAGCCCATTTTCCTGAAATCAGCCAGGCTGCGTCCCGAGCCACACCCCAGGTCCAGGAGTCTGGCATCTTTGGATAAAGGTAACTCACCCAGCATCCATACAATTGCCTTGAACTGGGCCCTCTGGAGCTGACGCCCGAACCAGTTCAACCCGGCGGAACTCTCCCACACCTCGTTCCAGGTCGGCTGTTGACCGTCCAACTTATCAACCGCCACCTGACCTGCTCCTGTCATCATCAACCCCCTTCTGCGCCAGGATCTTATCCACACATGCCCGGGCAAATCCGGCTACGTCCGCCCTTTCGACAAGCACGCCATCGGCATTAATAACTTCTTTATGTGCTCCGATGTCAAAGGCAACAACCGGTTTGCCGCATGACTGCGCTTCGGCTATAGGTAGATTAAAACCTTCCCATAGACTGCAGGTAACATACACGCTGCACGCCGCATAGTAAGAGGGCAACTCTTCATCATCCACGTATCCCGCGAATGAGACCACGCCATTGCCCATCTCTTTCAGCTTTCTTGAATAGTCGCTAAAGCTGTGTTTTCCAACAACCAGCAGTCTTGCGTTCGGGACCTGCCGCCGAACCAGATGAAACGCCTCAATCAGCAGGTGGATTCCCTTGTGGGGCGAAATCCTGCCGATATACAGCATGACAGGGTCGTTGCCCAGACCATGTTTCTCCCTGACTGCCGCTCCATCAATACCGCTATGGAACCTCTCGCTGTCAATCCTGTTATAGACAATCTCGTATTTGGCCTTAGCAACCGGGCCAAGGTATTCATTGAACTGGTCCTCGGCGAATTTGCTGATGGAAACCACGCGGTCAACATTTTTGACCGTAATCCTGGTCAACGGGTTCGAAATCTGCAGATAGAGCCTCTCATGCAGGTGGGAATACAACCCTGGCTCGACTATGCCGTGGTTCCAGTAGGTATAATCCACGCCATAGAATTTGCTCGCCAGGCAGGCCAGCCAGGTCATGGGATAGAGATGACAGATAATCCGGTCGAAGCTCTTCAGCCTGGGCAGCCACCGTAAAATCTTGATGATATCGACGAAAAACAACAGGCGGTAGACCGTCTGGCAGAGTGAGTTTTTGGGCGACCCCAGAAGAAATAGCTCAGCGCCGTCCGTACATATGTCCCCTTCCAAGGCAAATACCGCCACAGAATCACCTCTTTCGGTAAATTCCTCCACCTGCAGCTCGGCTACTCTGGCATCCCCGCTGAACTTTGAAAAGGTCGGTAATAAAATGGCTATTTTCATTTCTTTTGTGCGGACACCACGTTCAGGCAAATTTAGGTGTTTCATTCATTGTACTACGGAGACGGTATCTCGTGTCAAGAGTGTTTTTCATCATATACTTTTTGGACTTCTGGCATATTCCAGCGAGAACCGGTATAATACACTGGCAGGGACTAAAATCGACCCACCCTAAAATATTCGACAGGACGTAAATGAAGACGGCCGAGCAGAAACCAGTACAAAAAGAATATCACGACATCTACAGCGAAACCTACGACTCCGTAGAACTCTGGGAAATCGACGGTAAGCCTAACAGGTT
Source organism: Dehalococcoidia bacterium (assembly GCA_011171075.1). Classification (GTDB taxonomy): domain Bacteria; phylum Chloroflexota; class Dehalococcoidia; order Dehalococcoidales; family Fen-1064; genus W589. The sequence continues at coordinate 31,745 of DUFD01000025.1, read as the reverse complement.
CCGACTGGGCTTTATATCAAGACGTGCCGCACTAATGGCAAAACTGGCTAAATCTGATGCCAATTCAGTTGCGGCGGAGATTGGCTGCGGAACGGGTATCTACACAAGCCACTGGTCGAAAACATCGAAAGCAATTTATGGAATCGATATATCCTCAGCCATGCTCCAGAAGGCATTGGCAAAAAGTAATTCCGGGAGAGCCACCTTCGTCCAGGCTGACGCAGAGTGCCTGCCACTTCAGTCTTCCTGCTGCGACGTCGTATATTCGGTTAACTTAATCGAGCACCTGGATGACATCCCCGGAGCCCTGAAAGAAATGGTGCGGGTCAGCAAAAACGGGGCAAGGATTGTTATCTCGCTACCCAATGATAATCCCGTCACAGGTAAGTTGATAAATGCCTATTACAGAATACTCAGGTTTATCCCCGGTAGAAACGCTTTTCAGCTGGAGCCGCCGGGCATACATGGAATCTCGCACGATGTCCCCTCATCTGCGAAGCTTGTCCGTCTCCTTAACGAAACAGGCATAGAGGTCGAGGGGAAGTACTTCATGGGGTTCATCGAACGAAGGTTCACCCAGACAATATGGACACACGGCCTGATGGAGCTTTTAGAGAAGTTACTGGAAAAAATCCCAATAGTAAAATCGTGGGCGGGGGTAATAATCATCTCCGGAATCGTATCCAAAAAAGAGTAAAGCCATTCCAGCCTTCTTACAGGTTTTTTCTGCCTCCCAGAAGCCCGTAGACGGCCCCAGAACACGTCTCTCAGGAGCAAACCCGCTTCTCCCCCTGCTCAAGGCACCTGAGGGCTATTTCGAGCGCCTTCAGCCCATCCTCGCCGCTCACCGGTGGTGGCTCATCGTTCCTGATGGCATCCAGAAATGCGGACAGTTCCAGCTCCAGCGGTTCACCATAAGGTACCGGCAACTCCCTGACAATGTAAGAGCCATCTTCCTGATATCTTTCGTACTCGCACGCCTTCTGCTCTACCAACCACCCCTTAATTAACTTCTCCCTGGCGGCAACCGTTATCTCCCTCACCTTGAACGGGGTGACCCAGTTGGTCGTTACATGACACAGCACCCCATTCTCCATCTCAAAGGACAGAAGTGCGGTATCTTCTCTGTCACCAGCAAGGTTTTTACCTATCAGGCTCCGCACCGTACGGAACTCTGAACCGGTAAGATACCTGAGAATGTCTATATCATGGACTGCCAGGTCAATCACTACCCCGACATCCCGGATGCGGGGCGGGAACGGTCCCACCCTGGTGATATCGATGGAGATAACATCCAGACCGGAAATGCTTTTTTTCAGTACCCCGGAGACAGGATTAAACCTCTCCACGTGCCCCACCATCAGATTGACCCCTCTTTGCTGACACCGAGCTATAATCTCCTGGCCACTATGGAGGGTATTTGAAATGGGTTTTTCTATCATCACGTTCGACCCCGCATCGGCTGCAGCCAGAGCAACCTCCCGATGCAGCGAGGTGGGTACAGCAATACTCACCACATCAGGCGTGAGACAAAGAAGCTCCTTGTAGTCTTTAAATGGCCTGGTATCGTATGTATCAGCAACGGATGAGACAAGCTCGCTGTTCAGGTCGGCAACCCCCACCAGTTCCACATCAGCAGAGCTGGCATAAATCCGCGCATGGTGTCTGCCCATCGCCCCAAGTCCGATGACTGCTGTCCTTAGATTGGTCATTCTACATACTTCTGGCAACTATACGAATACTATATTATCCCCTATTTCACACCCTGCGTCAATCGCCAGCCAAGCCTGATGCATTGAACTATTGACCTCGCCATCTATTTGGACTATTATAACAGTAAAGTGACCAATTTCCTGCCAGCTGTCACTATTTCCTGTGTAAAGAGGCTAAGAGAAGTGAGGATACTGGTAACCTCGATGGTGGACTTGAGGAAAGCCGCCCATAACAGAATCCACCAGTTCGTGAAGCACCTTTCGCCAAACCATGAGATAACGGTTCTCAGTATCAACGATTGGTGGAAGGCAGGGCAGACAGACGTAAAATTATATACCAAAGACCTAGAAAAAATACTGCAAAAGGCTGAAATCAGGTATTTCACCGGGAGAGAGACCAGCCCAATCTTTCAAGAACTGTTCTCTTTCATGAACATTGAAAGGCTACTTAAGGAAATCGACTACCGGCAATTCGACATACACCTCAACTGCGGCACCCTGGTCTCCGGTTACATGGTCGCCCGAAAGATGAAATCCATTGGTGTGGAGACAATATACGATATCGCCGACAATAACCCCGAGATGATTCGTAACTCACCCCAGATACCTTCTCCGCTCAGACCGGCAGGTGGGCTCTTCGGGAGTATGATGCTCAGGCGAAATATCAGGATTGCCAGGAGAATCATCTACGTTACCACCGCCATTAAGGAGTCGTGCCATATCCCGGAACACAAGTCCGACTGCGTCCCTAACGGCGTAGATACAAGCCTGTTCCGGAACCACTCCTCTGAGCAGCTGAGGGACGAACTGGGCCTGGCTGGGAAGTTCGTGATTGGCTATGTGGGTGTCCTCCGGGAATGGGTAAAACTGGAGCCAATCTTTGCCGTGGTCAGGCAGCTTGAAGAGAGCCACCCCGAGATAAGAGTGCTGATAGTGGGGCAGGAAGGCAGGTTCCAGGAGAACAAAGACCTGGCGAAGGCCTACGGTATCGCCGATAAAGTCATCTTCACGGGAACCGTCCCATACGCCCAGGTGCCCAGCTACATCTCATGCATGGACGTCTGTACCGTCCCCTTTGAGACAAACAGGGTCACCAACGACCCCTGCCCGCTGAAACTGTTCGAGTACATGGCCTGTGAGAGACCAGTTATATCCGCGCTGGAAATAACAGCCGCAGGAAACAATATATTGCACGCCTTCAGCACCGAGGAATACCGCCACCGGATTCTGGAGCTTCATGGCGACCAGACACTGCGGAGAAGGCTGGGGTCCGAAGGAAGAAGATTTGTCGAGCAAAACTACGACTGGGCAAAAATCTCCTCGAACCTGGAAAAAATACTTATAGACGTAGCATCATGAAGATAGCAATAGTTCTGGGAACACGCCCCGAGATAATAAAGATGTCTCCCATCATCCGGGAATGCGAAAGAGAGAAGCTGGAATACTTCATCCTGCACACCGGCCAACACTACTCCCATGAGATGGACGGGGCTTTCTTCGAGGAACTGGAACTGCCGGAGCCGAAATACAACCTCGATATTGGCTCCGGCTCCCACGGTGAGCAGACCGGCAAAATGCTTATGGCCCTTGAAAAAATCTTGGCGGAGGAACGCCCCGATATGGTGCTGGTCGAGGGCGACACCAATACATCCCTGGCCGGCACCCTGGCAGCAGTCAAAATGGACATCAGGGTCGGGCACATCGAAGCCGGGATGAGGAGCTATGACCGGACCATGCCAGAAGAGGTCAACCGCATACTGGTCGACCACATCGCGGACTACCGGTTCGCTCCCTCTGTTAATGCGAGGAACATCATGCTCGGAGAAGGAATCCCGGCAGACACGATATTCGTTACCGGGAATACCATTGTCCAGGCCGTCCACGACCATCTCGAGATTGCAGAAAGGAGAGCGCATGTCCTGGCTGTCCTGGGTTTGGTAAAGGAGGGCTATTTTCTGGCCACCTCCCACCGTCAGGAAAATGTCGATGCTCCCCGCCGGCTGAAAGGCATCCTTGACGGCCTGCAACTGGTGCAGCAGGAATTCAGCCTACCGGTGATATTCCCTGTCCACCCCAGGACGCGGAAGCGGATAGTAGAGTTTGGACTGGAGGTCGGAAGTGGCATCAGACTGATTGAGCCCGTAGGATTCCTTGAGTTCCTGCAACTGGAACAGTACGCCAGACTAATCCTGACCGACTCCGGCGGAGTACAGATGGAGGCATGCATTCTGTCCGTCCCCTGCGTCACTCTACGCGACAACACGGAATGGACAGAGACCATCGAGGTTGGCGCCAACGTACTCTCGGGATGCGAGCCGGACAGAATCCTGGAATCCGTTAAGCTGATGCTCGGGAGAGAGCGTGACTGGAGCAATCCTTTCGGTGATGAGACCAGCGCAGTACGGACTCTGATTTGCTTACTGGGAGCCAGCCGCCTGGTGCATGCGTAGTATCTAATAACGGTTATGGAATATTTCATCTCAAAAACGGCCATTATTTACGGCAAAGTAAGCATTGGTAAAGGTTCTACCATTCAGGAAAACGTTATCCTGGGCAGCACCAAGGACGGTGAGCTGGAGATAGGCGAAAACGCAATTATCAGGTCCGGCTCCGTTATATACTCACAGGTGCAGATAGGTAATAACTTCAGGGGCGGACACAACATACTAATCAGAGAAAACACAGAAATAGGCGACAACGTGCTGGTCGGGACAAATGCGGTGGTGGACGGTGATTGCCGTATTGGAAATAACGTCAGCATCCAGACCGGTGTCTACGTGACCAGACACACCGTAATAGAAGACGACGTCTTCATGGGACCGTACTGTGTTACCACTAATGACAAATACATGTTCTACGGAGCGGAACTGAAAGGCCCCATTATTAAAGAGGGGGCCAGAATCGGTGCCAACGCTACCCTGCTGCCCGGAATCGTAATCGGGAGAGGGGCCGTGGTAGGCGCGGGGGCCGTGGTAACCAGGGACGTCACTGACGGCGAGGTCGTCGTTGGCAATCCGGCACGGCGTATTTCAGTTTCGGGAGAGCCACATTGAAGATATACCTGCTGAATCCGCCTTACGTGCCGGGGTTCGTCCGGTTTTCCCGGCACCAGGGCGGAGTTGCCCGCGGCGGCGAGTTCTACTACCCCGTCTGGCTGGCCTATGCCACCGGCGTGCTGGCGCAGGACAAACACGATGTCAGGCTGGTCGACGCACCTGCCTGGGGCTGGGACAGGCAGGCCGTACTCAAAGACGCCAGAGAATTCTCGCCCGACATAGCAGTGGTAGACACCATCTTCGGCAGTCTGACCAATGACATAGAGGTAGCAACACTACTTAAGAAGAATATTGCCGGCCTGAAGACGGTCCTGGTAGGCCCACCGACCTCCCAGTTCGCCGAAAAGATACTGAATAATGGCGGAGTCGATATCGTTGCCCGGTTTGAATTCGATTTCACGGTAAGGGACATCGCGCGGGCAGTCGAGGCAGGCAAAGACATCGACCAAATCAAAGGGATTTCCTACAAGAAAAACGGAGAAATACGGCACAACCCCGACCGCGATTTTATGACCTCCGAAGAGCTTGACTCGATACCTTTCGTATCCGAGGTGTATAAAAAACACCTGCGCATAAAGGACTACTTCCTGAGTCACTCACTGCATCCCATGATGCAGATAATGACCGGCCGGGGGTGCCCCTTCCAGTGTACCTTCTGCTCCTGGCCGGAGACACTCATGGGAAGGAAATACCGGGCACGAAGTGTGGAGAACGTTGTTGCGGAGTTCGAGTACATCAGAGCGGAACTGCCTGAGGTCAAAGAGGTCTTCATTGAGGACGATACATTTACTGCGGACAAGGACAGGGTAAGGGAGTTCTGTCACGAGATTAAGAGGCATGAGTTAAACCTACCCTGGGCCTGTGACGCCCGGGCGAACCTCGACTACGAGACGATGAAGGAGATGAAGGACGCCGGTTGCCGGCTCGTCGATGTTGGTTACGAGTCCGGTAACGATGAAATACTTAAGAACGTGAAGAAAGGAATCACCACCGACCGTATGCGGAGGTTTGCCAGGGATGCCAGGAAAGCGGGTCTGATGGTAATGGCGGACTTCGTCTTCGGGCTGCCGGGAGAGACCAAAGAGACTGCCGAAACAACAATAAAATTTGCCAAGGAACTGAAGCCAAACGTGCTACAGTTTGAGGCACCCATACCCATACCCGGGACCGGATTCTACCGGTGGGTCAAGGACAACGACTACCTTCTGGTAGACGACCTCGAGAAGTCGCTGGACAAGCGTGGGTTCAAGTCCTGCGTGGTCTCTTACCCCGATTTCTCTGCCGAGGACATGGTGAAATACGTTGATAAAGGGCTGAAGCAGTATTATTTAAGCCCTGCCTACATACCGATAGCGTTGAAGGCCATTTTTAGCAAGGAAGGCTTTCACGAACTTAAGGTGCTGGTGAAGTCGTCGATAGGCTTTTTCCGGTACCTGAACCGGGAGAAATAGAGTACGGTTACACAAGGCTCAAAGCGCCACTGGCTCTTCCCGAAGGCAGATAGCTTCGTAAACGTCGAACAGCTTATTAAATGAGTATCCTTTACGCCGCAGCGTCTCAACGAACTCCTTTAGAATGAGCAGCCCGTCATGCCTCCCGTTGTATATCCTTTTAAAAGCCATCTTATGAACAAGAGAGTGCTTTTCGAGCGGAATCTCCCTTGACGAACTCAGCCGGAACAGGTCGTGAAGGTGAAAAGCAAAGACAATTAAATCAGGCAGGGGGAAAGTTTTTATCAGGAAGAAATACGGCCAGCCAAGGAGTTTCAGGTAACTCACTGTTAAAGGTACCCTAATAAGACTAGAAAACGCCGTGAAGGGGAACTCAACGATATCGGTGACGTCGACGCGAAAGGGCTGTATCGGCTTGCCGAGGTTATTGAAAACGCCCGGTCTCAGCGAGGGGTAGATGCTTGAATCGAACCTGAACCCATTGGCCGCCAGTATGTCGTAGTCCTCTTCTTTGATAATGCCCAACGGTGAGCGATAGCCTAACGGGTCTCTAGCGAAGAACTTTCGATAAGCCTCTATGCCCCGCTCTACCTCAAGATGGGTATCCAGCTCTGTTACATCCGGGTGCGAATAGGAATGCAGCTCAAACTCGACGTCCGCATCAGTCAGCAGTTGGATATGGCCCTGGTGAGTCTCCAGCAATGAGCCCTGCACGAAGCAGGTTAAGGGAACACCGGCTTCACCGAGAAAAGCTACCAGTTCCGGGATATGTTCGAGGCCTTCATACCTTGGCTCATCGAGCAGGTCACTGTGGTCCGATTCAAGGTCAAGCGTCAGGCAGGCTATCTTGTTGTCCTTCAGTGCCGAGTGTTGAAGGAGATTGTGCCTGTTATTGGAGCCCATAAAATCCCCCAGCTACCCGGCAGCACAAGTAAAACACCGTCATCACAAGCACGAAGTCAGTGCCGCCTGCCCATATCACCCAGGAGTTTCCTTGCCAGCAGTAGCAGTGTCTTGGAGCCGTCCCGGACCACGGAAAGGTGGGAGAGATGGCTGTCCCACTTACAGCCTATCGGCACCTCGGTAATGACGAGGTCATGCTTGGCCGCTTCATATATCATTTCGGCCTCTATCTGAAACTCCTGCGAGGTCAAGGCGAGCTTCTGCCACGTTTCCCTATTAATCGCTCTAAAACCACTGGTGCAGTCGGTTATCCTGATGCGCTTTGGGGACTTCAACATTACCAGAGGTAACAGTAATGAGACAATCACTGACATGAGAGATGAGGCCAATCCATTACTGAGCTTGCGGGCAAAGGGAGAAACAAATACCTCTGATTCTGGGAGAGCCCTTGAGCCAATAACCAGGTCAGCCTCCCCTGCCGAGATGGGTGCAATGATTCTCAATATATCATGCGGGTAATGGGCCCCGTCTCCATCGATAAAGACGATTGTATCTCCCTGGGCAGCGTTCACCCCGGTCTTCATAGCAGCCCCTTTGCCCAGGTTGCGTCCGTGTGAGACTACTACGGCCCCGCCAGCACGAGCAATTTCGGCTGTTTTATCCTCCGAGCCATCGTCAATAACGATTATCTCATGATGATTCCCGTCAAGGTTTTCTTTAATCTCAGAAATAAGGCCGGCGATAGAATTCGCCTCGTCCTTAACTGGAATGATTATACTGGCAAACCCGACCGAGGGACTCTCGTCGGCGCAGACGTTTAAGTCACGCCCTGCCTTCTGGCATGATTTTACCATTATCATTGCCTCGCTTGATGATTAAGTGATACTAGCACACAACAATGCGATGGACATCTGACACATTATATGCCAATACGAGACTTTTTGCAAGATTTTCAGACACAGATCCGAAAGGATGGAAACGTCGATTATCCCAGCAACGTGCCATCTCAAAACAGGGAGGGAATCCACCCAAACAGCTAGACAGACGTATTCAAGCAGAGTGGTAAAAGGTAACTATTTTACATGGGTTGAAAACCGTGTTAAAGGGTGTATAATGTGGCCAAAGAAACAAAATTCATTAAAGGAGGTAATAGAGGAGGTACAAAAAAGGAGGTATAGAAAAGTGAAGAGGAAATTTTTATGGTTGCTTCTTTGTTGTGTCATGGCCGTGACCCTGGTGGCTTGGTCATGCGGCGGAGATGAAGAGCCAATAGGTGAGCAGGAGGAAGAAGAAGAGGAGGAGGAGGAAGAGGAAGAAGAGGAGGAAGAGCCACAGTACGGAGGCACAGGTGTGTCCTCCATCGGCGGAGATATCACGTATTTCGACGAGGTCGTTGGTGGTAACTACGGGGGCCACGTCTATTGCTCGACCCACCAACTGACCCACAACGAGTTATTGCAGGGTGACTGGGCGAAGGGCCCGGCCGGTACCGGTGAGACCGACTGGATCGATAGCAGCGAAAACCGTATGGACCTGAAGGCAGGCTGTCTGGCTGATAGCTGGGAGATACCCGAGCTCGGCACAATGATCTTCCATATCCGCGAGGGCGTCAGATGGCAGGACAAGGAGCCGGTAAATGGCCGTCTGCTGACCGCTGAGGACGTCGAACTGTCCCTGAAGCGGGCTTTGACCGGCGGCTATTTCCCGTTATTCTATGCCAGTATGTGCCGCACCATCGAGATAACGTCCGATGAGGATACGCGTACAGTAACCATCTCGGTCCCCGTAGAAGAGTGGGTTAACCTGGTAACCCTGATACCCGACTATAGCTCAATAGTAGCCCCCGAGGTAGTTGAGCTGTACGGAGGCGAGACAGAGTGGGAGAACGTTCTCGGCACCGGCCCGTTCCTCCTGACCGACTACGTCTCCAACAGCCAGGTGGTCTTCACCAGGAACCCGAATTACTGGGAGACCGACCCCTGCGGCCCGGGTATGGGGAACCAACTACCCTACCTCGACGAATACCAGTACGTGGTCATAGTGGACCCTTCGGTCAGGGAAGCATCGTTTCGCGCGGGGGAGATTGACGTGCTGCCTGCAGTCAACTACAATGACGCCCAGCCTATTATCTCCGACCCCACTTTGAGTGAAGCAGAATATACAGACTACCTGCCCGGTGGGGTTACCGCCATGTTCTTCAGGACGGACATGCCGGAGTCACCCTTCAGCATCAAAGAAGTCAGGCAGGCAATGATGCTGGCCATAGACCAGCCGCTGATAAGGGACAGCTACTGGCAGGGCTCGGGTGAGATACTGACCTGGCCGGTTACGCCTACCAGGTCATATGTAGATTGCATGCCCACCCTGGAAGAGCTCCCCGAGGATGTCCAGGCACTCTACGGATGCGACTTGGAGGCAGCACAGGCGCTGCTGGCCACAACTCCCTACCCCGATGGTTTCGATTGCGAGGTCATCTGCTGGCAGACACCCACCATGATAGACATCCTCTCTCTATATCAGGAGATGCTGGCGGACATCGGCATCAACATGTCACTTGCAATCATTGACCAGTCGACCTACAGCAGTCGTACCCGTAGCAGGAACCACGGCGCTTACGAGATTATGTACGCCGGTGACTCAGGTAACGGTACCTACATGAAGATGATAGACTTCAGGGGGCCGGGCTCCTACAACGTCAGCTACGTTGACGAGGACTACAGTGTACCTGAGATTGAAGCGGCCTATGCGGAAATTTCACAGTACGCCGGTATTAATGAAGCGGAAATGATGAGAATCCACAAGGAGTTAATGCCGTGGCTCCTAGAGCAGGCCTACTGCATCCCCTCGGTGGTACCGAGGTATTATCTCATCTGGTGGCCATGGATAAAGAACTTCTATGGTACAAGTTCTTGCGGCTACTACAATGCCGGCATTACCATCAAGTATCGCTGGCTTGACCAGGATTTGAAGGAAGCTATGAGATAACCGGGGAAAGCGTCCCGGTTCCGAGAAACTCATAATTCCGGAAATGAGAGAGTCCGGAGGTAGCCCAGTGCGGCTGCTTCCAGACTCTCTTTGCATCAGATAAGTGATACGATTGAAACGTGGATGGCAGTGTTGTTATCGATGGCTGGGGAACCAGGATTCGAACCTGGCCTACATGATCCAGAGTCATGTGTCCTACCGCTAGACGATTCCCCAGCGTTACCCGACATTATATCACAGGATTATGTCATGAGCAATTCCTCACTCTCACCCACAGTACGAGGCTATTTGACATGCCATGACTGACTGATTATGCTGGACATATTGAGCGGACATCTGAGAAGGGAACAATAGCGTGGAAGAACTGGCTGCGGTACAACAAGTGCTTGGGGTCTCTTTCAATGACCCATTACTGTTAAGGCAGGCACTGATTCATGGCTCCTTTTCTAATGAGAACCCTGTTCTGGCCCCTATCCCCAACGAGCGGCTGGAGTTCCTCGGCGACGCCGTTCTCGGCCTGGTGGTAGCCGCTAGACTATACCTCGATTTCCCCCATTTCAGTGAGGGCGAGATGACCAGGCTCAGGGCAGTACTGGTACGCCGTGATACCCTGGCGCGGGTGGCCAGGAGCATCGGGCTGGGCAGCTACCTTTACCTCGGCAAGGGCGAAGACGCCACCGACGGTCGGAACAAAGCAGCCAACCTGGCAGGGGCTTTAGAAGCCGTGATTGGCGCCGTTTACCTCGACCAGGGACTGGAAACGGTCACGGACTTTATTAATAGATTGCTTGATGCAGAACTGGCAAAGGCAGTAAGCAAGCGCAGCGATGCCAACTACAAGTCAGAGCTCCAGGAACTCCTCCAGGCCCGCGAGCAGAAAACACCCTCCTATCACGTTGTAGAGACCAGCGGCCCGGACCACGACAAGAGGTTCACCGTCGAGGTGAGGCTGGGCGATACCATACTGGGCAGGGGCTCAGGCAAGAGCAAGAAGGCCGCCGAAACAGCCGCGGCAGAAACGGTACTGAAACATCTCCTCAACGACTTTACACACTAGCGTTGGTTTGCTAAACTGCGATTGCAGCCGTCAGTCCACTGATGACAACGGAGGAGTGCTATGGGTAGACGAGACTATCGTCACCGAGAGCCGAAGAAACCGAAGAAGGACACCAAGAAAACGCTGGCAGCCTCGAGTGTACCCCCTCCGATGACCGTAGAAGTCATTAAAAAGAAGCGAAAGGAAAGGGAAGAACCGGAAGAGGCTGAGTAGGTCAGGTGGCAAGCTACCAGCAGATGTACGCGAGCGGGGAGCTCAGAACCCGGGCAGAGAAAGCACGGGCGATGATGGAGACCTGTTGCCTATGTCCCCGTTGCTGCCGGGTCAACAGGCTGTCCGTCGAGACCGGACAATGCCGTAGCGCCGGACAGGTTGTCATTTCCAGCTACGGGCCTCACTTCGGGGAAGAATCCCCCCTGGTAGGCAGATACGGTTCAGGAACGATATTCTTCACCAACTGCAACCTGCGCTGTATATTCTGCCAGAACTACACGATAAGCCAGTTGGGTGAGGGCACGCATGTCAATAATGAAGCGCTCGCCCGTATGATGCTCTCTCTACAGGAGAAAGGCTGCCACAACATCAACCTAGTATCTCCCACACATGTAGTCCCCTATATTCTGGATGCCCTGGACGTGGCTGCCGGTCAGGGACTCAACCTGCCTCTGGTATACAATAGCGGGGGCTATGATTCCCTGGATACCCTGAAAATGCTGGACGGAATAGTGGCTATCTATATGCCCGATATGAAGTACTCCGACAGCCGTACAGGTGAACGACTGTCAGGCGTAAAGGACTACGCAGAGATAAACCGCACTGCCGTGAAAGAAATGCACCGCCAGGTGGGTGACCTGCAGATAGACGAGAATGGTATCGCCCGGCGTGGTTTGCTGGTCCGTCATCTGGTACTACCCAACGGTCTTGCCGGTACCGACAAGACTATGAGCTTTCTGGCAAGAGAAGTCTCACCAGAAACATATGTCAATATCATGGCGCAGTATCGCCCCCACTACCTGGCTGCTACCATGCCTGAGATTTCCCGACCGGCCAACGCCCGGGAATTTCGCGAGGCAATTAACCTCGCCCGCCACTATGGCATCCACCGGCTCGATAAAGACTACGCTTTGCCCCCACTCGCCTCATGGTGAGACGTAATAATGAACGACCCCGCCGCAATTAGCGCAATCGTATACGGTCGTGTTCAGGGAGTCTATTACCGCGCCTTCGTCAGGAGGAGGGCTGCAGAGCTGGGCCTGGCCGGGTACGCCCGTAATCTTCCCGATGGTACGGTAGAGGTCCGGGCTGAAGGAGAAAGGGAGCAACTACAGAAACTGATTGGCCACCTCGAAAGCGGGCCACCGGCAGCCAGGGTGGCAAAAGTGGTAACCAACTGGTCGGAGTACACCGGCGACTACACTGGATTCAGCGTACGGTACTACTCCAGATAGGCTGGGGCTAATCCATTCGAATTACGGGAGAAACTAGGGTTCTACCGGCCTGATGCCATAATACTGGTCGTACTTGAGGAGACGGGATAGTATCTCGACCGAGGTACGGTAGGTATCAACGCCACGCCGCTCGCTCAACTGTCTCCCGAGTTCAATCAGGTCAAGGGCCTGATTTCCGTTCGCCAGGAAAAGACGAAAGACACTCTCCATGATGGGCAACTCGCCGGTAATATAGTCCGGTTCGTCAGAGCAACATTCCCTGACGGCAGTCATGAGGTCATCCAGCGAGCCCCATTTTCCTTTAGAATCCAGGCGCTTACGACACTTGGAGCACAGACTGCTCCTGACCAGCGGCAACATTGAGCGATTGTTTGCCTCAAACCAGTCCGGGTCAATAGCCCAGCGTGGTTCTTCCTGTTCCATACCTACTTCTTCGGTACTCTCTTCTGTATACACAGCCTCTCTCATCCTCAATCAGAATTACTAAATGTCAAAACCAACCTCGGCCATCTTGATAAGGTCGAGATAGCCCGTCCTCAGTCCCAGCACCTCTGATGCTTCGCGGTCGACCTGATAGGGCTCTCCGATGAATACCTTCCCGCACTCCTCAATCTCCCCCGAGGCGGGGTCATCAAAGCTGATTAGCTTCTGTCTGGCTTCAATGATTCCCAGGTCAAAAGGCAGGGTAAAATAGAGGTCTGTAATTACCCTGTCCATACCCAGTTCGCGAAAGGCTTCCCATCCCCCGGGTAAATCGCTGCCATACTTCTGGCTCGGGAGTAAGGACTGTAGATTCCAGATACTAAGACAGCCTTTTCCACCAACTACCTTCAGAGGCGCAACGCTAATCAGGTAATCGCTAGACAGGATAACGTTCGGTATCCAGAAGGTGGGTACTGCCAGGGGCTTGGGTAGGGGATTATCCACCTCCACCCAGATACAGTCCTTCACGTCTAACATTAGCACTCGTGGGAAGTTATAGGTCAGCGACTGGTATATGGGGTAGACCGGCTCGCCACCAGGAGCACCCTCAAGCAGGATAATATCGGCATCAGTAACCCGCCTGATACCGTCGATTATCACCGACAGGATATCCCGGCTGGTGGTAGCCGGGTATGCAACCGGGTAACGCGCGCTGGGTTTTATGAGAACACGCCGTGCCCGGGACACTGCTGGTGGTGCTCTGAAGACGAACTCGGAAGCCTCGTGTATCAAGCCTTACCTCCCCATGAACACAGGAAACACCAGCTAGAGCGTCGGTTTGAGAACGACAATCTCAGTCTCGGCAGGAAGAGCTCCGGCCTTGAATTCGACCTCGCTGGCATCCAGCTTGCGTACATTCCCCTTTCCTTCGAGAAAATCATCGACACCAGCTATGGGGAAATCAAGCTTCTCGTTCTTGTAATGCATTGGTATAATGACCCGTGGATTCAACCTGTCACAGACTTCTGAAGCCACCTGGGCATCGATAGTGAAGAATCCCCCCACTGGAATGAGCAACACATCTACCTTACCGATATCGGCCACCTGCTGATCACTCAGGGGATGCCCCAAATCGCCGAGATGACACACCTTTACACCATCAATATTCATACTGAAGATAGTGTTGTTGCCCCGCTCGCTACCTCCACTGGCATCATGATGGGTAGCCACCCCCTCAAACTTGATTCCTTTAGCCTCTACCGGCTCTTTAACTACCTGAGGATTACCCCCGACTGAAGTTACATTATTGTGGTCAAAGTGGTCATGGCTCACGGTAACGACATCTGCCGCCTCGTTTATCTCACCGTATCTGATACCGCTGCCAACAATATAGGGATCAGTTATGATACGGGTTCCGTTGTCCGACGTAATCAGGAATGATGCGTGTCCCAACCATCTCACCTTCATCCTGTTAAACCTCCTTCGCAAGACTTTATTTTTCTGCAAGAGTAGTGACAAGGTTCACCAGCGTGCGTACCGGCACCCCGGTAGCCCCCTTCACCTCGTATTTACGCGGTTTGTCAATCATATTGGTCCCGGCGATATCAAGGTGTACCCATGGCGTGTCACCGGCAAACTCTCCGACAAACAACGCTGCGGTGATGGCACCCGCGTTGCGACCGCCGGTATTCTTGATATCGGCCACCGAACTCTTGTTCTGTTCCTTGTACTCGTCATATATCGGCATCTGCCACATCTTTTCACCGGCCTCGGCCCCAGAGGCAATCACCTGGTCGACCAGTTCTTGATTGTTACCGAAGACGCCGGTAGTTACCGTACCCAGGGCAACCACACAGGCGCCAGTCAGGGTGGCGACATCCACGATGCGTTTGGCCTCATGCTTCCGGGCATACCCCAGGGCATCCGCCAGAATGAGACGCCCCTCGGCATCAGTGGAAACAATCTCGATAGTTTTCCCGCCCATCGCGGTCAGGATATCGGCCGGTTTAAGGGCACTGCCACCAGGCAGGTTTTCCGTGGCAGGTACCAGCGCCATCACGTTGATAACTGGCTTGAGTTGGGCAATTGCCGCCATTGCCGCGATGACGGCAGCACCACCGCTCATATCCCCTTTCATCTCACCCATATTGGCAGCCGGTTTTAGCGAAATGCCTCCGGAATCGAAGGTAATCGCTTTACCGACCAGGGCTATGTCTATTTCATCCGAGTCTCGTCCCTTGTAGTTGAGAATGATGAACTTCGGTGGTTGGTGGCTTCCCCGGGCAACGCCAAGGAGCGCCCCCATCCCCAGCTCCTCCATCCGCTCCTTATCCAGGACTTCAACTGATAGTCCGTAGGTCTCGGCCACCTTAGAGGCTTCCTGTGCCATATCGGTCGGTGTCATGTAGTTGGACGGCTCGTTGACCATATCACGCGCCAGGATGGTAGCCTTGGCCATGACCTCTCCCTTACGACAACCCTGCTCCAGGGAAATAAGGTTTGACTGGTCGGCCTCAACAATAGTGAGTTTCTCTATCTCGCCATGCTCCGGCTCTTTGGTAATATGCCGCCGAAAGGTATAGAGACCAAGTAAAGCCCCCTCGGCAATAGCCTGGGCAGCCGCTTCATGCGTTATGCCCGCAACCCCTGCACCCTGAGGAACAGTGGTAATGCTCTTTACGTTCTTACCACGCAGCATCTGGCACGTCCCGGCAACGGCACCTCGAATCCTGTCCTGCGTCAGTTCCGACTCCTTACCAAGTCCAGCAATCACCACCCTGGTAGCCGGCAGCTTGCCCAGACTGTGTATCAATGTGTTCTCACCGAGCTTGCCCTTGATTTCTCCCTGGGTAATCAGTTGGGAAATACCGCCGTCCAGTGCATCGTCAACCACGGACAGGATACCGTTGAGCTCCTTGGTGCCCTCCAGCAGATTGAGAACGATAGCATCTGCCTCGAACTGACTAATATCCCCAATGGTGACTGTAATCTCCAACTCAGTCTCCTTTTATAGATGGCACTTTTAAAGCTCTGCAACCCAGCCGATGTCCAGCTCCTCGAGCTTGGCTGACGTCGGTCTACCCTCACTGTCCCAGCCTGCCATACTATAATAGGTCTCCAGAGCCTTCTCCAGTTCCTTCTTTTTGATGGAAACGCCTTCCAGTGGTCCTGAATCGAATCGTGTCAGGAAGCGTTTCGGCAGGAAATCATCCGCCTTATCAATACCCTGCCGGACGTTGAAAGCCCGACTCATGTTAACAACCCGCTCGCCGACCTTCATCAGCTCCCAGAGGTTGGTATTCCAACCGGTGATACCATTAACGAGGCCGATCATCTTGTCCGAGGAAAACGGGACAAACTGGCAGAATACCAGACAATTGAGCACGTGCTGGTAAAGGCTACCGTAGAGTTGCAGGCGCACCTTCCGTGGACTTAATTCCTGGGAAGGTATCGGCTCATAGATGCCCATCGCAGTTCCGGCGCTGCCGATACGCCTTTCATAAATGGTATCATGCATATTGTGGCAGTGGTCGGCACCGGTAGGTGAGACGGTATAGCCAAACCCAAGGCCTTGTTTGTAGCGTGGCTCATGCATCGGTATTTCTTGCCCCTTAACATGCATCGCCAGTTCCTCAGCCCCCTTGCCGATGGACTTAGCCGCTCGGGCGCTACCCTCAGCCAGCACCTCGCCAAATCCCTCCCGCCGTGCAATTAATTCAATAAGCTCCACCATTGCCTCGGCATTACCGAAGCTCAGCTTCAGTCCCCCCGTGTCCTTCTCCGTGAGGATGCCCTTCTCAAAGCACTCCATAGCAAAGGCAATGCTGACACCGGTGGAGATGGTATCCATCCCGTAGGCACCGCAGAGCTGGTTACCCCGGGCAACCGCTTCCAGATTATCAATGCCGCAGCTTGAACCAAGCGAAGCCAGAGTCTCATACTCTGGCCCACCATAGGCAGGGTCAACCTTGTACTGACCGTCTGCCCCGACATGTGGTTTGCAGCGAATCGGGCAGGCATAGCAGCCCCCCCGCTTCACCAGAATGGTCTCGTTAATCTTTGCTGCGGAGAGCTTCTCGGCACCTTCAAAGGAACCCTGCTGGAAGTTCCGCGTCGGTAGGCCACCAATCATACTGAAAGCTGCCAGTAGACCAGCCGTACCATTTTCACTCATGCCGACAGCACCACGGTTAACCTTAAGGTCATCACGCAGCCACTTGGCCAGAGAATTCACGGCTTTCTCATCGGCCAGTGGTACCTTACCGTGCCCCCGAACGGCTATGGCCCTGAGGTTCTTTGAGCCCATCACCGCTCCCAGACCGGTACGACCGGCGGCATGGTTAACGTCATTTACAATGCAGGCATAACGGACCCCGTTTTCTCCGGCCGGCCCTATCTGGGCAACCCGGATAGCGGTGCTACCCAGTTCTTTCTGAATGATTTTCTGAACTTCCAGGGTGGTCTTCCCCCAGAGGTGACGTGCATCCTTTATCTCCGCTTTCTCATCCTCAATCCAGAGATATACGGGATGCTCAGCCTTGCCCTCCACGATAATGGCATCGTACGCCGTATGGCGGAACTCAGCCCCCCAGAAACCACCGACCTCAGCCTGGCCAAAGCCACCGGTCAGAGGTGATTTAGCACCAACACTATTCCGACCACTACCGGCTATCGGCACACCGGTAATCGGTCCGCCAGCGAAGATAAGTTTGTTATCCGAACCAAGTGGGTCTACGTCGGGGGCTACCTCTTTCAACAAGAAATAGCCGATGAAACCGCTGCCGCCAAAATAACGACGGTAGAAAGCATCATCGGGTTCATCCACCGTAATCTTGCCTTTCGACAAATCGACCCGCAGTATCTTCCCGCTATACCCGTATTCCATCCTTTTTTTAACCCCCTCTCGATTTCTATAAACGCCGGACTACCCGCGGAAGTCAGACACGAATCACCGGTGCATGACCTTCCTGACTATCTTATCCAGTGCCGGCGTGATATCCCTCGAAGTATCGACAACATAGTGGTTACGCCGAATTCTCTCGGCTGACGGCCGCATCCGACGGTATACTTCCCAATCAGCATCCGAATTGTTTTCTGCATCTCTTACGCGACCTTTCAGTCGCTGGTAGACCACCTCGGGGGGTGCTTCAACGCGTACCAGCACCAGCTTGACGCCAAGCTGGTCGGCAATACTATACAGTTGCTCGCGAGCCCGTTCCGACAAATTGGTCGCATCCAGTATCAGAGGAATTCCCTTATTCAGCAAATCCCGCACCAGCCGGTGGATTGTCTGGAACAACTGGGTGCTCTCCTGTGGGCTATAGCTGGGCGGTGAAAAGAGCGTCTTACGCAGGGCGTCACTTTCAAGCACAAGGAACGGCAATCTATCCGCCAGCCGCTTGCTGAAATAAGACTTGCCTGTGCCTGGTAGCCCACTGACAACGATTAGAGTTGGCTCCGCTACCGGTTCAGGGAGTTCTCCCAGACTTTCAAGGAGACGCAGAACCCCCGAAACCACCTGGGTGTTTTCCACACTATATTATAGTAATTTTTACACCATTTTACTAGATGTTAAGAATAAAAAGTCTAATATACGCTGTACCTCAGGGTGGTATGTGCCGTCTAGCCTTCGGGGTAGAAGGCTAGCCCCAAAGTCCCGGCCCCACAGGTATACCCCATCAGGGGGCTGAACTCGGTCACCCATAGTTCAGCGCAGTTGAATTCAGATGAAACCATTTCTTTAAGTATCTCCGCCTGTTCCTCAGCATAGACATGCATCACAGCAACATGCACCAGTCTGGTCTCGACTACCTCCTTCATTCTCTCAAGCAATCGCTCCAGCCCACGTTCCCGATTTCTGACGGCACCGATGAAATGGGGCGTTCCCGAGGCGAAGGTAAACACCGGCTTGATATTCAGCATTGAACCCGCAACCGCGGCAACCTTCGGGATACGACCTGAACGATAGACGTGTCGGATGGTGTCCATATAGGCGACAAGGTCGACCTTATCCCGCATTTCCTCGGCAGCCTTGAGAACCCCGGCCAGGTCTTTGCCTTCCCCGGCAGCCCGAGCCGCGGTCAGGGCAATAAAACCCTCGGCGGCAGCCGCTGTTCGTGAGTCCAGAACCTCTATACTAACCTCAGGAAATTCAACACTGGCCTGTTCAGCAGCGTTCAGAGCGACATCATAAACTACGCTGAGCTTGGATGACAGGGTGACACACAGGATACTATCAGACTTCTGGCTGGCTTTACGGTAGACTTCCAGGCAGTCTGCTGGTGAAGCTGCCGATGTCTTGAAAGCCTCGGGGGCACGGAGGAATAAATCGTAGGCTTCGGAAGGTGTTATGTCCACCCAGTCCTTGTATATCCTGCCATCGGCATAGAAATTCAAGGGGATGATGCTGATGTGATATTGCTCCACCAGGTCCCTGGTGAGACAGGCAATGCTATCAGTAACGACAGTCACCTTCGGCAAAACACACCTCTTCCGGGTGACAGTAACTTACGTGGTCGCGGGATGACTACCCTGACGCATCCAGTGGTCAAGGAAGGCAGGAACTAACAGCAAGGCAAACATCAGCAGAAACAAGGCAAGCATGGCAGGAAACCTGAGTGTTCCTGCAGAGGCAACAATTATCAGGCTCAGCACCCCGGATAAGGAAAGTATTACCAGCTTAAGACGGCGTTGTCTAATCCTGATAAAAATGGCCACCGTTACCGCTAATACAAGAAAACTCAGCCCAATCCACGGGGCAAACTCATTGAACTGCTTAAGGTTGAATCCCCCGGGCGTGGCTTCCATCTTGGCGACGACAAACCATCCAACCAGACTCGGAATTGGCAACATCATCAGGGCGCTGTATAACCAGTCACTATTTATCACCCTGATGGCGATGTAAGAGAGTAACAGCAGCACCAGCGGGACATAAAGCAGGATTGTTACCCAGGCCCACCCACTGGGTAGATACAGCAAGAGCAGGCCGGTAATGACAACCGGCAGCAGCGAATAGCCCAACCAGGGGAAAAGCCAGGTCGGCTTACCGTGACACCAGCCATAGATGGCAATACCAACGGCAACACCAAGTGCCACAGGCAACCAGCCGATATTCCACCACCTGAGGGCGCACAGGAGTGCGAAGAAGAGGTGGGGTAACGCTGCCAGTAAGGCCTGGCGCCAGGTACCCTGGCTGTGTGCCTCATATATCTGGCGAGCTACCATCTTGGCAGAACCCAGCAGGCCGAGGCACTCCTCCGCCGCCTCCTCTTCCGATAGACCCGCCTCTTTCATCTCCAGGAGTCTCTCCTCGGCATGCGTCTCCAGTTCGCTGATAATCTCCTGCTCGGCAACGGGGTTCAGCCGCAGATTTTCCCTGATATCCCTTAGATAAGAATCCAGCCTACCAGTCACTTCGACACCTGAGTTTCAGGCTTTTGGGGCCGGAAAATAAGATTCATGGCAGCAAAGAAGTCCTGCCAACGCTCGGTCTGCTCAACCAGAATCCGGCGCCCTTTTTCGGTAATGGCATAATACCTTCTCTGCCGACCACTGGTAATAGTCCGCCAGTTGCCCTGGAGTAAACCCGCTTTCTCCAGACGGTGCAGAGCGGGATAAAGGGTACCTTCCTTAAACTTGAAGTAGCCCTGGCTCCTCCCGTCAAGTTCGCGCATAATCTGGTATCCGTACATCGGTTGCTGACTTATCAGGCTCAGTAACAGAGTATCGATATTTCCCTTTAATAAATCCTGTCTCGCTGCCATCCAAATCACCTCTCCGCTGTAGTTAACGCATACCTAGATATCCTAGGTATTTATAACACGGGTAAACTCACTTGTCAATACTAACCCGTATTTAACAACACGAGGCCAGCAACCGTTATATGGGGTTGACTGGCCTCGCGATTTGGCTAATCTAAATACGGCTATGCCGCGTCCTCTAGTACCACCCTGGCATCCACGGCAATAGCGCCATCCTTGTAGGCAAATATAGGATTGAGATCGAGCTCTTTTACCTCCGGGTTTTTCTCGACGAAGTCGGAGACCTTGAGAATCATGTTCTCAAGATTAGCCACATCGACAGGTTCTGAGCCCCGGTACCCTTCCAGCAGAGGGTAGCCCTTTATATCTCTTATCATCTCGGCAGCGTCCCTCTTGACCAGAGGCACAATCCGGAAAGAAACGTCCTTCAGTATTTCCACCAGAACACCACCAAGACCAAACATGAGCACCGGCCCAAACTGGGCATCCTTGGACATACCAATGATTACCTCGACGCCGGGGCGGGCCATCTTCTGCACTGACACGCCCTGAATTTTCGCCTGAGGGTATGCCTTTTTTATGGCTGCCATGATGTCGTCGTAGGCCTGGCCAACCTGCTCCGCTGTTTCCAGGTTCAGCTTGACACCACCGGCATCGCTCTTATGCACAACATCGGACGAGGCTATCTTCAACACCACCGGGAAACCAAGCTTCTCGCTGACGGATATCGCTTCGTCCCGCGATGCAGCCAGCCTGGTATCCACAACACTGATATCAGCCTTTTTCAACAGTTCCTTAGCCTCTACCTCTGTCAGTAGTCCCCTACCTTCACTTCTAGCACGGCCTATTATTTCTTGCACCGTCATCGACGCCATTCCTCCATTTCAGCATTTCATTCCAGTTTAGCAGATATCAGTATTTTTTGCCAAACAAACGTAAGACTCTCTCCAGCCCACGGACTCAGTTTGACACTAGCCCTCATCAGGCAGTCGCCTGAACCGCAGGCGGAGTACCTCGCCGGCATAGTCAGTGGCCTTTAACCTGTCATCTATCCGCCAGCCGACCACCCACATGATGCGCCGGGGTAAGCAGACCAACGGTACGCGTTTTCGCCAGGCACGCGGCACTCTGGAATCAATCATGAACTCACCGAGCTTCTTCATCTGGTCCATACCTAACGGCTGAAAGCGGTCGCCAGGTCGGCGAGAGCGAACTATTACCCCGTCGCCGACCCTGTCAAGACGGAAAAAAGCGGTAAATTTGTCGTATTCCTTCTCTATTTCGGCTGATGGCATAATGGTCGCCTCGATACGCCAGCCGGGAATCAACGTTTCACCGGGTATCTTAAGGGAAAACTCCCCGGTCAATTCGGGAAAGGGACACAGTCCCGTTTGGTCAGTGCCAATCAGGTAACGGTCATAGTCAACTGAGAAAAGCAGTCCGCCGGGCAGGTTTAACATGCTCCCCGGTGGCAGGTTCAGGCCAGCCAGTACCTCCTCGATGTGCCGTGCCTCGATATCCTTGAGGTTTCCCAGCAGTTCGCCTACAGCCCTTCGCAGGAGGCTGCGCTGCAGGCTGACAGGCAGTCCGAGGAAGGTGTCCTTATTAAAAACAAAGGTTCCGGTCTGCTTTCGGACAACGTCGCGCCACGACTGAGCAGCCAGTTCATCAAGCAGGCGGAGGTCATCACCGGCGATACGCGCCGTCCTCACCAAGGCATCAACTATCTGCGGATTGTAGTCCTCAAGCAAAGGCAAAAGCTGGTGGCGGATGCGGTTTCTCAGGGGTGATAGCGAGAGGTTGGAAACATCGAGCCTGGGACGGAGCCGATGAAGGCGACAGTATTCAGACGTCTCCTCACGGGTCACCCCAAGCAATGGGCGGACAACGGTGAGGCCGCCAGCCCTGGTCTGCCACGAACTAACTGGTTGCAGGCCTCTTAGTCCGCCGGTGCCCGTCCCGCGGATGAGGTGCATCAGCACAGTCTCCGCATGGTCATCAAGTGTATGCCCCGTCACCACCCGGTCGGCACCGATGGACCGGGCGACCTCCGCCATGAAGGCATAGCGAACCTCGCGGGCAGACTCTTCCAGCGAAGCGCCCTGCCCGGCGTGATATTCCCGGACATCACGCCGCTCGATTGTAGCCGGGACACCAAGACGACGTGCCAGGTTTGCCACATAACGGGCATCTACCCTTGAATCAGCGCCGCGAAGCTGGTGGTCAAGGTGGGCAACATGCAACTCCACTCCCAGCTCGCCCTTAAGCTCCATAAGCACGTGCAGTAAGCAGACGGAGTCCGCACCACCGGACACGGCTACCACCAGCGGGGCCCTTTCCACCACCAGCTTATGCTGCTGGATGAAGTGGAGCACTCTCTGCTCTAAAGATTGCGGGTATTTTGACTTCTTGACCATCCCGGATACTTCGGTAATTTATTCCTGATACAAGCTATGCCTGCGCCATAGTCTGGCAATAGGGTTAGATCCCTCAGTTAAGTCAGCGCCTTATCCCCGTATGTACGGTCGCTTCCGGGTGTTGAGGACAAGCTCGGTGCGGCGTATTGATACGGGTTGCTCGGTAAAACCCAGGGCAGCCACGACCTGTTCCGGCCTGCCTGAGCCACTGTTATCGCAACGTAGCATCATCTCAATGGTGCAATGCGAATCATCATGCCCCACCAGCCGGATGTCGTTAATTAACGCCCTCAGGTCATAGTCCCGCCGCCCGGTATCCCGCATGTGGTGCCAGGGCAGGTGTTCCAGTGCCAGCAGATTTGATATGGCCGTCTCAATCCCTGGCGTGTCCTTGTCAGTCTCGATGTCGACCTCGTAGCGGGCAAAGCGAACCTGTGACTGTAATGAAGGTATCCCGGGAGCAATCAGGCGCGCCTCCAGTGCACTCAAGCCAGGTGGTAACTGCCGGTTCACCGAAGCCGTAAACCAGTGAGGCGAGACCTGGCCGGCCAGCACAACGTCCATCAACTCGACGTCACTGGTGATACCGACCGATAGCGGGGCTGCCAGCGATATCCGCGGGTGGGGACTGAATCCTTCGGAATAAGCCAGAGCGATATGTGCACGCCGGAGCGCCCTTTCCCACAGCCGGATTATGTCTAAGTGAGAGATGAACTTGAGTTCCTCACTCCGACTGAACCGTATCCGGAGACGCTGCATATCCCTCCTTGGTCACCAGGACCTTCTCTATCTTGACCCCCCGCACCTCGGTAATCACTATCTTCAGACCCTTGTAGCGGAGCTGCTCGTTAAGCTCGGGGATTCGCCCCAGCAGGTGCAGTATGAAACCGGCCACGGTCTCGTACTCATCATCCTCCGGAAGCCCCAGTTCCATCTCCTCGTTGGCCTCCTCGATACGCATACCGGCGTCAACTTCGAAGGTATTGGCATCGATAGCTTCGTAGTCCTTTTCCACTGCCGCCAGCTCATCACCCACCGGGCCGACGACCTCTTCCATTAGCCGGCTGTGGCTGACGATACCAGCTGTTCCTCCGAACTCGTCGACAACCACACACATACGGAAGTTTCTATCACGCATTTCAGCAAAAAGCTCGCCGATGCGCTTCGTCTCCGGGGTGAAGTAAGCAGGACGGAGCAGGTCGTTGACAACGCTTTCCGTAGATATCGTACCCTTCGCCTGGGCCATGAGCACGTCCTTTATCGAAAGGATGCCAATAACGTTGTCCATGTTCTCCTGGAAGACCGGGAAACGGGACAGAGGCGACTCCTCGTAGAGGGCCAGGAAGTCAGATACCGTAGAGCCCTGCTCGATACAAACCACCTCCGGTCGGGGCACCATCACCTCACGGACTGGCCGGTCACCGAAGTCGAAGACCTTGTGCAGCATCTCGGCCTCTTTCTGCTCGACCTCGCCCTCACTCTGCCCAACTGATATCATCATGCGTATTTCCTCTTCGCTCGCCAGGGACCGCCGAGTCGGTTCACCCCCAACCAGCCGGCTGAAGCCGGTAGCAATCCAGCTCAACACCCAGACGAACGGACTCAGCAGCCAGGAAAACCACTCGACCGGCCGGCTAAACGCCTGTGATATTCCGGTAGGGTGATGGGCGGCTATCGTCTTCGGGGTGGTCTCGGTGAATATCAGCAAGACAATCGTCACAGTGACAGTGGCGATAATAACGCCTTGGTCCTGCCCCCATTGAGATACAGCCAGAGCAGTTGCCAGGGCTGCGGCGGCGGTGTTTACCAGGTTATTACCCAGCAGGATAGTGGACAGTAGCCTCTCCGGCTTCGCCGTCAGCCGGGCCACCCGCTCGGCCCCCTTCACTTTGGTATTGACCGCATGCTGTACCCTCACCCGCCGCAGCGAGATAAAGGCTGTCTCTGAGCTGGAGAAAAAGGCCGATAATACCAGGCAGACAAATAGTAATACTGAATACAGTATTACCGTGCCAGATGACATATAGCATCACCTCTCTGCAACTAGAATTCAGTAGGTTCGCTAGTCAAATGATAACATCGGCTTTCAGGGGTGTCAAAAGGGATATGCTATAATCAATACGTATGAAAGTCCTCGGAATTGAGACCTCCTGTGATGAAACTGCCGCCGCTGTCGTCGAGGATGGCCGTAAAATACTGTCCAACCAGATTGCTTCTCAGGTAGACATTCACGCTCGCTACGGTGGCATCGTCCCTGAGGTTGCCTCGCGCCAGCACACCCTGAGCATTGTACCCGTTATCGAACGAGCCATGGCCCAGGCAGGGGTAACCTGGAACGACCTTGGCGGCATCGCGGTTACCATGGGACCGGGACTGGCCGGTTCACTGCTGACCGGCGTCAATATAGCCAAGGCAATCGGCCTTGCACGCGGACTACCCTTCACCGGCGTCAACCACCTCGAAGGACATATTTATGCGAACTGGTTGACCGGCGCCGAGCTTAGCTTTCCCATGGTCTGCCTCATCGTTTCCGGGGGCCACAGCGACCTCGTACTCGTCAGGGGACACCGCGAATATGTCCTGCTCGGACAGACGAGGGATGACGCCGCCGGGGAAGCCTTCGACAAGGCATCAAGATTGCTTGGCCTTGGTTACCCCGGTGGCCCGGCCATCGAACGGGCTGCTCGGTCAGGTAATGCCTCGATACCGTTGCCCCGTGCCTGGCTCAAAGGCAGCCACGATTTTAGCTTCAGCGGCCTCAAGACCGCCCTGCTGAGACTGGTCGAAGGTGACGGTATTCCCTCGCCGCAGGACGCCGCCGCCAGCTTCCAGGAAGCCGTGGTGGATGTCCTTGTAAAAAAAACGGTGGCGGCTGCCCAGGAGTACCGGGCCAGACAGGTCTTGCTCGCCGGTGGGGTTGCCGCTAACAGCTACCTCCGCCAGTCACTGTCCGAGGCATCACCGCTGCCTGTCCTCGTACCACCACCGATATTGTGTACCGATAACGCCGCCATGATTGCCGCCTGCGGTTACTTCCAGTTCGAGGCAGGCAAGACAGACAACCTCGACATGGACGTCATTCCCAACCTCAGGCTGGTATAAAACAGATACCCGCCCGCCAGTATTCGCCTCACTTGACCCCCACATAGTTACATGCTAGTATTTCCAGCATAATAGCAACAGGAATCTAGGAAGGAGGTCTTTTATGTCGAATCGATTGCAGGCAGTCTTGTTAGGAGTGATACTCGGGATACTACTGATAATCATCGGAATCGGTACCGAGAGTGACTGGGTTTTCCTCATCGGCACCCTGATAATGCCGATAGTGCTCTTCTGGGGCGGCCTTTTCCTGCAAGGGGAGAACCTGGCCATGCGCATAGCAATGGTAGCCGTAGCTGGAGCTGTCGTCGCGGCTACAATATTGTCCTGTGGAGGGTCGACTATTTTCTCCTCTTCCTTGTGGTAGGCAAATGGCTTAGTCCTCAGAAAGAGAGCCTACCAGCAGATGTCTGTTTCTCAAACCTTGTACTCTTAGGGACAAACCAGAGTAAAAAGTTCGTACAGGCCATACGCGCACAGCGTGTTGCCAGTGACCGGTTATTCAACTGAATACGATTGAAGCTCCATCAAGGTATCACCGTCTGCATCTGTCGACTTTACCATGGTTTTGGCTTCATCTGACCACCACATGGTCTGTAAAATATCGTCATCATCATACATGATAATCTTCCAGCAGCTGAAGGTCCCGGCTGCAACCGTAATATCTTCCTTGCTCTCCACCTCATATGCTTCAGTACTTACAACAGGGTCTCCCGTTTGTTCACCATTGAAATATGAAGTGGTGGTCTTCTCCATTTCTACCTCTTTACCAGTCTCCAGTGGGAATAGAGAAGTCCAAGTGCTGTAAGAATAGGTCTCGGTTGAGGTGTAGACCTGCCCGTTACAGGTGGTCGATGTTTCATGCTTGACCCCATAAAGACCAGTATCTTTATCACCCCAGTACGTCATACCAGTAATAGCACACTCCACATCACCCTGGGTCCAGCTCATCCCTTCGTCAAACGACATGCTAATAACATAGCAAACCCTACCCCCCACCGTTTCCTCACCGGTTACCTCCTCAGTGAGGGTATAGGTTGTCCCATCCATAACATAGCTCCAGGTCCATGTGTCCCCCACATGGCAGGTGGGTAACTGCCCTTCCTTGTCTGCCCCCTCGCAAGCAGGTAGTAATAATGAGGTGGCTACCAGCAGGCAGCAGAACAATGACATTATCAATGCCTTCCTCATGTCTTTTTACCTCCTTCATATTGGCGAACCTCGGAGTTAATTCTAGTCCGCCACTCTACTGTTGTCAAACGCTGCCAAGGCTATTTTTGACGCTAGTTACCCCACCTCTGGCACAACAGGTTCCGGATATTCGTCTCTAACTGATATAAACAGAGAACAGCGGCCACACTGGCCCTGTGTACACAGTGTCCGATAAATGTGCAGTAGTCCCTGCTGCCTCCGCGCTGAACTGACCAAGAGACGCCCTATCCGTAATTGCGACCTCATATGCTTCAGTAACGCATTGTCCGCGAGCCTCGGGTGGCGGCGGTATGCATCCAGTGCCGCGGTTGTCAGCTCTGGCCTGCCCGCAGACTGACCCCAGACATAGCTAAAAGGCAGGAGAACATTGATCATGATATCTGATGCTCGCCCTTCGCCAAGAACGGTTGGGCTCGCCGCCAGGCTGTCAGCCCCGAAATCAAAATGACACCCCCAGTAGTCATCGGCACTAACCAGCAGGCCCTCCTCCATCCGACGCCAGTCCTGATAAGATGGCGTATCCTCTACGTAACGACCCCAGAGCCCCGTCAGCAGGCCCTCCTCACGGTAGCGGGTAATCAGGTAGCTCATGGCCGCCAGACGGCGCATCAGCGAGTTATATGGCCTGGTACAGCACAGGTGCCACCTGTCCGGTGACATCTCACGACCATCGCGGCAGGAAGACCACAGTCTTTCGAGTATTCCTATATACCGATGAGTCAGCCCATCCCTGAAATACCCGGTGCCTCTCTGCGAGGGCATCAACCCCGCCATCCCGATTAGTAGTGTCTGCAACTCGATAATACACTGTTCGTCTGAGGTCTTCGCGGAGGCCACCGATTCCAGCTTCGTCAGTGGTAGTCTATCTGCCAGCTCAAGACAGGCCATCTTGTTCCGTGAGTAGCCCAGGGCACCCATGATACCGCGGTAAAGTACCTGGCCGGCACCTACTTGAGCCAGGTCTGCCTGAAACTCGGCAGCTTTGGCGAAAAACCTTTCGTTACCGGCCTGGTCCAGAAGCTCGGCGAGCCTCTCCATAGCTGCGCCTGAAATACCCCCGGCGCACGGCGTTGACTGGGCTGAAGAGTGTGACACTGCCGACCTTCTCTCTGAAGAAGTTTCTCTGATGGCACCTAAAACAAGCACCGGTACCGTGCTACCATTACGGAGGCTGGTGGGTGCTTCTGTATCATGCCACCACACCACGTGCAGGACTACCCGGTTATAGGCAGGGTCCAGGTGATGTCGGTGCGACCACCAGTCACTCGACCTGACATGGACCTCGATATCCCCCTTCATCAGGCGACCGCTAGTGGTAATAACCGCGTCCTGATAGTCCGCTCCCTGGCTATCATTGCGTCTCCCCGGATAAATAATCTCTACCGACTCGCCCTGCTCGGTCGCCAGCGCCGTTCCGCTACGCACCCACTTCTGCCAGGCAGCGACGACATCCTTCTCCGAAGGCCTGGTCATTACTCTTGTTCTCCAGCTGGCCTCTTACCGGTAACCACCCTATACTGCGTTACAGGATTACCTCCCCTTCCATTCAGGCTTCCTCTTCTCGACAAAAGCCTGGGCCCCCTCTTTGGCATCCTCGGTGCCCCTGAGAGAAGCGGCCAGCTCTCTTACCAGCTGGTCGGACTCTTGCAGGGTCAGGTCGTAACCCCTGATTAGTCCCTCTTTAGCCGCCCTGACCTGTAAAGGCCCCGCTTCACAAATTAGCTCAGCCCATTTTTTCGCAGCAGGCATCAGCTGGTCCCGTGGTACGACCTCGTTCACCAGACCGATACGGTATGCCTCCTGGGCATCTATCTGCTTACCGGTAAGTATCATCTCAGATGCGATTGCCCTGGGAATAAACCGGGGTAAACGGCTGACTCCACCGCCACCGGCTATCACACCCACCTTTATCTCCGGTAGACCCAGACGGGAGTTATCGGCGGCTATCCTGATATCACAGGTCAGGGCAAGCTCCAGACCCCCACCCAGACAGTAGCCATGTATGGCGGCAATCAGCGGCTTCCAGATATTATCACCACGCACCCGCTCCGCCCTGTCGTCCCTCTCTCCAGGCCGCCTGTCAAGGAAACCCGTGATATCAGCCCCGGCGGAAAATGCACGGTCACCAGCACCGGTGATGATGGCTACCCAGAGCTCAGGGTCATCACGGAACCTGAGCATCGCCTCGTTCATCGCTCGACCCTGCTCCGCGTTTATTGCGTTCAGCTTCTCGGGGCGGTTCATCGTGATAATGGCAATCTTTCCTTCCTTCTCAAAATCAACCGACATGTCCGACCTCCCTTTTATTTTTACTCACTTTATACCTACAACGAGCGGAACCACGACCTATCTGCCGGTATACATCCCCCTGAATACGGACAACGCCTCAATAACAGACCCCGTATCCAGTGCTGCACTGCTTATGCCTCCTTCTAGCCCGTCTGGGTATCCAGCTCCTGACGGAAGGCCTGGAAAGCAGGTTCGTCAAAGAGAACAAAGGTTACCTTCTCCAGCCCAGTCCCACCGGCCGAGTGCTGAAGGACCTCACCAATCATTATTCGAGCACACTCGCCGAGAGGAAAACCGCCGACACCGGTACCCAGGGCAGGAAAGGCAACAGTCTTGATACCAAGCTCATCGGCACGGAGCAGGCTGTTTTTCGTCGCCTGCCGTATCTTCGCTGCATCCGTTCTAAGGTCCTGTCCCATCACGGCGGCGTGAATAACGTACCTGGCTGGTAGTCTGCCAGCCGCGGTAACAGCCGCCTCTCCAATTGGTATCGGACCCTTTTTCAGCGCTTCCGCCTCCATTTCAGGGCCGCCGACACGCTTCAGGGCCCCGGCGACACCACCACCCATCCACAGGTGATTGTTGGCCGCGTTAACGACGGCATCAGCCTCGACCCGGGTAATATCTCCCTGCCGGACGTCAATTTTTGTCATTATCTACCTTACGGATAACAACCTTACCAGAGCCAACCGTGTTTGTCGAATCATACACGGTATCGTGTATAATGTCAAGGCCCGGGCGTCGTTTACAGTTATGTCCAGACTGTGTTATAATCAGTTAACCTGTAAACAGGACCTGATTTCATGGGAGTACAGCTTGGATAAAACGAAGAAACAAGAGATTATCAAGGAATACGGAATCAAGGAAGGCGATAGCGGTTCAACAGAGGTCCAGGTCGCCCTGCTCACCGAGAGGATAAACCGACTGACAGGGCACATGGTGACCAACCGGCATGATTACAGTACGCAGCGTGGTCTACTTAAGCTGGTAATGCAGAGGAGAAGATTACTCTCCTATCTCAGTAAGGAGGACGTCGGCCGTTACCACAACCTGATCAAGAGCCTTGGTCTGCGTAAGTAGGACCGGCATGAGGAGGATGAACTTTTGTTAACAACCCAGACCTTTGAGTGTGAGGTTGGCGGTAGAAATATAGTCATCGAGACCGGGAAGCTGGCTACACAGGCAAACGGAGCGGTAACCGTGACCTACGGTGAGACCGTAGTTCTCGTCACCGGCTGTGTGGCTGACCAGCCGAGGGAAGGTGTTGACTTCCTGCCACTAACCATTGACTACGAGGAAAGACTATACGCCGCCGGCAAGATTCCCGGCGGCTTTATTCGACGTGAGGGACGCCCCAGTCAGGAAGCGACTCTGACGAGCCGACTCACTGACCGCCCCCTACGCCCCCTGTTACCCAAGGAATGGCGACGCGATATTCAGCTCATTATCACCGTCCTCTCCGCCGACCAGGAAAATGACCCCGATATACTGGCCCTCATCGGTAGCTCGGCCGTCCTGATGATGTCCGAGGTACCCTTTGACGGCCCGGTTGGTGCCGTTCACGTCGGTTACCTAAACAACGAGCTGGTACTGAACCCGACACTGCTCGAGATGGAAAGCTCCAAGCTCGACCTCGTCGTGGCCAGTACCCGCGACGCGATTGTTATGGTAGAAGCCGACTCCAGCGAGGTCCCGGAGGAAATCATGTTCCGGGCGATAGAGTTCGGGCACGAAGCAAACCAGGCTATTATAAAAGTCCAGGAAGAGCTTCAGCAGACCTGCGGTAAAGCCAAGGAGGAACCGCAGGCGGCTATCAAAGCCAGTCCTGAAGTCGTGGCTGCCGTCTCGCCGGTCCTGGATACAGGTCTGGAACAGGCCCTGTACCAGCCGGAGAAGCCTCATCGAGAGCAAGCCCTCTCCGAACTCAGAACGG
>DUFD01000024.1 GCA_011171075.1 Dehalococcoidia bacterium | reverse complement strand
CCCCTCCCATGCCGAAGCCGCCTCCCATCTCTGGCGTAGCCCCCGTACCAAAGTGGTCGGGCACGCTGGCCTGAGCGCTTGGCTTGTACTTTCCTGTTTGGTAGCCTTCGATAGCATCCTTTACCTTACCGGAAACACCCGTTATTACTTCGGTGCCAGCGGCGGACAGTACCTCATAGGCATTTGGACCGCAGTTTCCGGTCAGGACTGCCTTCACACCCTTGTCGACAATTGTCTGGGCGGCGGCAATACCGGCTCCACCGGCGGCCATGGCACTGGAGTTGTCCATCGCCTCGAATGCCATTGTTTCCGGATCGGCAATGATAAAATACTGGCAGCGCCCGAAACGGGGGTCGACCTCGTCATCCAGGGTGGGACCAGCGGCGGAAACGGCAATCTTCATGATTCCTCCTCGCTACTCTCACTCTCTATTTCCTGTATCCTTGTTTCTATCTCCTTCAGGTCGTCACTCATGGTTCGGGCTAGACCTTTGAGGTAATCGAGCTCATCCTGACGGGTTGCTTGTGATGGAAACGAAGGAGCTATATCGTGGCCGTAGTAGGGGTGCTGGTATAACCAGGGTTGAGGAATGCCGGCATCACTCACGAAGTAGCCACAACGCGGCAGCCCGCCTCTGCCTATACCGACATAAGGCCAGGGCGGAGAAGCGCCACGGAAGCCGAAGCCCATACCTCTGCCAAATCCGCGTCCGAAGCCTTTTCCTCTTCCAAATCCGTTAGGCATTTCTCACCTCCTTCTATTCGACTGTTCTCTTGAGAGGATTGCTCTGGCTTTTATCACCACGGGTTATAGCGGGGTGCATACCAGCGCCAGCCGAACACGCGACCTCTACCGAAGCCCCGGCCTCTGCCACTGCCCCAGCCTCTCCAGCCAAAGCCGAACCACCCACTGCCCGGTGTCGGGTTGGTATAACCCGGTCGGCCAAAACCGCCACAGTAACCGGCTCCTCTGCCGGTCATTGGTCCCGTTCCTCTGGGTCCAGTTCTATCTCCGAATGGCATTTTTATCACCTCCTATGTATACTCAGAGCTTTACCAGTTACGTCCTCCTTGATAGCGCCTTTTCCAGCCACCTCTACCCCGGCCCATCCCGGGAGGTATAAGAGGCATGATGCTTGGCGTCTCACACCGGGGACAGAACTCGGGTGGGGCGGATATCATGGCTTCAAAAGGTACTTCCCATTCGTGCCCGCTGATACATCTGAAGCGGCGAAACGCCATCTCGTAGTTTCCGCCTTCGATACGTATCGCCTTGCCGTTTAGCAGGGCATCGGCTATCTTCTGTCGGGCAGAGTCCAGTATGCGTGAGAAGGTGGTCCGTGAGATATTCATCTTCTGAGCGCATTCCTCTTGCTCCAGTCCATCGAGGTCCTTGAGCCTGATTGCCTCGGCTTCTTCGACAAGAAGCCTGACTTCGTCGAGGGCAGCCATTGATATCCCTGCCGGCTTGAAATAGGTTATCGGTGGTATGGAGCTGACTCTTCGCCACAGCTGTCGTCGTCCCATGGTGTTCTGCCTTTCAAAGTAATGGACTTAAGTCCCTAATCATATTATTTTGCACTTATGTTCATAATTATATTACAACGTGGTTTTCTACTTGTCAAGCTATACCTGTGATTGGGGGATTGACCGAAATATGGCAGAAGATATTCGGGCAGGGCTGAGGCACTATTTTCTACCAGCAATCGGGTACGGTAGTGATTACCCGACCTGTTGCATGATTAGGTTCAATGCCCCGCCTACAAGTAAGGTGGTGATAATCATTATTCCTGCCGCTTTGAGCATGCTGGTAATCCCAAGCTCTTTAAGAAGGACTACAAAGGTAGCAATGCAGGGAAAAAACATGGCCAGGACCACGCTGCCAACGACGAGCTGATTGGCACTCAGTGATAGAGGGGCGAGCATGCCCAGGGCTACGTCCTTACGCAGGAACCCAATCACTATGGCAGTTACTGCCTCCTTGGGTAGCCCCCAGAGACCGCTTACCACCGGTGCTGTGAAGTTGGCGATGGCGTCAAATACTCCCAGGACGTAGAGTATGTTTATTAATAGAACGGCGCCTAAGATGATGGGAATGGCCTCTCTTAAGAAACCGTAAGTTCTCATCCACAGCTTTTGTAAAACGGTCTGCCATGGTGGCCAACGATAGGGTGGTATCTCAATAAGGAGCTCGGGGCTTAATCCTTTGGTAAGGCGGTTAATTATTATCCCCAAGATAACCCAGACGATAAAGAGCGTCCCGTAAACAATGGCCACATACTGCCCGCCGTGTTGACCTACCAGACCGATAATCATTGCCTGCGAGGCAGCACAGGGTATGGCAATAGATATTAGGGTAGCTGCAATAAACCTCTCCCTCTTACTCTCCAGAATGCGGGTAGCCAGAATGGCCGGTACATTACAGCCCAGCCCCAGCATACTCGGGATAATGGCATAGCCGTGCAGACCGAGCCGGTGCATGATGGTATCCATCAAAACTGCCAGTCGCGGTAGATAACCTACGTCCTCAAGTAGACCCAGCACCAGATAGAAAGAGACAATGTAAGGTAGCACCATGGCAAAGGGTACATAGAGACCGGTGGTCAATAGTCCGAGCGATTCAACAAAGTCCACTTCTCCACCGACTATCCTGCCTATCAGGACATCATGAAGAAAGTCAGTACCATCCAGAAGGTCACTTAATCTTAAAATTACCGGCGCCCACAGATTTTCGAATAAGGGATTCAGCGCATAATTAATAAGGCTCTCACCAATGAGACGGATTATCGTGAAGGCGCCGGCAAGAACAACTAGAGCCATGATGCCGCCGGTCAATGGCTGTACACTGGCGTCTCCAAGACGCTCCCGCCAGGTATGATGACGATGCGTGATTTGCTGGACCTGTTCCGTGATGCTGCCGACGGCCGCCCAGCGTTCGTCACTGCTGCGGACGGGAGTGTCGGGTGAGGCAGCCCTGGGGATGTTATCTACCAGCTCTTTTATGCCCTGAGCGGTTACTGCTACCGTAGGAATAACCGGTACTCCCAGTAGTTCCCTCAGTTTTTCCAGGTCGATATGTATCCCCCGGTGCTCGGTATCATCCCACATATTTAAGGCCACCACCACCGGAGTTTTTCGTTCCAGTAGCTGTAAGGTGAGGTATAGATTTCTTTCCAGGTTGGTAGCGTCGACCACGTTTATAACCGTGTCCCCGGTGTCAAGCATCTGGGCGGCTACCTCTTCAGCCTCGCTGGTTGGTTCAAGGGTGTAGGTACCGGGTACATCGGTAATCTCAACTATCTCGTCGCCCAGTTTCATAAAACCGTGGGTGTAGTTTACCGTCGTGCCCGGATAGTTTGAAGCGATTACCTTGACGCCGGTCAGGCGGGAGAAGATGACGCTTTTACCCACATTGGGATTGCCCATCAGCAGTATATTCATCTATACTTAACCCAGTTCAACAAGTATCCTCTTCGCCATACCAAAGCCGATGGCTACCTGGGCGTTACCTACCTGGATGGTTACCGGTCCCCGCATAAACATCGAACTGACCTTGGTTACTCTCTTGCCGGGTCTGATGCCCAGAGCGCTAAGACGATTAATCATGCCTTGCCCGCCCTGAATTTCAACTACTTTCCCGCTCTGGCCAGCCTCTAAACGACTCAAGGGTACATGTCTTCTGTCAAGCATAAAGCGTAATCCTTCCTCTCACTTCACCCAGGTAGTCCATCCCAGTGTTAAATGTAAATGATTATTATTTGCAACAAGAAATTCTAAAAAATTATTTCCGCTTCTGGCGGCAGCTCGGGCAGTAACCCGTCATTCGAATCTCACTGCCGGTAATCTCAAAGTCTTTGGCCTCGATGACCTTTCTTTTAATCAGGCGGGCTAACGGGTACTGGAATTCGACAACCCGCCCGCACTCAAGGCACACCAGGTGGTGGTGCTCGGTAGGGGGTTTTATTTCGTAGTAGTGGCGCGTCTCGTCGATGTGGACCTCCTCCACGAGCCCCACTTTTTTGAGCGCCTGCAGTGTTCGATAAACAGTTGATAAGCTGAGGCGGGGTTGCTTCGCCCGGGCCCGGCGATAGACTTCATCGGCATCGAGATGCTCGTCTCCCTGCCGAATAATGTCCATAATAAGAGCCCGCTGGTTGGTAACTCTCAGTCCGGTGACATTCAGTGTCTGGCGTGTTTTTTCGAATGACCTGGTTTTAGCGTTCATTTTCTTATCAATAATGCTACTCATTTGCATCTAGTAACATTATTATAATTCCTCAACGCATTGCTGTCAAGCCTGTAAGCGAGGGTGCCAGTATAATTTACCTGACCTGGTCCAGAGATGGCTTTGACATACGGTTGAGCAGGGCTTATATTACAGCAGAAAAAAGTGTATGATATTGCCGTGATTAAAACAACAAAGGGGGGAAGAGCATGTCTGGTGATAACGTAATTAAAGAAGGGCATATCTACGGAGGATGGAGAAAGGCGGTAAATGCAGCCCGTGGTGCTGGAAGAGGTTCAATCCACGACGATGCAACGGCGCAACAACTGGGAATGAGGGGTGGAGCCGTGGTGGGTATCGTTCATCTTAATCTGTTTCCACCGCTGATACTGGAAACTCTTGGTCAGCATTGGTTTGAGAAAGGCTCCCTTAGCATTTTCTACACATACGCCCTTGTGGATGGTGAGGAGGTAAGGGGGATTATGGGCATTCCTCCGGAGGGAAAGAAGGATGTGCAGGTGGAGGCATGGGCTGAGTCTCGTGACGACCATACCGTCGGAACGGGAACGATTGCCATGGGTGAGCCTGAAGAGCCTTCTTATATACAGACGGTTGAGCTCAAGCATGCTGCACCCGGCGAGCTGCGTATTCTTGCCGGTCTTAATGCGGGAGACGAACTGCCGTCGCGCGAAGTTATTATAACGCGGGAAATGGTCGACAGGTCACTGGAGACGATTACCGATACCCTGGACTGGTACAAAGGTGATTCACCCTGGGGAGGTGCTATCGCCCCACCGAGCTTAATGCACCGTGCTATGAATATAAATCCTCCGCGGACACAGGAGGCGGTGGGCTTCTTTGGTGCTACCGAACTGCGTAATGTTAACGGGCCGGTTAAGGTTGATGTGCCATATCGGGCCGGTGGCAAACTGGCATGCGTGGGTACCAGCTCGAAGACAGAGTTCTACTGGATTGATACTTATCTGGAAGAGGTGGAAAGTGGGAAACGGGTCGCCGAGATGAGACACATGACCCGTCTCATGAAAGCCTCTTCGCCATTGTACAAATAGGGTTTGGCAGATTGCCTGGAACCACCGTTTTTATGATTGGATTCGCCTGTAGCATGTTGAAAAAGCAACGCGTGGTACATTGACATACTATCTGCTTGGGGGCTATATTATGCCGTCTAGCAGTACTGGAAGAAAGGAGGCAATATCGGTTTTTAGATTCTGTCGGAGATAAAAGTCCGGCATACTCTAGAAGGAGGAAGTAATAATGGAATTCGGATTTTCCGAAGAGCAGCAAAAGCTAATGGCAGAGATGCGCGATTTCTGTATAAACGAGCTACCGGAGGATTATGACCCAGAGTACACAGGTCGTTTCCAGGAAGCCGAGACACAGGAGTTCTGGAAGCAGTTCCACCAAAAGGGGGTGCAGAAGGGCTGGCCGACGGCGGGCTGGCCTAAGAAATACGGCGGTATGGGCTTCAGTGCTATGGAACAGGCAGCGATATCTTCAGAAATGTCCTACTGGGGGGCACGTTGGGGCGGTATTATGGCCATGACGCTGGTAGCACCGACAGTCCTTACCTCAGGTACAGAGGAGCAAAGAGAGAAGTGGATTCCCCCGATAGCCCGGGGAGAGATAACCGCCTTCGAGTGTTTTACCGAGCCTGATGCAGGTTCTGACGAGGCCAATGTTCAGCTCCGGGCAGTACCTGACGGTGATGAATATGTCCTGAACGGGCAGAAGACGTTCATATCCGGTGGTACGAAACCGGACTGGCTGTATACGCTGTGTAAAACAGCAGACGTAACACCCAAACACCGCGGGTTGAGCATATTCATGGTTCCCGGGGATGCTCCCGGAGTATCATACCGACCACTGCCGACCATGGGCGGTTCACAGCAAAACGAGATTTTCTATGATAATGTCCGGGTACCCAAGGAGAATCTTCTGGGTGAACTTAACCGGGGTTTCTATCTGGCCATGACCACCTTCGAGTTTGAAAGGGCGGCCGGTGGCGGACTGGGTGCCAGGCGCAGCATGGAAAAAATTATGGAATACGCCCGGCAGGAAAAGCGTAACGGTAAACCGCTCTATCAAGACTCGAAAGCGCGGGACATGCTGGCGCGGATGGCCATCCATAAGCATCTTGAATTCCTCTTTGGCTGGTATACCGCCTGGCACAGGAGCCAGCGGGAAAGGCTGGGGCCGCAGCATTATAACTCGGGTACCCTCTGGCATAGACTCTGGCAGACCTTCGATGGTGAGAAGATGGGGCAGGTATTCGGAATGTATACCCAGCTCAGGCAGAAGTCTAAATATGCCAGATACAACGGGAGGCCGGGACGTACCTGGGAATATATGCACGCCATCCATGCCGCGGGCAGCCCGGAGATACGCAGAGTCGTCATTGCCGATAGGGGTCTTGGTCTGCCCAGGATACCAAGACAGTTCAACGTCCAGATAAACGAGGCCCTTAAGCAGGTATGATGACGTGAGATGAGAAGTAGGAAGAAAGTAGGAGGAGAAGGCTATGGACTTTGCACTTAGTGAAGACCAAGAAATGCTGAAGACAATGGCCCGCGATTTCCTGGAGAAAGAATGTCCCGAGGCCGTAGTCAGGCAGATAGAGACCGATGAGAGAGGCTACTCTCCGGAACTATGGCGCCAGATAGCCGAACTTGGCTGGCTGGGAATCAGCATTCCTGAGGAATATGGTGGCACCGGCGGCGACGCGGTAGACCTGATGGTTATTCATGAGGAAATGGGACGGGCGCTATTCCCCAGCCCTCACCTTTCCACCGTGGTGCTCTGTGGACACACCATCCTCGAGGCCGGTAGTGACGAACAGAAAAAGGAGTTGCTGCCCAAGATAGTCAACGGAGAACTTATTCTGGCCATGGCCCTGACTGAGCCTGAGTCCAGCTGGGACGGCAA
Source organism: Dehalococcoidia bacterium (assembly GCA_011171075.1). Taxonomy (GTDB): domain Bacteria; phylum Chloroflexota; class Dehalococcoidia; order Dehalococcoidales; family Fen-1064; genus W589. The sequence continues at coordinate 42,524 of DUFD01000024.1, read as the reverse complement.
AGCCTGGGACCCCGAAGGAGTGACCGTCAGAGCAGTCCCTGATGGTGATGACTATATCATCGACGGTATCAAGTTGTTCGTCCATGATGCCCATATTGCTGATTACCTTCTATGCGCTGCCAGGACCAGAGATGACGGACCATCTGAGGAAGGGATAACCCTCTTTCTGGTGGACGCCAAGAGTCCCGGCATTAGCTATGAACTCCTGGACACCTTGGCCAACAGGAACAAGCAGTGTGAGGTTGTTTTCGATAAGGTAAAGGTTCCCAAACAGAACATTGTCGGAGAGTTGAACGACGGGTGGGCACCCTTGTTCAAGTCTGTTAAAACAGGTGCTGTATTGTTGTGTGCTCAGATGGTCGGGGCTGGTCAGCGAATCGAGGAATTAACCGTTGATTACGCCAAGACCAGAATACAGTTTGATATGCCTATCGGCATCAACCAGCATGTTCAGGAACATTGTGTCCAGCTCGTCATCCGCCAGGACGCCTGCCGCTATGCTACCCAGTATGCAGCCTGGGCACTCGGTCAGCCAGGACAGGACATGGAGGTGGCGATGGCCAAGGCGTGGTGCAGCGAGGCCTTTGAGCATATCTGCTGGCGTGCCCACCAGGTCTTTGCTGGTGTCGGTACTATGGCAGTGCTGCATATCATGCCTCTTTATACCAGGAGGGGCATCGTCATGGAGAACTATCTGGGTGATACTCCGTTCTGGCTGGAGAAGGTAGCGCTGGAACTGGAGAAGCTGCCTCCCCACATGAAGACCAAAGGGAAGCCACTGGGTCTCTGGGACCCACAGAGGAAGCAGGTGCCTGTCTGGGAAATCTGGCGAGAATACGCCGAGTCTCTGTAGAAGCGAGAAAAGCCCGAAGAAACTCTTCGGGCTTTTCAATTATTACTAATGCTTGAAAATGCTTTGGAAAGAGTAAGACACCTGAGGGAGAGAGCTTCGATGTAGGTAATCATGGCAAGGGCGGAAGCTCGTTGCAGTGCTCCTTCAATCTCTCTGACAACCGGGAATAGGGAGAGTACAAACAGTACGTAGACAACGAAGATAGCCAAAAAGGATAGTCTCGTGACGGTACGCCATTCAGGTTCCGCTGATACTATCCTGTCTATTATCAGCATACTGATAATGAACGCCACACAGCTCATAATCGATACGAGGTGATGTAATATTCCCTCCACTGAGTGTATGCCGTCAATTATCGACAGGTCGTAGGGAAATACGGCGGCCAGGATAATACCCACACCGTGAATAACTATCATTAGCCAGACTGCGGTGTTTCCGGCTCGCTGGGGAAGACATCGCCTTACTGCAAAAGACAGGCAAATCATTAAAACGCCGTACGATATGAAACCGGCATTCATCCATTCCGGGTGGGGTGCTCCTGGCGACGCAAGCTTGCTTATGGTGTCGGTGATATGGCTGTAGCCCGGTGTGACCGATGCCCCCATAAGCACAAAGGAGATTATCGCCACGGGAGCCAGTACCCCGCAAACAGCCAGATACCTTGACAGTTGGTCGAACCGATAACGGTGTACTGTTTGTACTCTCATTTCATCGTTCCAACTTTTTGGTATCGATAGAAAAGCTAACCGCCTTCCAGTATATACCATGCCCGTTGAATAGGGAATAATTTCGTTAATCGGTCGGCCAGGCATAATGAGATAATAGTCACATACATAAAACTGCCCGTACCTTATGATAGGCATGAATATAGAGCAGTGAATTCAGAGACAGGGATGATACGATGACAGGTAGTGCACCGATGCCTGATATCTCTAGGCGGCCAGTCGATGATAATGTTCCAGAGAAAATAGAGACAGCCACCTTTGCCCTGGGCTGATTCTGGGGACCTGACTCCCGGTTCGGGGGTCTCTATGGGGTGGTTCGTACCCGGGTGGGTTATGCCGGTGGCACGACTGATAGCCCCACCTATAATAACACTGGCGACCATTCTGAGACGATACAGATTGACTATGACCCGAATAAAATCTCCTATGGTGAACTGCTGAAGGTCTTCTGGGACAGTCACAGTTCAACGGTACGGCCATGGTCAATGCAGTACCGGTCTATCATTTTTTACCATAACGATGAGCAGCGCCGTCTGGCCACGGCGACCAAACAACAGAGAGAGGCTGAGACGGGACGAACAGTCCTGACCGAAATTACACCGTTTTCGGAGTTTTACCTGGCTGAAGACTACCACCAGAAGTATTACCTTCAACAGTCCCGAGAGCTGATGAAGGAATTGCGTACGATATACCCAGACTTCGGCGATTTTGTAGACTCCACGGTCGTGGCGTGCATTAATAGTCTTCTTGGTGGTTACGGCTCGCTGGAATCTCTGGAGGAACGGCTGAGTTCCTTCGGTTTGTCCCCGTTGCTTGAATCCCGTCTCCTCGAAATAGCTCGCAAACGATTACCTGGCGACTTGTAAACTATAATATTAGTATTGAGGTTGATATTTTGCTGCTTATTCTATTGACGGCAGGGCGCCTCTTGATTGCTGGATTAAACCGGGCAAGGCTGTTTGTCCTGTCGCACCTGTAATGGCTTGCCAAGTATTCCCTAATTATGTTATATATGCGGGACAAATAATATCTGTTGGGGGAAATTGAGAAATGCCTCGTGCCAGAGCATTCTTCACCAATATGTCTGTTCCCATGCCGCTCTACAGGAAGTTATACCTCGTGTTACGCAATAACCTGATAAAGGTCGTGAAGCGACAAAGTTGTTGTGGCCATGCCGGTGAGCCAGGTTGCTGAGAGGTAGGAGAGCAGTCTCCCGGTTCGGGAGAGTAATACAAAGCATCCGGGCACATTGATGCCGGGAAGGGGGTGTTCTATGAGCGTAGGGAGCAGGGTATCAATTCCTCGCCTCCGCATCTTCAACCTCATCATGGGTGTTTTCCATCTCACTCAGGGTATTCTCATGCTACTCCTCAGTAGCGATTTTGCGCTGCCGGTTACCAGTGCCTTCCAGGTGTTCGACCCAGCGGCAGGCAGGCTGGTAACCTCACATGACACCATTTACGAGCTGCCTATCGGGCCGGTGGTGGCGGCATTTCTGCTGATATCGGCGGTGGCGCACTTTTCGATTTCTGCCCCCGGCGTTTTTGGCTGGTATGCCCGTAATCTGGTAAAGGGTATCAACCACGCCCGCTGGATGGAGTATTCCCTGAGCGCTTCGGTAATGATTGTCGTCATCGCCATGCTAGTCGGTATCTATGATATCGCCAGTCTTATTCTCATCTTTGCCGTAAACGCGACCATGATTCTCTTCGGCTGGCTGATGGAGCTTTATAACCAGCGGACAGAAAAGACTAACTGGACTCCGTACTGGTTCGGGGTATTTGCCGGGGCAATCCCCTGGGTGGCTATCGCAATTTATCTGGTCGGCTCCGGTAACGAGGCCGGAGGACCTCCCGGTTTCGTGTATGCCATCTTTTTCACCATCTTTCTGTTCTTCAACAGCTTCGCGGTAAACATGGTTCTGCAGTACCAAAAGGTCGGTCGGTGGCGGGACTATCTCTACGGGGAGCGGGCTTATATCATACTGAGCCTGGTGGCTAAGTCGGCACTGGCCTGGCAGGTATTCGCCGGTACTCTACGACCTGTTTAGGGATGATGAGATTATGGCAGTGAAAGTTGTCACGGACAGCACGGCTGACCTCAGTCCCGAAATAATCAAGAGATTTAACATCGGGGTGGTGCCCATCTATGTCCGCTTTGGCGATGACGTCTACCGCGATGGTATTGACCTGGACAGTGACGGGTTTTTTAAAAAGCTGACCACCAGTACTACTCATCCGGCCACCTCGCAACCGACCCCGGCCGATTTCTCAGGTATCTACGCAAAGCATTCCGGGAACAGCGACGGTATCATATCGATACACATCTCGTCAAAGATAAGCGGTACCTGTAATTCCGCTCGACTGGCGAAAGCGATGTTCGAGTCGTCGTGCCCGATTGAGGTCGTTGATTCCACGTTTAACTCGGGCGGACTGGCCCTGGCGGTTCTGGCGGCGGCCAGGCTGGCAAAAGCAGGGAAGCGCCTGCCGGAAATACTCGAAGAGACCAACCGGGCCATCCGTCAGATTGAAATGCTCGGTATGTTTGATACGATGAAATACCTGGCACGGAGCGGACGTGTCAATCGGGCAATTGCAGCAACCGGCAACATACTGAATGTGAAGCCTTTACTTACGTTCCGGGACGGCGAGATTGTGCGCGCCGGCATGGTACGGGCTGTCTCGCGTGGGATGGACCATATCCACGATTTCGTGCGTTCTAAAGACAATGTCCGGGAAATGATTATTGTACATAGTGCGGCGCCCGAACGGGCAGCTGAACTCAGGCAGCGGCTTGGTTCGCTTTTTCCTGCGAAAAAGATTGTTGTTTTAAAGATGGGTGCTGCCCTCGGTGCCAACGGTGGCCCCGGAGTGATACTGGTTGCCCTCAGGGTCGGCGATTGAGCGCCGCCCGGGAAGGAGGGTATTGTGAAGGCCGTCAGGATAGAAAACAAGGCGTGCCTTGTGGAACTGCCTGTTGAGCTCGATAGTCACGATGAAAAGCCGGTGCTGGATGCCTGCGCGCCTGGCTCGCGGGATGAGTTACATTACATAATACTTGATTTCAGCGCGGTCGAATTAATCAATGGCCTGGGGGCCAGCATGCTGGTCAAACTGAGTGCCTTGGCAAAGCGGCGTGGACAACGTTTGCTTGCTTTCGGAGTGAACGACCATTACCGGGCTGTTCTGAAAGTGACCGGACTGGACAGGGCAGTAACTGTCTATGAGAGACGGGAAGATGCGTATTCGCTTGCAGGGGCCTCTCCAGATGATGATGTTTCACGAGAATCTGTGCAGAGCACCCCGCGTGATATATCGTTCTGGGCGAGGCCTGTTGCACGGTTGAGCGTACCACCGATGCCGCCGGAGGCAATCAATATCAACATGAAAGGACGGCGTGTTGTCGGTCCGGTCAATGGCTTTGGTCAACTGTGGCAGAAGACCTATCGATTGCGCGTAGACAAGACCGATACAACCCCTGAGGACGTTATCCATGCCCTGAAGAGCAACTTTCCCAGCCTGCAGCCTTCTTTCAACCGTTTCTACCCCTCACCGGCCGGCATTCAGCCGGGTGAGGTGGTGCTGATAGATTCATCAACACCGGGCGGTCCGGTATCGACCGGCGTGATGGTGCTTTATGCCGATGATAAATCGTTCACCTTCATCACGCCGCAGGGACACCCTGAGTCGGGCTGGGTGAACTTCAGCGCTTTTGAGGAGGGTGATTCGATTACCATGCAGATTGTCGGACTGGCGCGAGCCAATGACCCTGTCTATGAAGTCGCCTTCCGCACGATTGGCTCCAAGATGCAGACCGGGATATGGACTTATCTGCTGACCTCGCTGGCTGAACACCTCGGTGTGCCGACCGAGGTCGATGTTGATATCAGGTGCGTGGACACCTGGATGCAATGGTCGCAGGCGGGTAACGTCTGGTACAATGCCCAAATCAGGACGATGCTCTACATGCCTTTCAGGTGGCTCGGAAGGCTGATGAGAGATCGCCAGAATCGCAAATCTCATGCCAGTTAAGCTCGAATATGACGCTATAGTAGTGGGTTCAGGGCCAAATGGACTGGCGGCGGCGATTACGCTGGCCCGCTCAGGTCGTTCGGTGCTGGTACTGGAAGCCAGGGAGACGGTTGGCGGTGGTCTTCGCTCCAGTGAAATAACGCTACCCGGTTTTATTCATGATATCGGGGCGGCGGTTCATCCCATGGCAGCAGCCTCACCTTTTTTCCGCTCAATTGACCTATCTCCATACGGGCTTGAACTGGTTCATTCGCCGGCTCAACTGGCCCATCCACTGGATGACGGCACGGCTGTGCTGCTGGAACGCTCCATAGAGGCTACTGCTGAGACACTGGGGCCGGACTCACGGAGCTACCGCGAGCTCATGTGGCCGCTGGTCAGGGACTGGGAGAAGCTGATTGAAGATATTCTGGGACCACTGCATTTCCCCCGGCACCCCCTCACTTTAATGCGATTTGGCACCCTGGCAATGCAATCCGCCAGCAAACTTGTTCGGAGGCGGTTCGAAGAGGATAGAGCGCGTGCCCTTTTCGGTGGCATGGCGGCACATTCCATCCTGCCCCTGGACAGGTTCGCCGTGTCTTCTTTCGGGCTGGTGATGAGTGCGACCGCTCACGCGGTCGGCTGGCCGGTGATAAAGGGCGGGTCGCAGAATATTGCTGATGCCATGGTGCAGTATCTTGTTTCCCTGGGCGGGGAAGTGCGTACAGGAGTTGAAGTACGGTCGCTGGATGAACTACCGGGGGCAAAGGCAATCCTGCTTGATGTTGCCCCCCGACAACTGGCGACTATCGTTGCTGATAGGCTGCCCTTCGATTATGGACAGCGTCTTCTGAGACATCGACATGGGCCGGGTGTGTTCAAGATGGACTGGGCCCTGGAAGGGCCGATTCCATGGAAGGCCCCGGAATGTCTGCGGGCGGCTACCGTGCATGTCGGCGGTACCTTCGAGGAAATCGCCGAGGCGGAGGGTGAGGTCTGGAAAGGAAAGCACCCGGAGAAGCCGCTGGTTCTCCTGGCACAGCAGAGCCTTTTCGACCCCTCACGCTCCCCGGAAGGAAAGCAGGTTGCCTGGGCGTATTGCCACGTCCCGAACGGCTCCACTTTCGACATGTCGGCCAGGATTGAGTCCCAGATAGAGCGTTTCGCCCCGGGTTTTCGAGATATCATTCTTGCACGCCACGTGATGAATACGGCCGCTATGGAGGCATATAACTCCAACTTCGTCGGGGGAGATATTGCCGGAGGAGTGCAGAACCCGATACGGCTCCTGGTCAGACCCATGGGGCAGTGGCGCGCATATGCCACGCCTCTCAAAGGGGTCTATCTTTGCTCTTCGTCAATGCCGCCGGGGGCAGGTGTGCATGGCATGTGTGGATACCATGCCGCCCGGCGAGCGCTTCGTGAGGTGCTTTAGGGTAACTGTATACAGGCGGTCTATTTCCGCTCACGTCTTAAAGAACGCCGGCCATACCAGCATATCCAGCACTGCCGTTTGCAGGCAGAACGCAGCCGCGCCCCCGACAGCAGCCCGATAGGCAATCGCTGGCTCACGCGTATTGAGTGTGAGGAGGGTGACAAGCAGGGCTATGGAGGCTAACCCGACCAGGGCCAGTGTGAGCCGTACTGCCAGCCATAGGCCTTTGCCTGGGCGGGCGAGCATAGCGAAGGTGAGGGGCATCCACAGTGCCGAGGGCACGAGAATGACCGCAAATATAGCGAAGAAGACGACAAAGCCGAAGCGGTCGGCAATCAGGACTTCAGCCGGGTTCAGACTGAATAGTATGAAATAGGCAAAAGCGAAATAGCCGAGGGCAGCTAACATCATAGAGGTGACATAAAGGGGTTTCAGCTTTGCCGGTACGCCACCCCAGGCGTTACTGCGGGTGGAGGGGTGCGTGAGAAAGCCGTGGATATAGCTGGCGATGACCAGGGCACCGCCGGCCACCATTAGTCCCAGAAGTCCTGCTTGTTCCGCGTGCATTTTTAATCGGTCTAAGCCGTAGCTTTTGCCCGTTCCTCCTGTGACATTTCTGCCAGGCGTTTCACTTCCTTTACGTCGAGAGCCAGTCCCTCGGCGACGCGACTACCGTATTCTTCGTCGGCCTTGTAGAAGATAGCGGCCTGGCGTAATTGAATGCGTTTCTGCGCATTGCAGAGATGGGTGGTGATGTTGCCAATCAGGTGCTCCCGGTCTTCGTCGTTCATCACCCGTCGGTAGAGCTCTCCTGCCTGGAAGAAGTCGTCATTAGGATGGGTGTAAGGTTGTCGTGCTGCCTGGCCGGAGACCTCGAAGGGGGGTTCGGCAACATCCGGCCTCGGCTCCGGGCCACCGAAGCTGTTGGGGTAGTAGTTCGGGGCACCGCCACCGTTGTCACCAAAAGCCATGAAACCATCGCGCTGATAGTAATTCACCGTGGCGGCTTTAGGTCTGTTTATCGGCAACAGGTGGTAGTTGGGTCCGAGGCGGTGTAAGTGGGTATCATGATATGAGAAAAGTCTTCCCTGCAGCAGCTTGTCCGGCGAGGCTGCAATACCGGGTACGAAATTCGCCGGAGAAAAGGCTGCCTGCTCTACCTCCGCAAAGTAGTTCTCAGGGTTTCGGTTGAGCACCATGCGGCCTATGGGTATTGTGGGATAATCGGCGTGGAACCAGACCTTGGTAATATCAAACGGGTCGAAGCGGTATTCGTTCGCCTCCTCCGGGGTCATTATCTGCATTTCAAGTCGCCACGACGGGTAGTCGCCTCTTTCAATGGCCTCATGAAGGTCCCGTGTGGCGTGGTCGGGGTCTTTCCCCTTCATTTCGGTAGCTTCGTCACGGGTGAGGTTCTGGATTCCTTGTTCAGTCTTGAAGTGGTACTGCACCCAGTAGTATTCACCCTTTTCGTTATACCACTTGAACGTGTGGCTGCTGTATCCGTTCATGTGCCGGTATGTCCTTGGAGTCCCGCGGTCGGAAAAGAGAATGGTGACCTGGTGGACGGATTCCGGGGTGAGAGAGAGAAAGTCCCAGAACATGTCCGCGTTTTTAAGGTTGTTGCCCGGATGGCGTTTCTGGGTGTGGATGAAATCGGGGAACTTCAGCGGGTCGCGGATGAAGAAGACGGGGGTGTTGTTGCCGGTCATGTCATAGTTACCTTCTTCGGTGTAGAACTTGATGGCGAACCCGCGGGGGTCCCTTTCGGCATCCGCTGAGCCTTTTTCGCCGCCTACGGTAGAAAAGCGGGCAAAAACCTCGGTGCGTTTACCGATTTCAGAGAGGAACTTTGCCCTGGTGTATTTGGTTACGTCGGCGGTAACCTCGAAGTAGCCGTGCGCCCCGGCGCCCTTGGCGTGGACGACGCGTTCCGGGATACGCTCCCGGTCGAAGTGCCCCAGCTTTTCCAGCAGGTGGGTGTCCTGCATCAGAATCGGACCAGGAATGCCCGCCGTTTTGCTGTTCTGGTCGTTGTCGACCGGTGCGCCGAAACCAGTAGTGTATTCCTTTTTATCCTTTTCCATCTGTCACCCCCTCCCTGTGACCGATTTGCCAGACTTGATTTTACCAATATAAGAAGGGCACCTGATGTCACCGAAAACTGGCGGTTCGGGTGCCCTCTGTTGCCCTCCCATCTAACTCGCCCCTGGTCTATATAGATGGTTATTTTACATGACAGGCCTCTATCTTACTCTTTTTTATATATTTGTCAACAACCCAGGTACCGCTCGAATGCCGATTTGTTATTGATACGTATTCTCTCTGTCTAGAACTCTATCTCGCGCACATCATTGGCTATAGTCAGGGTGGCTCCGGTCTGCTGCTGAACCTCCTCCGGAGTCCAGCCGGGGGCGAACTCTTTGAGTGCCAGTCCACTGCCGGTGACCTCTATCACAGCGAGGTCGGTCACTATCAGGTCGACACGCTTCCTGGTGGTAACCGGCATGGTCAGTTCGCGGACAATCTTGGGGTCCCCGTCTTTAGAGCAGTGAGTCATGGTAACGATAAGTCGCTTAGCACCCCAGGCAAGGTCCATGGAACCGCCTATCTTCGAGGCTATATCGACCTCGCTCATGCTGTGTATGGCTGCATCACCCTTCTCAGAGACCTGGAGGCCACCGAGGATGCTAAACAGCCGCCCACTCCTAATCATGACGAATGATGTTAGCATGTCGAAAAAAGACATCCCCGGCACATGTTCCAGATATCTCATACCAGCATCCACTACATTCCAGTCCACCCGTTCTACATTCTCGTCCAGACTCTCTCGGTCATAAACGGGGCCATAGCCTAATACACCGTTCTCACTCTGTACCAGTACTCCTTCTGACATGTAGGCTGCGCAGTTCAGGGGAATACCAATACCGAGGTTACAGCAATCACCCGGCACCAGTTCTCTGGCAGCCCTCATGGCTATCAGTTCTTCTGTTAGCTTTTCTTTCATGCATTACCTCCCTGAGCAGCCTCCGCCTCGGCCATCTTTTGCAGTCGATACTTGATGGAGCGTAATGTCTGCTCAATCCGCTTTTCCTTACTGTAGGCATCATCACTGGGAATGAGGACAATACGGTCCACGAATGCGGCGGGAGTGACAATGGCATCCGGGTCCAGTTCACCCGGCTCGACAATTTCGAAGACCTCAGCGACGGTATATTTGGCTGCCATGGCGATAATAGGGTTGGCTGCCCGCTCTGTACCGTGGTAGACAAGGTTGCCGAGTCTGTCCGCCTTGGTAGCACTGACCAGGCCGAGGTCGGGCGTAATCGGCTCCTGAAAAATATATTCGACGCCATTGATGATGCGTTTCTCTTTACCCTCCTCGAGGCCTGTACCGATGCCTATCGGACTGTATATACCGCCGAGACACATTGCCGCGGCATGTAGCCGTTCGATGAGAATACCGTGCGATACGTTTTCGATCTCAAGCGTGCCTTCTTGGACACGCCTGGTAATCTCGCCGGAAGCCGAGGCATCTTCTGCCTGTATGCCGCTGAAGGCAACGATGATTTTCCTGGTCTGGGGGAGCAATATCGCCGCGTCTATCGCCCCTTGCTCCCTGAGTTCATTTGCCCTCAGAGTGTAATTATTGGTGCAGACCGTCAGGTCCTTAACTCCGCTCTCACTCAGCGCTTTCATCAGGTGGAGCGGCGTTCCAGGTCCCCAGAAATTGAAGGCGACCAGGGCTCCGTCCTTGACTTCGGACAGCGCCTCGACAGCAGTACAAATCTTATCTCTCATAAGCTACCTCTTTTTACATCACACTATAGTCGGGTATTGCCTTGACTACGCACCCCGTGCATATTCTAATGCGTGATAGATTTGGCCGCAAGATTTCCTATGATTATACCGCAAACACGCTGCTTAGGATATAGTGATAGTGCTTCTACTTGACAATAATTATAGGGCGGGAATAAACTAACCAAACGTGGACGGACATATGATATGACCTGAATGGACCTATCCTCTTAATGTGATATTGAGAGGTGAAATGATGCACTAATGGGCACCGGGTTGCTGCTGAGCGTTGTTTTGCAAGGTGGCGATAACGGGTGCCCTTTTTTATTAGGTAAGGTTTATTCCAACTTCCTGTGATGGGGGGTAACCGATGAGGGACCGGGATAAGACGAAGCAACAGCTCATAGATGAATTAAAGGAAATGCGCCAGCAGATTACCCAATCTGATGAGGCACTTAAGAGGGCGGAGAGAATACTGCTCATAGACGGCGAGATACGAGACGCCGTACTGAATAACACACCGGACTTCATTGCTGTTGTGGACGAAGAATACATTGTCTCCGGTATCAGCAAATCAATGGCAAACAGGTTCGGCAAGGAGCCCGGAGAACTTATTGGTACACATGGTTTTGACCTGCTCTCACCAGTATTGGCCGACTCCAGAAAGCAGTATCTGGATGAGGTCTTTCGGACGGGCAAATCCCTTCGCTGGGAGGATGAAAATAAGGGGGCATATTTTGATAATATTGCCTACCCCCTGTCAACGGAAGAAGGGCAGGTAACGAGAATCATTTTAATTGCTAGGGACATCACTGAGCGTAAAAAGGCTGAGGAAGCACTGAGGGTGAGCGAGCGTAATTACCGCCAGCTAATAGAATCCCTGCAGGAAGGTATTTGGGTAATAGATAAAGACGCCAATACAACGTATGTAAACCAACCTATGGCAGATATGCTGGGATATTCTCCGGATGAAATGCTGGGCAAGCACCTTTTCGATTTTATTGATGAAAGTGGTGTAGAAATTGCAAATCAATTATTAAATAGGCGAAGGCATGGAATTAAGGAGCAACACGATTTCGAGTTTGTACGTAAAGACGGAACACGGTTATATACGCTCATTAATACATCACCATTAACCGATGACACAGGCAGTTATATTGGGGCGATAGCTGGTATTCTAGATATCAGCGAGCGTAGGCAGGCTGAAGAAGCGTTAAAAGAGAGTGAGCAAAAGTACCGGGCATTATTCGAGAGTGAGCTCGATGGTGTTGTGGTTCTTAACGAGGTGATGAAGGTACTGCTGGCTAACAAAGCAGCTGCCGATATGTTCGGGTTTGATTCTGTAGAAGAGCTGCTGAAAATTAATCTCTTTGATTATGTTGCTCCTGAGGAAAGAGAACAAATACTTGAACTCAGAACGAAGGCTTTATCGGCTGATTACGCGCCTTCACCGGGAGAGTATCGTTGTCTAAAGAAGTCGGGTGAAGAGATATGGGTAAGTGCCATTCTCAAGGTAATTGAATATCAGGGTGAAATGGCCGGTCTGGCTTCTTTCAGAGATGTTACTGAGCATAAGAAGATAGAGGAGGCGCTAAGAGAGAGCGAGGAAAAGTTCAGGTCACTTACTGAAAAGTCTGTTGTGGGTACATATGTTATACAGGACTTAAAAATGGCCTACGTCAATCCCAGTCTTGCCAGGACGTTGGGCTATGAACCGGAAGAAATAATTGGAAATATGACTCCTGCAGACTTCATCCATCCCGATGACATCGGCATTGCTATGGAAAGACTTGGTGAGAGATTTGAAGGGAAAGTCGAGGACAGGAACACAACCTACCGGGTAATTAAAAAGGATGGCTCGATAATCCATATCGAGGTATACACAATGCTAATAGATTATCAGGGTAGGCCGGCCGTAATGGGAACGATGATAGATATCACCGACCGGATGCAGGCAGAGCAGGAACACCGGTTAATAATACAAACGGCCCTTGATGGTTTCTGGCTCAATAATCTGGAAGGAGAGCTCCTGGAGGTTAACGACTCATATTGCGAGATGATAGGTTATACCAGAGAAGAGCTGCTTCAAATGCGTATAGCAGATGTCGAGGCCATCGAGACTCCTAAAATGGTTGCCGGTCATACAGATAAAATAGTGGAGCAGGGTTCTGACCGGTTCGAGAGCAAACACAGGCGTAAAGACGGTACCATAATCGATGTTGAAATCAGTGTGAATTATCTGGATGTGGGAGAAGGTCGACTCTTTGTATTCGTCCGCGATATCACCGAGCGTAAGCGAATGGAAGAGGAAAGGCGTAGGATTGAGAGGCTGGAGTCCTTGGGTACGCTTGCCGGCGGCATCGCTCACGATTTCAACAATCTTTTAACCGGTATCATGGGCAATATCAGTCTGGTGAGGGGTTATCTTGAACCGGATAGCAAAGCCGCCGAGAGGTTACTTGAAGCAGAGCGTGCCTCCCTAAGGGCCAGAGATTTGACACAGCAGTTACTCACCTTTGCCCGGGGCGGAGAGCCAATCAAGGAGGCCACGGCTGTCGGGAGGCTGATAAGTGATTCGGCTAATTTTGCTCTCATGGGCTCAAAATCCAGCTGCGTTATTGACATTCCTGTAAACCTGTGGCAGGCAGAAATCGATAGAGGACAGATGAATGAGGTTATACATAACCTGGTGATTAATGCTGATGAGGCCATGCCTGAAGGTGGGGTGATAAACATATCGGCCAGGAACAGGGTCCTAGGAGACGGCAACACCCTATCTCTACCAAAAGGTGATTATGTAGAAGTAACCGTTGAAGACTATGGGGTGGGTATACCTGAGGAAAACCTGCCACGAATATTCGAGCCGTATTTTACCACGAAGGAAAAAGGTAGTGGCCTTGGCCTGACGACCACCTATTCCATTATCCGGAACCGCAAAGGGCATATTACGGTTGATTCAGTACCGGGCGAGCATACGACGTTCAGTATTTATCTTCCAGCCATACGTAAAGCGTTGATATTACCTGAGGAAGAAGCCGAGGATATTCAGGCTCATGTTACGGGTAAAATTCTGATAATGGATGACGAGGAAGCCATCAGGCGCCTGCTGCAAAGGGCTCTATCCGAGGTGGGGCATGATATCACCACGGCAGTTGACGGGGCAGATGCGATAGAGCAGTATGTAAAGGCAAAAGAAAAAAAACAGCCGTATAATTTAGTAATTCTGGACCTGACTGTTCCCGGAGGAATGGGTGGTATGGAAGCAATGGAGAAATTGCTGGAAATAGACCCCAAAGTTAAAGCGATTGTTTCCAGTGGCTACTCCACCGACTCAATAATGGCTGACTACAGGAAGTATGGCTTCACGGCTGTTATTGCCAAGCCGTATCGTGTCAGGGAACTGAGAAGAATAATACGGGATATACTTCAGGAGAGGAACGGCTAACAGAGCGGTCTAGTCGTCAGCCAGGTCTATCCGCCTGAGGACATCGAGCTCGACAGCCTGCACTTTGCGGTAGACGTGCTCGTAGCTCCGGGGTTTACCATCAACCGTGAGCAGGTCGTTGTCTACCGAAATGCCGAAGAGCCGCTCGTTTTCCTGGAGATAGGGCAGGATAAGCTCCCAGTCGGCGGGGGTCATGTCGGTAAACGTACCACCGTTAAGCTGCTCGTCGACCACCTTTTTATCGGGGTCCCTGAGGTAAATGGCCCCACCCGAGGCCAGAGAGAACAGGTTGGAGCCGGGGTAGGGTGTGGGCTGGTCAATGACGCAACCATCCACGTCAAAGGTTATCCCGTTCATGATAACGAAACCGCCACCGTGAAGTGGGTCGCCAGCCATGAAGGACTCGGCCAGATAGTCCAGGCAGGTGCCGTTAATGACAACACGGGGTCGGCCAACGGCATTGATGAGCGGCCTGCCGGCGGCGTTACCGAGTACGAAAACTTCGCCGCCCTTGGCGCCGTACATAAAGGTCTGCCCGACATCGCCGTGGATGACGAGTTTACCCTGCTTCATAATCTGGCCTACCTGGTCCTGAGCACTACCGTGTACGGTGATTTCCAGTCCGTCAATGCCCGAGCCCAGGTAATCGCCGGAGCTTCCGTAGACATCAATCGTGACACCCTGTGAGTCTTGCGACAGGCCACAGCCGCAGAACCGCTGCCCCGTGTAGTCATAGCAGATGAAATGTTTCCAACCGACCTCGTAGGCAGCACATATAAAACGGGCATCGCAGTCATCACCTTCCGGCGGGAAGCCACGGGTATTCAGGACAAGGACACTCTCGTGTTCCCTCGGCGGGCGTAATGTATCACGTGTATTCACGTCAATATAGCGGTAGCGGCTGCCGGAGTTCTCGCTGAGGGGTGGTGAGGAAGCAAAGATGCGGGCAAGGCTCTCCCGGATAACGTGCAGTACCGAGCTTCTTTTCTTGCTTCCCGTGGCGATGGGCCGGTCATTGACGAAGGTGAGCAACTTGATAGTCCGTTCCTTGGCCTCATCGTCCCGGCTGGCTGCCGTTTCAAGGTTGTTGCAGAGCCGTACCAGCGTTGGATAGTCGCATTCTTGTACATTCTCCAGCGTGTATTCCGTTAGTTCATCGGTGGTGGACCTCATCAGGTCAGGAAGCCTGTCATCCTGTCTGCCTGATATTGTGGAAATGGCCCCCATGTGTTGCTGGCCGGCAGTAGTCTTCACCTCTTCGCCGAACTTGTTGGTGCAGGTAAGCCGCTTTGAGCCGTCTCCCTTGCCGGCATCACTGACAGTAAAGACGAAAGCACCGCCATCCGTGGCGCTGCCGCCGCGGGCGTTCCAGTATTTGTCGGCAATTGGACAGAAACGACCGTCCTCGGCAGCCAGACTCCGCAGTGTGGCGTCGATGGCCTGTTTCTCAGAGCAGATGAGGCCAATCTGGACATCTCCCTCCTGCAGGGCGAATACCTGGGGTCGTAGCATTGAGGTGTCGGTGATGCCGACCAGCTGAAAGTAGCCCTCATAGGGATTGTTGCGGGCGATGATGAAGAACCAGGGACCGTCCGGTGAGCTGTGAATATGCGCTCCCTGGATGTAACGGTAGACGCGCTGCTTTTCGTGGGGCAGCAGGTCGAAGTCGTGCTCGCTGGTTGGGGCCATTGCCTCGATGAGGTACTCCAGAGGGTAGTTGTAGGTACGGTTCCACAGGTCGAATAACAAAACGGAGACCTCGGTATCCGTCAGAAACTGCGGGAAGATGTTGTGCTGCTTAAGGTACTCGCAGACCGAGTGGTAGTTGGCGAAGTCACCGTTGTGTACCAGCGCCTCGTCGAGGCCACTGAAGGGATGTGCTCCCCCCGGGTGCCAGACCCGGCCTTTGGTGGGATAGCGCTGGTGGGCAATCCAGCCGTACGCCCGGAAGTCTTCAAGAAGGTAGTACTGGGCTACCTGCTCGGCATAGCCTACAATCTTGAGCACCATGATATTGCGACCGTGCGACAGCACAAAGGCCTGCTTATCTCCCAGAGAGGTGTAATACCTCTGGTTAGTACGGAAAGAGTTCTGGTAGATGTACTCATCCTCGGCACGGCGCGGGTCGATATCGCCAAAGTTGTTTTCCTCAATGAAGCGGTCCAGGATATCCTGCCGGACGCGGACGAAGTAGCGGCGGACGTCAGGGGGCTTAACCTCAAGGCCGGCTATCTCCCGGTAGTCGTCACGGGTTGGTACCTTTTCAGCCTTGTGCACTTCGAGGAAAGGTTCGATGTTCGACTTTTCCACCTCCGGGGCACATCCGGGGTCGAGCAGGGCGACCTGGAGGAGATAGTGGCTGTCGAGCACCTTTTGGCTGACACCGAGGTCTTCGGCGCTCAGGCCGACGGCGGCAATGCCGCCTCCCTTACCGTTACCGCGATTGTGCATCTGGACGGACGGCGTGAAGATGTGACGACCCCTTAGCGGTATCGAGGAGATGAAACCGGTGACACCGCAGCCGCCTTCCTCGGAGGCCTTCCTGAGGGGTGTTTCCTCGTGAGGAAGCCCTTGTCTTGAAGCTATCATCTTGCTGGCTATATCGACCTGTCGCATGGTAAGTCCTTCAGAACACCACCTTACCGTCCGGTGCCGGTGTGTACGTGGCCCTTTCTTCCTCATCCAGATAGTCAAGGTGTACCAGGAGGTCGGTACGCCCGACAAGTTCTTTAAGACTCCGCAGCCCGTACTGCCTCAGGAGTATGCACCACTGCTTGCGCCAGGCGGAGTACATGTTGACTATCCGTTGCTCTGTCCATTCTTCGGAGACCATGTGGCCAAGTTCCGGGTCGGTGGAGGCAATGCCGCGGGCACAGCCCCGGCCGCTCTCGCAGTTACCGCAGCGGATGCATTCCACTGCGACCAGTTCCGCCGTGCCGATAACGGCACCGTCGGCCCCAAGTGCAATTGCCTTGGCAACGTCCATGGCGTTGCGGATACCGCCGCTGGCAATCAGGCAGACTTCATCCCTGACGCCTTCCTCTATCAGGAAGCGATGCACTCTGGGGATGGCGTACTCGATTGGCATGGCGATGTTCTTCTTGGCGATATCAGGGGCAGCCCCGGTACCGCCGTAGCTTCCATCGAAGTGGATGATATGGGCGCCGGCATAATAGCTGCCGACGGCTACCATATCGACGTCGGTGGGGGTTGAGACCTTAACAGCTACCAGTGCCTTCGGGTTTATCTCCTTTATCCAGTCGACGTGTTTCTTGTGGTCCTCCACCGAGTAGACACTGTGGAAGGGGAACGGTGAGAACAGGGCGTTACCCACCACCGTCTCGCGGATTGCGGCTACCTCCGGCGTGACTTTGTCGCCGAGCAGGTGCCCGCCCAGTCCGGGCTTGGCACCCTGAGCATACTTGAACTCAACGACCGGGGCATAGCGGATGGTCTCCTCTCTGACGCCGAACAGGCCGGTGGCCACCTGGGTGATGACATGGTCAGCATAATGGACAAGCTCCGGCGGATAACCGCCTTCGCCGGTGCAGGTAAGGGTGTTCAAAATCCTGGCTGCTCGAGCACGGCCGACCATAACAGGCAGGGCGGTGGAGCCGAAGGACATGCCCCCGCCGTAGCACGGTATCGAGAGCGATATCTCGGGGCGGCCATCACCGCGTTTGTTGAGGTCAATGCTGGTATCAAGCTCCTCATCACCCAGCTCCAGATACTCCCGCGGGTCGGAGTGACGGAAGCGGAGCTTGTCGAAGCCGCCGCCGGACTTACCGAGGTTGTATTCAAGGTTGACCTCCGGTAGCTCGGCGGTCTCCGCCATATTCCAGTGGCCGATAAGCATCTCAGCGGTCCAGCGGTAATCACCCATGGTCTCCAGAATCGGGTTCTCGGTCAATGTCAGTGCCTGCTGCGGACACCGCTCTACGCAGAAGAAGTCGTTCTCCCGGCAGGCGAAGCCGATGCACCGGTCGTCGCGGGGGCGCAGTGGCTTCGAGTAGTTGTCAAACCTCAGGTGCACCCCGTAGGGGCAGAGCTCGGCGCAGAGCCCGCAGGAGATACAGCGCGAGTTCCTCGTGATGTGGTACTTACCAATGGTGTTCCGAAAGCGGGATGGTGCGATGACGGTCTTCGGCAGTTCGACTGGTGACTTTTCAATATTAATAGTCATTATCTAAACAGGTCCCTTAACCTTTCTTTCACCGAATATCGGCCCGAAGCTCTCTCTTTCCAGGTCCTCGAACCACAGCGAGCGCCCGACCTCTCCGCGGAGTCGCCTTGCCTCACGGATACCCATTGCCCCCATCACCTCGATAAGCTGGTTACGCCAGGCGCCCATCAGGTTGAGAATCCGCCGTTTACCCCACTCAGGTGATACGTTCTCCAGTTCGACCGGGCATGATTTGCCTTTCATGCAGCGGTCGCAGAGTCGACATTCAAGGGCGAGCAGCGGCGGAATATCCACCGCCACGGCATCGGCACCACAGATTATGGCTTTGGCCATGTGCTCGGCCAGGGCGATACCGCCGGAGAAAACCAGGTTTAACTTCGGCCTTATCGAGTTTTCCACCAGCTCAAGATGTACCTCCCGAATAATTTCCTTGAGGAAGCGCGGCTCTGTTGCATCGAGTTCATTACCGTGGCTGTCGGCGTAGAAGTGGAGTGTGTCTACCTCGGTCTGTGCCAGTCTCAGTGCCAGCGAGGCTGCCTCGGAATTCAGGGGGATACCGACGGCAATGCAGAGGTCGGGTCGTATTTTACGCAGGTTACCGAACTCGTTTTCGATACCCGGCCCATAGGCAAGCTCCACCATCCGACTGCTGCTTATCAGGTCAGAGTAGTCGTGATAGTTGTTTTTTGTCAGGCGGGGTATCAGGTTATCGGAATATGTCAGCAACGTTGAAGAATAGTCCTCGGGGCGGATGAACATCATTGTACCCAGTTCATGGGAGGCCTCTACCATAGAAAGGAGAACGCCATCGCCCAGGATTCCGAAGTCGGGCTGCTGGAATAATACCGGTATCGGCACCTCCAGTATCGGGGGACAGTCAGTCAACAATGACATGTCCTCGGCGAACTCCAGCTGTGTCACCCGGCGGGAAAGCTCAATAGAGGTGTTGATGTACTCGCGTCCGTGGATACCGTCCCGCGTCGGGCGCACAATCTCGGACATATCCGTCCACATGGAATCGAACCCTTTACCGACAAACGGCCCGCGATACCCGGCCCCGGAGACCGGTATTCGCCCCGTGTGTGCCTGGTACCAGGTCGTGTGGATAATGTCGGCTCGCCAGTAGTCGTCCCCCAGCTCCCGGTACTCGGGATTGATGACACGGGAAAAGATACCCCTGGTGCATTCTTGGACACAACGAAAGCAGCTCTGGCAGAGGTAGAGGAACTCCGGCTCATCAATCGTTGCCCAGTGCTCGTAGTTGTCCTTGAAAACGTCGTAGACGCAGTTCTTCTTAACGCAGTTACGGCAGCTACCGACGCAGTCTTCGCGGAACTCCGTCACGGCGTACTTGCCGACCGGATAAAAACGGGGTGGCGTAACAACGGTTTCTATGTGGTACTTCTTCGGCATAGGACCTTCCGGGTTAGACTTCTACGACGGGTCTTGGTAGCAGACCAGCCTCCTCCACAATTTCACCGACCTTATCTTCGCTCTCGATAGCCATGATATGGATGCCATGAATACCTTCAAGCTCACGTAACTCCTGAATAGTCTCCAGGCATAGTTTTATGCCCTCGGCGGCTGCCTGCGACTTCGGGACGCCGGCGATTCGCTTGATAATGTCATCGGGGATGTCCATGCCAGCCACTTTGGTAGCCATGTACCTGGTCGCATTAGCCGACTTCAGGGGAGTGATACCGGCGAGGATATGGACTTGTTCGGTCAGGCCTTGTTCGCGGGCCATTCTGAGCCACTCCTTGAAGCGTTCTGTATTATAGACACACTGCGTCTGAATGAACTCAGCCCCGGCCTCTATCTTCTTCGCCAGGCGGATGACACGGTACTCAAAGGGGTCGGCGAAGGGATTGGCGACTGCGCCGATAAACATGTGTGGTGCCTCGTCAAGCTCGAAACCGCTCATATCCGTGCCCTCGCTACCCATCGTCCGCACCATATGGAGCAGGTTCATGGAGTCGATATCAAAGACATTCATCGCCTCCGGCTGACTGCCAAAGGTCTGGTGGTCACCCGAAAGGCAGAGGATGTTCCTGATGCCCAGTGAATAAGCCCCCAGGATATCCGATTGCAGAGCGATACGGTTACGGTCCCGCGTGACCATCTGCATAACAGGCTCCAGCCCCATCTGTTCAAGGTGAACGCAGGCAGCGATGCTTGACATCCTCACGATGGCCGTCTGGTTGTCAGTAACGTTAACGGCATCGACGAAGCCTTTAAGCAACTCACCTTTCTCACGTATTACGTCAGCATTGGCACCACGGGGCGGACCGCACTCGGCGGTGACGGCGAATTCTCCCTGTTTTAATATCTGTTCCAGTCGACTTACCGGTTCCGGGTTCATATGATGTGGTCCTCCCTGACAAGCCGTCTCGGCCCGCCGGCACTGCTTGCTTGCCAGCTCCGGGCAGGACGGTAGGCCTTCAGGTTATCCAGTTTGCCCAACGCTTTTGAGCGGTCGTATATGAGCTGCCAGGCACAATCGGTCTCCGGGTTGATTTCACACTTCCCGTCCCGCGAGCCTCCACATGGTCCGTTGAGCAGCTTCTTGGCGCAACGGGCTATCGGGCAGATGCCGTTAAAGGTTGCCAGCTCGCAGTTACCGCACCCCAGGCACTCTTCGGTAAAGAGTCCCTGCTTCTCTAGGACGCCGATAAAGGTGGTATTTACGCCTGGTAATATGGGAGTATGGTAAAACCGCCTGGCGATGGCCTGGACGCCGGCCCCGCAGGCCAGCGACAGGACAGCCTCGTTGCGGGCTATGCTCTCGGCGGCCTCCTGAATGAATTCGTCCTCGCACTGCCGCTCCACTGTCAGTCCCTCGACCTCAATATCCCTACCATCCACCTTGGCGGCAAGCCTGAGGGTACTCACCAGAGTGGCTACCTCCTCCTCGCCACCAGCGAAGCACGTCTGAACACAGGTACCGCAACCAAGGACGAGCAATTTGCGGTAGGGAGCGGCCATCTCCTTTATCTCATCAATCGGTTTTTGTTCGGCAACTATCATCGGTTAGCTCCTTGTATCACCTGGCTGGTACGTGATGAGCGGTTGTTATGGGACTCGGCCCGAGTTCCTTAAGTTCGGACAGGGCCTGGTGTAATATTTCAGTGATACCGCTACCGCCCGGTGCGACGTTGAAAAACAACAACCGCCTCCCGTCCAGTCCTATTGAATCGAGCGCCTTTTTTACCCGCTCTACGCGTTTCCGTGCCCGGATATTGCCGTCGGTGTGGCGACACTGACCCTCGGGACACGTCAGGACAATGACGGCATCTGAGCCGGCCTCAAATGCCCGAAGTAAAACTAAGTCCTTTACCATGCTAGAGCAGGGCAGTTTTACCGTCCGGACTTCGGCGTTATTCACCGTCGGGTCTGACATCTCATCAATGGCGTTTATGCAGTGAAAAAGTGTCAGTTTAAGCATGAAGCCCTTACCTATCTTTCTTCTATTCGACGAATCGCCAGGCTATTCAGATTTCAATGCGGAAGACTACTGCCGTATATTCTATCATAGTATACGCGGGAGCAAACTGTCAATAACGATTCTTGTAATACGTATAAAGCGATTTTAGCCAATCGGGGCAGGAAGAAAGCAAAGGGAGAGGAGAAAGTCCGTAACCTGTCGTCACGAAGCGGATAAAGAAGGAGTAATATTGCCGCATAATGGCCGCCCACGCTTTTGGAATATGGCAATTGTTATTCCCTTCTTTCCCTTTGATAGCTATCATGGCATAGAAAATACAGCATGTCAAAGTTACTCCCTCTGGGGAAATATCAGGTTTGACATTCCCGGTTACTCTGACTATGCTGGTTTTATTTGAATGTCTTGGTCACACCGTAAGAGAGGAGAGTAAATAATGTCTATCAAGGTAACAAACCCTGAAGAGGTTGGTCTTTCAAGTGAGCGCCTGGCCCGGATAGAAAACCATTTGCAGAACCGGTACCTCGTGCCCAAGAAAATCGCCGGTGCCCTTACTCTGGTCGCCCGTTATGGTGAGGTGGCTTATCTATCACCCGTGGGCATGATGGATGTTGCACGGGAAAAACCCATGACAGCAGATACCATCTTTCGTATTTATTCGATGAGCAAACCCATTACTGCTGTTGCCCTGATGATGCTCTACGAGCACGGTCATTTCCAGCTTGGCGACCAGGTCTATAAGTATATACCTGAGTGGAGAAACCTGGAGGTGTACGTTTCTGGTGAATACCCCGATTTCGTAACGAAGCCACCAGAGCGGGACATGACTATCCGTGACCTTCTGATGCATACTTCGGGTCTTGCTTATGGTCGGTCCGAAGAGGTAGGCACGCCGGTTAGCACAGCCTATGGGAAATTGAAGGTATTTCACCTACGCGAGGGAACACTAAAGGAGATGGTGCAGAAGGTAGCCAAGCTCCCTCTTGAGTTTTCGCCGGGTACCAAGTGGAACTACAGCATATCGACCGATGTATGTGGCTACCTGGTAGAGGTGCTATCCGGAATGAGCTTCGATGAATACCTGAAAAAGTATATCTTCGAGCCATTAGGTATGGTGGATACCGGTTTCCATGTACCGCCAGAAAAAGCCGACCGCTTTGCCGCCAACTATAATCGTGATGCCAATAAGAAATTACAGCTGGGTGATGACTCTGCTACCAGCACATACCTTACGCCTCCCACCTTTTTTTCCGGTGGTGGTGGGCTTGTTTCGACCGCAGCCGATTATTACCGGTTCTGCCAGATGCTCATGAATGGCGGAGAGCTTGACGGCGTCCGCCTTCTGGGTCCGGAGACAATAGATTACATGACGATGAACCATCTGCCGGGTAACCAGGACTTGACAGACCTCAGTATAAGCGCATTCACCGAGACGGCTACCGAGGGTGTCGGCTTTGGCCTTGGTTTCGCTGTTATGATTGATTTGGTGAAATCTCAGCAGATAGGTTCGCTTGGCGAATATTACTGGGGAGGTGCAGCCAGCACTATTTTCTGGATAGACCCGGCCCAGGATCTCATCGTGATATTCTTAACACAGATGATGCCATCGAATACCTTTAATTTCCGGGGTCAATTGAAGTCTCTGATTTATCCTGCAATAATAGATTAAGGTAAGAATACCACCAATATAAGGACATCTGCTGGTGGATAAAAGGCTATCCTTTAAGCTACGCCGGTTTTTCAGAGCGGTCGTGTTTCAGAAAGCGGTTGGTTGACTAAAAAGATAAAGTTCCCCAAGATATTCTTCGGCTGGTGGATGGTCATCGCCGGCGGTTTGCTAGCCCTGTGGGGTCATGGCTTCCACACCTACGGTTTCTCTGCCTTTTTTAAGCCCATTGCTACTGAGCTAAACTTCAATCGCACAGCGACATCGGTTGCCTCCAGTATTGGTCGGTTCGAAGGGGGATTTGAAGCACCTCTAACCGGATGGCTTACTGATAAATTCGGCCCGAAGTGGATAGTCATTATAGGTGTATTCATCATCGGGTTAGCTCTTCTCCTGATGAACTATGTAGACTCTCTGTGGTCATTTTATCTAGTCTGGGGAGTCATACTGGGAACAGGAATAAATATCGGGCTGACACTGCCGGTTGATAAGGCGATAACCGACTGGTTCGTTAAGAAAAGAGGAATGGCCCTCGGGACCAAAATGGTCTTCTCCGGCCTTTCCGGTTCACTGATACTGCCACTGGTTGCCTGGCTGATATCCACTTACGATTGGCGGGTGACTGCCTCTATTGGCGGACTGGTAATGTGGTTTGTCGGTATACCGCTGGTATGGTTTGTTATTAAGCAACGACGACCGGAGTACTATGGCTTACTGCCTGATGGCGCCTCGGTGGAAGGCAACGTTGACGATACACGTGATATCATCACCCGCGGGGTAGAGTATGCCGCCGGCGTTGAAGAGGTAGAGTTTACCGTCAGGCAGGCAATGAGGACACCCACCTTCTGGATGCTGATGGTGGTCAACGCGTGCCACAGCCTGGCGATGCCGGCTATGAACGTGCACGGCATCCCGTTTCTTACTGACTGGGGGATGGAACAGGTCTCGGCAGCGGGTGTGCTGGCAATCATGGTTGCCTCCAGCATTCCGACAAGATTTATTGGTGGCTTTCTTGCCGACCGTATCAGCAGGGGCCACCTGCGCTTTTTGATGGGTGGGGCTTATCTGGTGCAGGCTGCGGGCTTCGCCGTCTTTTTGCTGAACCAGACCACGGCCATGATATACGTCTGGTTTGTACTCTACGGCATCGCTCAGGGAATAGGCATAGGCATAATGGCCCCGATGAGGGCACGGTACTTCGGGCGTAAGTCCTTTGGTTCCATCGCGGGTGTTTCCAGGCTATTCATGACCCCGGTGGGAATAGCGGCTCCCATCTATCTGGGTTGGGTTTATGATACCACCGGTAGCTATATCAGTGCCTTCGTTATTATTGCGGGACTCGTTGCGTTGTCTGGGGTTATGGCGTTTTTTGTCATGCCGCCAAAACCACCATCACAAATTGGTGAAGTCGGTAAAATCATGTAGATTTGGTAAATCTGTCAAACGGGTTTTTTGAGGGTAGATGATGCGTATACTGGCTCTACATCAGGGACATTACGGTGAGAGGATATTTCAACATATCCAGAGGGTGGCACCTAAAGATTGGATACTTGAGCTTATCATTCCCCCGCGGGCACTTCCCGTCGTCATAGATGAGCCGGAAGAGTTTCTGCCTTCTGATATACCGCAGGCTGACCTCCTGCTGGCAATGAGTGAATCCCAGGAAACGGCCCAGCTCGTGCCTGCAATTGCCAGGCTTTCAGAAGTTGGTGCCGTCATAATGCCCGTTGACAATTCGGCGTGGCTGCCCCTCGGTCTTCAGAATGAACTACGGCGTGAAATCGCCGCGATGGGGGCTACGGCTGTTTTCCCGAGGACTTTCTGTACTTTAACTGAGAATACCATAGGCTATGGTAATGATGTTGAAGACTATGACAGCAAGCATATAGCATCATTTGCCAGATGCTTCGGCAGGCCCAGGCTGAAGATTGAGCTTGATGCAGCCGGTACAAAAATAATCAGGGTTGAGGTGGAGCGGAGCGCTCCCTGCGGCTCTACACACTATGTTGCTGAAAAACTGGTCGGGAGACCTGTAGCGGAAGCAGTACCTCAGGCAGGCCTGTATGCTCATCACTATCCATGCCTGGCATCCATGCAGATGGAGGCAACCGGTGATACCCTGATGCATATCTCGGGGTATGTGGTCAATGACGAGGTGGGGTGGGAATTAAAGACAAATCGCTAACGCCGTCTGGGCAGCCAGCCTAGTTGCTTGTAACCTTATTCCTCTCCCTTTTTCTTTTCCCTGTTTTTCCTGGCTTCCTCCAGCAGTTTTTCCAGCTTCTCGTTGTTGCCGGCCAGCACCAGCACGTCGCCTGCCTCGACTTTAGTGCCTGGGGTCGGCGTGACGATTACCTCGTCACCACGCAGTATCAGGAGTACGGCAGTCTCCCACTTTCCCTTGTAGCCGAAACCAAGGTCAGAGAACTTCTCTCCCACGAGGTAGTCAGGAGCAGTAAGCCTGGCAATGCCATACCCCTCGCTGATTGACATGTAGTCAGAGACGGCCAAAAGTGTTACTCCCCGGGCGATTCTGGTGCCCATCTCGCGTTCGGGGTAGGTAACGATGTCAGCCCCTATTTTCTCCAGTATGCTTCCGTGCAGGTCGTCATTCGCCCGGGCGATGACATGGGGGATGCCGATTTTCTTGAGCAAGATAGTAGACAGGACGCTGCTCTTGATATCGGTGCCTATAGCCACTATAGCCACCTCGAAGTTACTCAAGCCCAGCTCCGTTAGAATAGTCTCGTTGGTGGCATCAGCCTGGACGGTGTGGGTTACCATTTGCGCTACACTCTGGACCCTGCTCTCGTTTCTGTCCAAGGCCAGTACGTCGTGTCCCATGGCACAGAGTGTAGTGGCAATACTGGTACCGAATCGTCCCATGCCTATAACAGCAACTTGCTTCTTCATTTTTATCTCCTATCCAATTCTTACGGTATCTGTTGGGTAGCGGTAACTAACGTGGTGCTGTCGTTGAATTAGCGAAAGTGCCAGCGTAAGTGGTCCCAGTCGGCCGATGAACATGGTGGCTGTGATTATCAGCCGACCAGCCACCGACAGTTGAGGAGTAATTCCCGCGGACAGTCCGACCGTGCCAAAGGCGGATACTGCTTCAAAGAGTACGTTGAGGAAGCTGAATCCTTCTGTAATGGTAAGTAACAGCACCACTAGGGCCAGCAGTCCGAGCGAGAGCATCACCACTACAAGTGCGCGGTATATCTGCTGGGGGTTAAACTCTCTGCCGAAGGCAACAGGTCGTTCCCTGCCCCTCATTGTGCTCCACATCGTTGCGGCCAGCATGCCAAAGGTATTGACCTTGATACCACCGGCGGTGGAGCCGGCCGCCCCCCCGATGTACATAAGGAGCATGGTGAAAAACAGCGCGTAGTCCGCCAGGTTGGCCATGTTTATTGTACTGAAGCCGGCAGTCCGGGCAGTGACGGACTGAAAGAAGGCATTGAGTACTTTTTGCGGCCAGGAAAAGCCTCCGAGGGTATCGGGGTCAGTGTATTCGGTAAGCAATATAACCGCTGTGCCGACTATCAGGAGGAATAATGTGGTCAGCAGGACGATTTTGCTGTCCAGCGATAATCGGCCAAATTTTCGTACCTGAAACAGGTCGGCCAGGAACAGAAAGCTGATGCCACCGACGATAATAAGGACCGCCGTGGTCAGTAACATCAGGACGTCCCCCTGATACTCGGAAAGGCTGCGGAAACCACCAAACACGTCAAAGCCGGCGTTATTGAAGGCAGAGACGGAGTGGAATACAGACTTCCATAACGTTGGTCCCCCCGGCTTATCTATCGATAAGCATATATAAAAGACCGCAGCTCCGACTATCTCTATGGAGATGGCAAATATCGCCATGCGCCTGACGAGTTTGACAAGACCTCCCAACCTCGCCAGTCCCATTGACTCCCTTATCAATAGTCTTTCCCGGAGCCCGATTCTGCGCCCGAACATCAGCAGGAAGAGTGTCGCGCTCGTCATAAAACCGAAGCCACCGAGCTGGATTAGGACAAGGATTACGCCCTGGCCGAAGTAACTCCAGTAGTCGGCGGTGTCCACCACAACCAGGCCGGTGACACAGACTGCTGACGTAGAAGTGAACAGGGCGTCGACAAAAGAAGTGAACTCTCCCGTTCTGCTCGAAATCGGCAGCATCAATAGAATCGTGCCGATAAGTATCGCCCCCAGGAAGCCGTAGATTAGTACCAGGGATGATGCACCACCTGTTCTGGGTCTTGGCATGGGCGGGAGTGGAACATGCCAGGACCTGACCCGGGGGATACGGAGGATTCTATCGCCGGGTTTTCGGGTCGGTACCCAATCTTGCTGTGTCATAGTATTGTCTGGGCTCGGAGTGAGAGCTGATGAATAGTCTCCTTATTGTACCACTTGTTCTGATGTTGTATATCAAAGCCGAGATAACCTAGAGGGTGATATTGCTAAGCTCGGTGGTCTTTCCATAGCAGAGCAGGTAATCTCCAATCGCCAAAGTCTCGTCGTCTCCGGGAAAGGTCATTACCGTATCACCCCTTTCTATAGCCAGGACTGTAATACCCCGTTCCTCAAGGCCGGTGCTTTTCGTGGTCAGACTGGCTGGCACATCCTTTTGACCTATCGACAGCCGGGTTACGCTGTACCCCCCTGTTTGGTGTAGTATTTCTTCCGTCATTAGAAAGGAGGTCGGTTTCTTTCTACGTGTTAGCCTGAGGATGAGATTGGTGAGGCCGTCCAGGGCACCTAGCTTGATGAGGAGGAATATCACTACGATGGCCGCGATTGCAATACCTATCTGGAGCGGGGACGGTTTCCTGACGCCGACCCTTACGAAGACGAGTAGTGCGATGATGAAAGCCAGCACGCCCGTGTTGCCAATGAATATCAACCAGGTGGCTATCTTCCGCCGCTTGGGATGATTGACTATGGCTTCGGCTTCACTGGTGGTAAAGCCTGTCCCCGTGATTGCCGATAATACCTGGAAGCGGGCTTTGGTGCGCGGCATGCCCGTGGCCTCCAGGGCGATGGAACCTATCCAGAAGACACACAGCCACAGGACTACGCCCACTAGAAAAAACACAATCTGCATTGGTACCTTCCTTTCTATGAGGCGGTCTCTGTCTAAACTACTTCCAGTGATTGTACCACTTTTAGCCTCGTGTGCACAGCACCGGAGATAGGACTGTTCCCTTCTGGAGCCTGTAAATTCTATTTCCACACGGGGTTATGCTACAATGTAGGCGTGTTTTAGACTTTTGAAGGGCGGGTGATAAGGAGAAAATGCGGATTGGGCTGATAACGGATACACATATACCGGACATAGCGTCAAAGGTACCCGATGAGGTAGCGGGGGCTTTCGACAAGGTCGACCTTATTCTACATGCAGGCGATATCTACGATATATCAGTGATAGATGAACTGGAGCAGATTGCGCCGGTGCTGGTAGCCCTGGGCGATGATGACCCCTTCGGACTGTTGAAGGACGAGCGTGTCGAGATGAAGCACGTTCTAGACCTGGAAGGCCACACTGTCTGGCTCGTTCACGAGCCACCCTGGATGTACCGCCCGCCCTGGGGCAGTGAGGGGCCTGCACCCGATGTTGTTGTTCACGGCCACAGCCATGAGGCGCAGATTCGAGAGAGTGATGGTGTCCTGCTGGTCGGCTCCGGCAGCCCTACCTTTCTGCACTACAGGCGGGGCCTGGGTACGCTTGGGATGCTGGAAATAACCCCGGAAGGCGCTGAGGCACACATCATCAGGCTGTGACTACGCGCACGGTCTGTTTAGCAAACACGTCTATTCAGAGATATCAACTCTGGCACCCAGGTGAGTGACGACCTTGCTGGCTATCCTGGACGCGAATTCCCCGGCTGTCTTTAAGTCGCATCCCTGACAGAGCCCGTATATCAGGCCAGCAGAGTAGGCGTCGCCAGCGCCGGTAGTATCTATAACCCCCACCGGTATCGCCTCTATAATGTGAGTCTCGTCCTTGTTTGCCACGATGCTTCCCTGCTCTCCTCTGGTAAGGGCAACGATATCGGTGAGGGCAAGCAGGGAGGCCAGCATTTTCTCATTTGAATCACATTGGGTCAGGCACCGGGCTTCTGCTTCGTTGAGGATGAGGATGTCCACGTGTCTGCGAATAATATCGGTGAATGCCTCTCTAAAGCTATCAGCCAGGTTGGGTGCTCCCGGATTGAAAACAACCTGTGTGTCCCCGGTGGCACTATCCAGGGTTTTTATGATATTCCCGATAGCCTTCTCATCCTGGAAAGAATAACCGAGGAAGTAGAGGAACCGCGATGCTTCGACCAGATTGAGGTCGATATCTTCAAAAGCGAGGTTTACGTTGGCGCCACGGTCATCGATAAAGAACCGCTCACCGCTGGGGAATACCAGGACATGCACCACCCCCGTGTTCTCGTTCGGGTCTACGGTGATATTGGCAATGATGCCGTGCTTCTTTAGGTCTTCGGCGAACAGTCTTCCGTAATGGTCGTCCCCGATTCTGCCAGTGAAAGCAGCACGGCCACCCAGTTTGCTCATGTAGTAGGCAACGTTAGCGGCACCGCCGGGTGAGAGACTCATCCGGGTATTGGTAACTCCACCCTGGGAAAGGAAACTGATATCCTCGATATCAGACAGGGGCAACACCACGTCGACCATGGCGTCACCGATGACTATCAGGTCGATACTCTTGTCCAAAGAGAGCTCCTGTAATCCCTGCCGACCAATACTTCAATCTCTGGTGGGGAGAATGGCTATCGCCGACCCCGGTGTTGTTACCTGTCCCTCCCTGGTCTCGGTCCAGACCTCGCATTCCACGTAGTGGTCGCCGTCCTGGACATACTTTTTAGTTACTTTACCTTTACAAATCATGGTGGGTTCGCTGCTGAGGGCCGGTCCGGGGATATCCATTCCTCTGTATTGAGCGCTGAGTCTTTTCAGGGTGCCAGCTTCACCTATCCAGTTGGTCATCATGTTAGCCAGATAGGCATATTTCAGGTTCCCCATGACAATGACATCAGGAAGGCGACTAACCTTCTGCGAGTAGTCCCTGTCCATGTGGATAAGCACGAACTCATCGTTAGCCCCGGCGAACCTGTTCAGTTCCATCAGCGTTACCACTCTCTGGTAGGGTGTTATCTCCATACCTACTTCTACATCATCCCAGAAAAGCTGTGCCATTTCTATGTCTCCTTTTATCGGTCTTAATACTGGCTGAGACCGGTACCGCGGGCGATGCCGACGACCTCGCCGTTTTGGTTGGTGAATTTTCTCTCGGAAGTCGTGATAATCAATTTCCCTGCCCGGCCTTCTCTCTCGACGATATCGACAATCTTGCTCGTGGTGGTGATAACATCACCCGGACGTATCGGCAGGAAATACTCGTAGTCATTGCCCCCGTTCATGCCGACACGGGCTGGTGGTAAGGGTACTCGTTGCCTTGGCACGCCGCGACCCAGGCTGGTGTAGAAGCTCCACGGTGCTATGATACTGCCATGCCGGCTCTTCTTAGCATACTCTTCGTCAACGTGCAGCGGGTTCGGCGGGTCCGGCCAGTTAATCGCTTTAGCGTAGTCCTTGATTGCCTTCATCTCGATTAACTCGGGAGGGCCGACTGTTTCAACCCCGATAATGGCTTTTACCTCATCGGTTACTAGAGTTTCCTGTGCCATACCAATCACCTCATTCTTAGTTTGTCCTTAACATTTCTACCATCTGCGCCCCCATCTTACGTGCCTCTTCGAGCAGGGACGGATTACTGTTTACGTCGCCGGGCTGGCTGGCATACCCGGATACGATAAGTATCTTTTCATCGGGCATTTCCGTTGCCAGCTTAATATAGCGTCTCAGTGCCCGCACCGTCTGGTCGATACCACCGCCGCCGGCAACAACCACTAGGCCGGTGCACCGCGCGCTGAGACGGATGCCGTGTCTGGCGAGAAAGTAATTCCTGTCGATGAAGGCCTTCATCTGGGCAGTGACGCCGTAGTAGTAGACCGGACTGCCCAGGATTATGCCCTCAGCACCGCGGAACCTGTCCAGAATCGCGGGAATATCGTCGTCCTGCTGGCACTTCTCGAACGAACTGCAGTTCTGGTGTCCCAGACAGGGATTAACCTGGTACTGGCTCAGGATGATTTTCTCGGTCTCGGCGCCCCGTGACGCAGCTTCTTCAAGGGCCTGGTCAATGAGCAAGTCCGTATTCCCCTTTGGCCTGGGGCTGCCTACGATTGCCATAATCTTCATAACATCTACCTCACCATCTTCTAGCTTTCACCGCTACTACATATTTATATAGTCGGGTTATCCCTGTCAAGGAACTTTTTCACTATCCCTCCGATTTGCCTGTGACACAGAATCGGCGTAAAATGGCATAGAGCGCTTAAGGGGGCTTGGAGGCTGCTCATTGAGCAGCCTATCTTTTTAGTAACAAGTCGATTTGCTCGGAGTATAGAAATCGTCGATGTTTCAAGATACTGGTGACCATAGTAGTGAGGACATGGGGCTCAGACCCTCTGGTAAGGGGCGCGGTAGGCTATCGCTACCCAGTCTCAGGACCTTTGAGTCCTTTAAGAATCCCGTTTTTCGTCTCTACTACGGTGCGCTTCTGGGGCAGCGGGCTTCTGCTAACATGCAAATGATGAGTCGCTCCCTGCTGGTGTACCATCTGACCGGCTCGGCTACCATTCTGGGCTTGATGTCGCTGGCTAACGCCCTGCCCATGCTTTTTCTGGCTTTGTTTGGTGGGGTCATTGCTGATAGGGTGCAGAAGAAGTATGTCCTGCTTGTCGGGCAGCTATGTTCGGCTTTGATCTCTCTTGGTATTGCCCTCTGCCTTACCACCGGTTATCTCAGTGCTGAGCGTGCCGGTTCATGGTGGATACTGATTGTAGCCTCTGTATTGCAAGGGACGGTGATGGGACTCATGGTGCCCTCGCGGCAAGCGATTGTTCCTGAGATTGTGGGGGAAGAGCAGCTGATGAATGCCATTGCCCTGAATAATATGGCGATGAACACGCTGCGGCTTATCGCCCCGGCGGTAGCAGGTTTCCTTATCGGTGACGAATATAACTTTGAGCTTGTCTACTTCGCCATGACCGGCATGTACGTTGTAGCTGTGATATTCATTATACTGATGCCACATACCAGCAAAGTAACTGCAATCAGGAGAAGCATTTTTGCCGACATTTTCGAAGGACTCCGGTACGTTAAAAGCAGGACCACCATACTGCTGCTTCTGGTATTTATACTCCTCGTGATATTGCTGTCCAGGCCATATATGGTACTTATGCCGATTTTCACGGAGGATATCCTGATGGTGGGGCCGGCTGGAATGGGTATATTGATGAGTATATCAGGGGCTGGTGCTATCGTGGGTGCCCTTATACTTGCCTCTTTGCCGAACAGGAGACGGGGCATGCTGCTACTGGTCGGCTGTCTCATTCTGGGTTCCGCTTTGATTGGCTTCTCTTTTTCCACGTCCTGGCCTCTCTCCATCGTTCTGATTGTAGTGGTGGGGGTGGGTCAGACGGCACGAATGACTCTCGGCAATACACTTGTGCAGTACTACGTTGATGATGACTATCGTGGACGCGTGATGAGTATATATACTATGGATTTCGGCTTCACCAGCCTTGGTACATTTATTGCCGGGTTAATGGCTGATACCGCCATAGGTGTCGAGTGGACGGTCGGCGGATTTGCCATGTTGCTTGTTACCCTGACTGTTATGGTGGCAGTATTCTTCCCGCAAATAAGGAAACTCCAGTAATCACTCAAACAGACCCCCGGACTTTCGAAATTTGTGCCTGTTCCCGTTTCCCTACGAACGGACGTCTTCTTACGGAAAACTTGACAAGGAGGAATAATTAGTTTACTATACCTAGACATTCTAGGTATGTGTGCATGTATCTTTGCTCCTGCCGAAATGTCGAGAACCACCTTTGTCCGAGATATGGACTGCGTGGGTGAGAGAAGGGTCTTATGCCGGATGTAGCTATTGTCACTGATAGTATAGCTAACCTTCCCCCGGAAGTGATTGAGCAATACAGGATTACGATTGTCCCAATCAATATCTGTTTTCGGGGTGAGATATACCGTGACTTGCTGGACGTGAGTACTTCTGAGGCGTATGAGATGGTCCTGCAGGACCCGGACAATTTCAGTACTTCGCCAGCATCGCCCGGTCACTACCTTGAAGCCTTTCGTGAGGCAAGTAAACAGGCAAAGAATATCCTCTGCATTACCCTTTCTTCAAAGCTGAGCACCGGCTATAACATAGCCCGTCTGGCTATGAAACAGGCGGGGGATGTGATTGGTGATATCCATATAGAAGTGATAGACTCGCTGAATGTTACGGCCTCTCAGGGATTTATTGCCCTGGAGGCAGCTCGTGCGGCGGAGGAAGGTAAGAGCTTTGAAGAGGTACTGGCGATAGCTGAAGACATGCGGAGTCGGGTGACCTTTCTCGCTCTCCTGGATACCATCCGCTACGTGTACCGCACGGGCCGGATACCAAAGATAGCCTCCCAGGTGGCTTCGAAATTGAACATAAAGCCGATACTCTCCAGTGCTTCCGATGGTCGGATACGGTTTGTCGGGGCAGTACGCAAGAAAGAAAGCGGCATAAACCGTATCCTCCGCATGATGAGGGAGAAGGTGGGTCACGGTGAAGTACATGTAGCCGTAATGCATGCCTATGCACCGGATGAGGCGGAAAAGCTTAAGGAGAGGGTAGCGTCTGAGTTCAATTGTGTTGAGCTGTGGACTGTCGAGATGACTCCGGTTATGGGCTATGCCTGTGGCACCGGAACGGTTGGTATCGCCTTTTATCATTAGGTCTACTACGGTGTCCTCAGCTTGCTTCTACTGAAGTTTACATAAGTCTGTAATTCTAATAGATGACGCTCTCTTTCTACACTGGTGACTAGCGGGTTTCAATAGCCTGCTTGAAAGACATAACTTTTGGTTGTATATTATAGGACTGCAGGAGGGTTGTCTACATACGATGGTAAGTACGATATCAGCTGTTATTATCGGGTACCTGCTGGGTTCCATACCGTTTGCCTATATCGCCACTCGTATTAAGAGTGGAGAGGACATTCGGCATGTGGGCGGTGGCAATATGGGTGCCCTGAATGTCATGCGTGAGATTGACAGGGGATTCGGTTATGCTGTCTGGATAGCTGACATGGCCAAGGGTATACTTGCCGTGTTTATTGCCCAGTGGCTGGGCCTGGAGACGATTTGGGTATACACGGCTGGTTTTGCTGCTGTTATCGGACACAACTGGCCTGTGTTCCTGGGATTTAAAGGAGGTAAGGGTGGTGCGACAATTATGGGAGTACTCCTGGCTCTGGTACCCCGGGAATTTGGCATCAGCTTTGGTATTACCTGCATCGTTGTTTTCATTACCCACAATCCAGTACTAGGGCTTACCCTTGGTCTTATCCCGCTACCCGTGTTCGTCTGGCAACTTAATGGTTCGGGCTTGCTAGTTTCCTATACTATTTTCCTTGAAGCTTTCTTGGCTATCAGGTATGCTATATCTGGGTTGGTAAAAGCTAAGAGCGGTACTGATATCAAGAAGGGACTCATTTTTGACAAAGAGTACAGTATCTGGCAAGCGAAGAAGAAGTGAGCAAAGAAATCACCGATTAATCAACTCGGTTATACTAAGACCGCATCCGGCCCTGCGCTACTCTGGTCTATCATCTAAGCTGTTATGTTTTCTACCTTGAATCAAAGGGGTTTTCTCTGGGGGCTGCTGGCTTTTTGTGGAATGGTAGCCCCAGTTGTTCTGATAGCCCTTATCATCGTTGGGGCAGCCGTGACCAGCGGCTATAACCATGCATCCGAACCGATAAGCCAGCTGGCGGCTAACGGTAGTCCTCACCCGGCTTGGGTAAAAACCGGTTTTATCGTCTACGGTGTTATGATTCTCGGCTTCGGAGTGATACTTTACCGGAGTGTGAGAAACCATCGTTTTGCCTGGCTGGTTCTCCTGTTTTATATTTTACATGGAGTCGGGTTCCTGCTCGGTGGTGTCTTCTCTGATGACGTGAGAACAGCCGAAACTGTATCGACAGCTTCGGGGATTTTACATAATGTCTGGATAATAATCGGTTGCTCTTCTTTTGTCGCTGCGATGCTTTCTTTCGCCTGGCTCAAGCGTAACGACCCGACATGGCGGCTCATTGCCAGGATTTTTATCGTTTTTCTGGTAATCATTCTACTCACGTTTGCGGTTTCCCAGATTCCAGCCTTTTCTCCTGCCGAGGGAGTGCTACAGCGTGTCTATGGCTTTCTATCTGTTGTTCTAATTGAGACAGCCGCGATAAGACTCCTGATTTCACAAAAAAACGGGCAGGTCGAGTTTGCCGGAGTGTTACCTAAATGAACACGTTTCTCTCCCAAATAATTAGCGGCTGTAGCGAATTCTCGGGAGTCTACTCCTCAGTATAAGTTTGCTTTCTCACGGTCAATGAGTTTTAATAAATGCATGGTCGGTTAACAGCAAGCGGTACGATGCAATTATAAGTTGGAGGAGGTGAAGACCTTTGCAGTATCGTCAGTTTGGTAGGTTGGACTGGAAAGTCTCGGCACTCGGTTTCGGTGCGATGCGGTTGCCTGTGATTAATAATGACCAGGCAAATGTAGATGAGCCGGAGGCTATCCGGATGATAAGGTACGCTATTGACCACGGCGTTAACTATCTGGATACCGCTTACCCATATCACGCCGGGAATAGCGAACGAATTGTTGGACGGGCTCTCAAGGATGGTTACCGTGAGAAAATGAAGCTCGCCACAAAAATGCCTGCCCGAATGGTTGAGTCGCCCAATGATTTCGACCGCTTTTTTAACGAGCAGCTGGAACGCCTCGATACCGATAAAATCGATTTCTACCTGCTACACGGTCTAAATAGGCGGAGCTGGCCCAAGGTACGTGACCTGGGCGTGCTTCGCTGGGCTGAGGAAAAGATGGCTGCTGGTGGTTTTGACTATCTGGGATACTCTTTTCACGATGATTTTGATGTCTTTAAGGAGATAGTGGACGCCTACGACTGGACTTTTTGTCAGGTCCAGTACAACTATATGGATATCGAAATCCAGGCAGGCCGCAAGGGTGTGGAGTATGCGGCCAACAAGGGACTGGCAGTCGTTGTTATGGAGCCGCTGCGGGGAGGGAAACTTGGTAGACAGCCTGAGCCGGTGATGAAGGTATGGGATAGTGCCTCACAGAAGCGAAGTCCGGCCGGGTGGGCACTGCTATGGGTCCTTGACCAACCGGAAATTTCAGTAGCTCTCAGCGGCATGAGCACAATGGAGCAGGTAGTGGAAAACGTGAAAATTGCTTCTCGTGCCACAACAGGCATACTAACGGACAAGGAGCTGGCACTGTACAACGGCGTAAGGGACGCTTATCAGGGCTTAAGTCCAATCCCGTGCACCAGTTGTGAGTACTGCATGCCCTGTCCTAACGGCGTGGATATCCCGCGGAACTTCCAGATATACAATGATGCCGTGATGTACGAAGATATGCGCGTTGGGCGGTTCTACTACCGTGGTGGGAGAATTGAAGAGGAGCAACGCGCTGACCAGTGTACCGAGTGCGGCGAATGCCTGGATGCCTGTCCGCAGGAAATAGACATACCTGAGTGGCTCAAGAAAGTGCATGAGGAGCTTGGCCCGAGGCCATCTCAGTAACCGGCAGATACTTGATTTGACAGCCTTCTACACGTAATCACAGGTTCGGGGCATAGTGTCCTGACGAGGAGGAGTCCGTATGTCAGAAAGACCGCAGTGCGCCAGGTGTTCAGGGATATTCTGCTACCCGAATATTGCTGCCGACCAGACCCCGGGCTTTGACGAGGCGCCGTCGTCGTGTCCAACCGTGCTGAAGACAGACGTTATCGAGAAAGCCCTCGGTCGTTATGATGCGGAGGAGGTCAGAGAGTTTGCCCGCCTGGCCTCTGTGCAGGAGTTTGAGTGCTATGAGCATACTCCGACCGGAATCAGGACCCGAATACCCAGGATGGAAGAGACCGTTCAATTTGCCCGCAAGAACGAATATAAGAAGCTGGGGCTGGCCTTCTGCTCCGGTCTGGCCAATGAGGCGAGACTGGTTACTGATATTCTCGAAAGGAACGGTTTTGACGTCGTATCGGTGTGCTGCAAGGTGGGTGCAATCCCCAAAGAGAGGATAGGCATAAGGCCGGAGGAGAAAATCTCCGGTCCTGACCTCTATGAGTCCATGTGCAACCCGATAACCCAGGCCGAAATATTAAACCAGGAGGGAGTCGATTTTGTCATCCTTGTCGGGCTATGCGTGGGGCATGACTCCCTGTTCATCAAATACTGCCAGGCGCCGATGACGGTACTGGCCGTCAAGGACAGGGTTACCGGCCACAATCCGCTGGCGGCGGTCTACCTCTCACGCAGCCCTTACTACCGCAGGCTGGGGAGAAGGGCTCAGACGTAGAACTACCGGGTTTCTCTGGAATATAACTCGTATGAACCGTTATTTGTATCAGTATAGATATCTATCACGATAGGGATTTAGCTAGTTCACCTACCTGGTCAATCGTCATGACCTGGTGTATTTCGAACTTGACAAAAGGGACAAACCTTTGCATTAGCTTGGCAAGCTCCAGCTCATCGCCTTCGGAGACGGCGTAACCTTTACCCCCGGCGATATAAGCTCCCCAGTCGGTATGGATATTGGCTCTTATGTCCTCCTTAATCAGGTCCACCATCATTGTGAAGGTTACCCCACGCTCTTTCGGGTTTTCTGGAATTCTGCTCTGGTCCAGTTCCCATAGAATTAGATACTTTGCCATGACTTGATACCTCCTGCCCTCTATTTAGTAGAAAAACGTTATCCTGAGTGAAGGATTGACACTGTAATCGGTTTGGTCTGCTGATAGTATTTTCACTGATGTGCATCAACGCTCGAACATTCCGGTGAGCCCGACGAACTCCTCCATGGGAATCGCTGTCCAGGTCTCGGTCTGTGCACCGCCATCCGGAGCAAAGGACAGAGGCATGCCAGCAGCAACTTTTTCATTGGGTGCTTCGTAGATAAACATCATATCATAAGACCCGAGCAGACCGTAAGCACCTACGGTCTTGATGCCCATCTGCTCTGCCATCTTCACGCCCTGTTCCCACCTGCTGCCAAGGGTGGCCACATTCTTGAGTCCTTCCGAGGTGAACTTCACCAGTGTCACATAGGTCGGCATTATGTACCTCCTTCCAATTACCTTGTATTCTCGCTGTCGTACCCGTATGCAAACGGCATCAGTGCCTGAAATGTACTCTTTATAAGGATGGTTGTCAATACTGTGTGTGGTTGACATAGAACCGTGTTATTGGATGGGGATATAAGTATAAAAGTAGCGGGAACTGTGAAAACAGGGCAATAAAAAAGTATTTGACAGTTTATTATCAGGACCTTAATATATGCCATATCAAATTAGCGGAAGGGTTTCTGGATACAAATGCCGGTCGCTATTGTCACTGACAGTGTAGCTGATCTGCCGCCCCAGGTGGTGCAGGAGCTGAATGTCACGGTTATCCCGCTATATGTCCATTTTGGCAAAATGGCATACCGGGATGGCATTGACCTGACGGCTGGTACATTCTACGAATACCTGGCTAATGCGAAGACATTACCGACCACCTCCGTGCCTTCGCTAGGGGAGTTTGCCGAGAGGTACGATAAGCTGGCTGAGGATACGGATGAGATAATGGTTATTACTATCTCGTCTAAACTCAGCGCTACCTATGAAGTGGCGTCACAGGCTGTTACGTTGGTGAAGAAGAATTGTCGTATCAGGGTAATTGACTCGACGCTGGCCATCATGGCACAGGGGCTGGTGGTAATCCGGGCTGCCGAGGCGGCCCAGGCCGGGGCGAGTCTGGAGGAAATTGAGGAACTGGTTTACCGCGATATCCCCCGGTCAGAAATGCGCGCTGCTTTCAGCACGCTCAAGTATCTTGCCAGGGGAGGGAGAATCGGCAAGGCGCAGGCATTGCTTGGTTCTATGTTGAATGTGAATCCCATCATCGGATTAAAAGATGGCGAGGTCTTTCCCTTCGGTAGAGAACGTTCCCGTGAGAAGGCCATTCAGCATCTTTGTGATTTTGCAGCGAGCTACACCCACATTGATAAGATGGCGGTGGAGTATGCCGGTTCCCCTGATGATTCCGAGGTGCTCATTGAACATCTCAGTGCCTTCTTTCCCCGGGATAAAATCTATATCTCAAGGGCAGGCCCCGTAATCGGTACCCACACCGGTCCCAGCCTCCTGCTTGTAGCGGTATTGGGCGATAGGATTGACGCAGATACTGGTAATCGCTGACACTCACGTCAGGGCGTTTAAGGAGCTACCCCAGGGCATGCAGCAGGCCGTGCAAGAAGCCGAGTGGGTAGTTCATTGTGGCGACTTTACGGGTGTGGGAGTACTCGAGGAGATAAGACGCCTCGCCCCAAATTTTGTGGGCGTCTTCGGGAATACCGACCCCGGGAATATCAGGCGCCAGCTCCCTCATCAGGTGGCTTTCGAAATCGAGGGGCGGAAGATAGTTGTCATCCATCCCCCCTGGGGCGGGCATCCGGACGGACTTGAAAGAGAACTGGCCCGCCGGTTCCCTGATGCCGATGCCATTCTGTTCGGGCACACCCACGAGCCCTGTAAGGTGAAGATAGATGACACGCTACTCCTGAATCCCGGCCAGGGCTACTCATCCTTCATGGTACCGGCGTCCATGGCCATTCTCACGGTCAACCGGAGCGAGCTCAAAGCCAAGCTCCTGACCCCCTAACCGATGTCGATGAGATAGTCTAAACGTTCATACTATGGCTACCAGTACGACCAACACTCCGATCAACTCTGTACTTTCGCCTATTGATTTTTTACATATGGGATAGTAGATACTGCGTAAAGGAAACACGCGGCCTCCGTCTATTCTCCGGGCTGCCTGGGATTCAGTTAACGAAAGGAGGGGGGAAATGACTACCGCGAAAGATTGGGCAATAAAGGGGACATTCTATGAGTGCTGCCGTGGTGCGGAAGTACTTAATAATTTTAAGTTTAGAGTATTTGTTGGTTCCTGAAGAGTCTGATAACTATTCTAGCTTTCGAGTCTTTGTCATGAGGTCAGAACTCCCCTTTGTAATACTGGCTAGTTGGTACTCCTTCACCACTAGTCTCTGCAAACCCTCCATAATATGAGATGATACGGGAATTTTCTCCCAAGTATCTCTATGAAAGTGGACAGAACCTTCACCGAACCATGCCTGACGTAGAGTGCGTTTATTTGTTACTGCTGTAGGGAAACTGATCTCCTCTCCGTTTAGGTCTGGACTTGGAATATATTTCCAACCAATTATAGTTCTAGCATTAGCTCTTTCCTCAAGTTGTTTGAGCGTTGCTTCATCAACTGGTGCGGTATTCTTAATTTCTCCTTTAATAAGTCTGGTACCGTATTCCGTACAATAGAAACTCCAATTATTGTCCTCTTGCCTTGGGTTAGGTATTTCTGCATAGAGTTTGGGTGCTCCTAATAATTCGCGACCAAGCAGGATTGGGAAAGTATCATTCTCCCACAGAACAGCCCAATAACTGCCAGTTACATGGTCTTTCTGTCCATTAAATACAGCCGCCAAATTGATACTGATGAAGTTGTAATCCCCACCACCTAAGAAGCTAACTCCTTTACAAACAGCACAAGTAACAGCAACCAGAGGTACATCAGTTGGCTCTAGTGGTTTGGGCAAGAAAGATGCTAGAGCATCCTTGTCAGTAACGTAGGGAATCATCAGGTTTGTTGTGTCCTCATAATGTGCTACATCAGTAAACAAAGGGTGCTTTCCAAAGTGAGCTGGCATTAAATAAGGTGTATCGGGTTTGAAAGTGAATACCATGATTGTTCTCCTTTGCTATGAACACTGAACGCTTGGGTAATATATTATGTGAATCATAGCTTAGTAATCGAGAACAGTCAATGACTGAATTCATGACAATAACGTTTACAAAGAGTAATTTTTGACGGTTGGTAAAAGAATCATTAGAATAAATCAAATAAAGGAGGCACGCGGCCTCCGCCTTTTCTACAAGATACATAGGGTTCAGGTTTTCTAATGAATAAGGAAACGGTAAAAAGTCGAGCTAGTCTTCCACACCAATCATCACATTGGAGGCTTTAATGATAGCATAAACAGCTTTCCCTGGAGCCAATTTAAGGTTCTCTGCTGATTCCTTAGTGATTATTGAGGTTACAATCGCTCCGCCAGATAGTTCAACAGTAATCTCACTGTTAACTGCTCCCGGTTTCACTGTCTTTACTGTACCCTTTAACATATTTCGAGCGCTTATTTTCATTGTTCGGCTCCTTTTTCAAAATAGAAGAATTGGATACTATCAACGATATTCCATTTTGTCAATAGCTTTTCTTTAATTAAAGCTCAGTATCAAAAACTAAACTACACCCCCTCAATAATTATAATATTAAGTATGGAGAGTTGTACATTTCCCCTCGGATTCAAGGATGGTCATTGCCTAAGTATTATTAACAACTAATACAAGAGACATCGTATTGGCTCCGTGAAAGGAAACACTCGGCCTCCGTCTTTTTTACGAGGTAAACGGGGTTATGGTCAAGTTATCAGGGACGATGAGGAAAATTTTGGGAATTCACGTGCGGTGAAAGGTTAAATAGCTCGTTGGTAAACCACGGCAAGGAGGACTTAATAAGCATCCTCCTTGCCGGATATTGTCGCTCTATTTTGGAGCGTCAGGATTTTCGAATATAACGGTCATGCCCTCTCCGTCGCCGCAACACTGCGTGGCCATTCCGTAACGCTTGTTGCTGCGCTTCAGTTCCTTGCAGACCGTCATCCACAGTCGGTTTCCGGTTGCACAGATGGGATGGCCGATGCCTAT